>NZ_JH992901.1:4502143-4802143 GCF_000315565.1 Mastigocladopsis repens PCC 10914 | reverse complement strand
CGGATTTGCCTGTACTGGCTCATTGCTAGGGCTAGTAGCTGTAATATTCTCGGCTATAGGGTATCGACTATATAAAGTCAGTGGGCGACCATCTGGCTTTAACAGTGCGTGGGAGTACATAATCCTTCTCCTGAAAGGGTCGCTGCGCGGATCGCCTCGATGGGAAATTTCGGCGTGCGATCGGCGTACAACAACCCGTTAGCTTCTTGGAACGTATCCGTCAACTGCGTGTAACAAAATCCACTGAATATCTCAATATTATTGATAGTTTGCAGTAGGGCAGCGTATTTCATTTGTAGCTCGGAGATATTCCAGCTGCGCTCATATCCCCAGATTTTATTAGCATCGGGCTTGTCTTCAGGGGCATAGGCGATACCGCCAAACTCGGTCAGCATCACTGGCTGTCCCTGGTGAGGATAGTTGTCGAGTGTGAGGATGCGCCCTCCGGGACGCTTACGATCAAATAAATCTGATAGCTTGACTTCCGGTCCATAACGATAAGCCAAGTGCTGCGGATTGGTGTCGTAGTCATGGATAGCCAGAATGTCCGTATCTGTACTTTCCCAGCCATCGTTACCAATCACTGGGCGACTCGGATCGAGCGTCTTGGTCAAGTGATACATTGCTAAAACGTAGTTCCGGTGAGCCTGTGTTTCGACCAGATTCGGAACTCCCCAAGATTCATTGAACGGTACCCAAGCCACAATACAGGGGTGGTTGATATCCCGCTTGATGACATCTGTCCACTCTTTGGTGGTGCGCTCTACTGCTTTAGGCGAGAAGCGATATGCACTGGGCATCTCCTCCCATACTAACAGCCCCAGCACGTCTGCCCAATATAAAAAGCGGGGGTCTTCAATTTTTTGGTGCTTGCGGACTCCGTTAAAGCCCATTGCTTTCGCGAGTTCCACATCGCGCCGCAACGCGTCATCATCAGGTGCACTCATCAGTGAATCTTGCCAGTAGCCTTGATCGAGAACCAGCCGCAAATAGTAGGGACGACCGTTGAGCATAAAGCGATCGCGCTGTATACTCACAGTCCGCATTGCCGTATAAGTTATAACCTCATCCAGCAGTTGGTCTTTGTACCACAACTGAACTTCTGCATCAATCAGTGTCGGCTTTTCCGGACTCCACAGTAATTCGTTGCGGTAGTCATCGATACCTGGATCAGAAAGAGCGAGGCGGCGGCTAATCTCCCCGTTGAACACTTCATAGGTATCGTTCACCAGCACTCTATCGCCAACGCTCAGTTTCATCTTTATTTGTACCCCAGAAGCAGGCACATCACCCGCGAGCGCAGCGTAACAACCTATTTCCCACCGCTCAAAATCGGGAGTCCAGCGGATATGATCTATATAACTCGTACCCACGCGCTCAACCCAGACTGTCTGCCAAATACCACTGGTGCGAGGATACCAAATACTGTGCGGTTCTAGCTGCCAATCCTGCTTCCCTCTAGGTTTGGCAAGGTCTTGAGGATCGTCCTGCGCCCACACTGTCACCTTCGTGATTCCACTGTCATTCAACACATGGGTAATATCGAGGGTGAAACCGATATGTCCGCCTTCATGCTCCGCTATGTATTGACCGTTAACCCAGACACGAGCGCGATAGTCCACAGCACCGAAGTGTAATAGCAATCTGCCCTCGCCTGGTGGTGTTTCAAATTCCCTCTCGTACCAGCAGTTCGGGTGAAATCCTGTATCACCAATACCACTTTTGGTAGATTCCGGAGCAAAGGGAACTTCTATATCATGTGTCCACTGGGTAAGGTCGCTAGGTCGAACGCATTTGCCCTGGTCATCAAATGCGAACTTCCACAGACCGTTTAGACTTTGCCAATGCGCTCGCTGGAACTGCGGACGCGGGTATGCTGTATGTTTTAAACCAAATCTCATCTTATTATTGGCATGAGAGGTTAGTTCAACCGCACGATTCTCCAACTCTAACAAGTTCATCGCAATCTCTTCCCAACTCTTCTACAATCTTCTACAAAATGAATTTTCAAAAATTCGCCTTGTTCCAAACATTTCGGTGAATATTGCCTGTAGGAATACCTAAAGTTTGTCACTCACCTCAAACCCAACTATCCCCTAGTAGCAAATACCTAAGGGTGGATCTGTCCAGTAAGCAAGCGATCGCTATTGCCCCTAGCTTGGGGGCAACTAGTTAGGTGTTGCTTTCTGGCTCGTGACATTATGGCACACCTAGGGGGAAATGTGAGCGCGAGTAGTTGAAAAAATCAAATGAAATTTTTGCTACCCAATATCAAAAAACCGCCCCTATATTTACTATTTTAAGGACGGATTGATTGGGTTAAATTTTTTGATTGAAATTTGTTATAAAACCATTTGGCTGCGATCCCTGATGAGTGATCGTTGTGAAAATAGCTAGAAAGAGGTGTTACTCAGGTAACAGGCGAGAAATTGATACTTATCATAGACTTATCATAGTTGTTGGAATACGATCTGCCCCAATCTCAGGCACTAAACTTGCTGCTGAACTGTTGGAGTTGGGTTTTGATCCAATGAGCACCCCTACCTATGCACTCAGGACAAACATCGCCATAGCCATCGCCCTTTTCGCTGCACACAATTAATCTCGCTTCCCTCGCCTGAAACAGCTGCTCGCATATTAAGCACATTTGATTATTTTTCAAGCTGTTACATTCAATTTGAAATTGCATACTTTATTCTCCTCAACCAACTTACATTTATCGGGTTAGAAAAAAGCCAGGTCGCTCTCTACAATAAAACTGTTGTTTTCAACTCGACTTCTACCAAATGAATGGAATAATGTTAACTTAATTTGTAATTAAAAACACAAAATAACGTTTATAAAACATAAGAACCCTTTGCCAAAGGGATATAGGTAGAATAGAGAACAGCTAACTTCTGCATTAAGAAAACATGATTTTTAGATTTGAAACACGTTTATAGGTAGAGAAAAGGATAATTCTAATCCTAAGTTCTCACCCAAAAGTAGCGATTTAATCTACCTTATAACCTTAGGAATATAAAGTGAATAAAGAAGATTGGTAAGTATAAAACTAATGCACTCAAGAACAATTTTATGCAAACTATTTATGGAAATATTCACTCATTAAAATCGAGCCAAATTAAGAAACTGCAACAACTTTACGAACAACGCCAACCTTGATTGCTTTTAATAAAGTTGATCAGGTAGATAGCGAAACTCTGGCATTGACTGGGCAAAAGTATCCCGAAGCCGTGTTTATTTCAGCGACGCAACGCCTAGGCTTAGATACTTTACGACAGCGATTACTGCAAGTGATTGACCAGCCGGTTGAGGCAATTTCAGTCACACAAGGTTCATAGGAAAAGAAGGAAATTTATGACACTAGCTATTATTGTTCACGGTGGAGCGAAAAGCATTTCAGAGGATAAAGTTGCAGCCAACAAAGCTGGATGCTTGGCAGCAGTAGACGCAGGTTGGGCAGTGCTGACTAAGGGAGGCACTGCGGCAGAAGCCGTTGAGGCAGCCATCCGCGTTCTGGAAGCTGACCCGACCTTTAACGCCAGTTTGGGCGCGAGTCTCAACACTGAGGGAGAGGTGGCACTAGACGCGGCGATCATGGAGGGCGATACCTTAGGTTGGGGCGCAGTGGCAGCAGTTCAGGGTGTGCGTCATCCAATCTCGGTGGCACGTAAGATTATGGATGAAAAACCCAGGATGCTAGTGGCGCACCATGCAGAACGCTTTGCCGCAGACAACGGAGCCGAAATGTGTGCAAAAGAAGACTTGATATCTCATGAGACGTGGCAGGAGTGGAAGGAGGAGCAGGAAGTTCTGGATCGCCCCAACACCATTGGCTGTGTCGCTCTAGATGCTAGCGGTATCCTAGTAGCTGGAACCTCAACTGGGGGCTTAATGAATCAGCAACCTGGTCGCGTTGGCGATAGCGCGATCGTTGGCAGTGGCTTGTACGCTGACAATAAACTCGGCGCTTGCTCAACAACAGGTGATGGCGAGTCGATTATCCCGGTGGTTCTGGCGAAAACTGCGATTGATTTCCTGAGTGCAGACAGGCATCCAGACGAAGCAGCGCAGATGGCGATCAACACTCTGAAATCTAAAGTTACAGGTGAGGCTGGGTGCATCCTCTTAGACCATCAGGGACGGGTTGGCTGGGCTTATAACTCGCAGGACATGGCTTGTGGTTATATGACCACGGAACTGGACAAACCAGCTGTGTTTACCAAAAAAGAAGCTAGTGCTTTGTCGCATTAATTCTGGTGGGTTGTAGAGACGTGCCATGGCACGTCTCTACAGGGTTTTGATGATACCAAACCAATCAAAACTAATGCGAGAGACCGCTAAATCTTACTGAAATTAGTGCGGAATTTTTCACGAATCCGTTTCTGCTTGCGGATAGAGGAATCAAAATTCTGCAACTAATACCTTGTTTGTCAGGTAGATGCGGAAGTGAGTCTTGAAAACATTTTTTTATGAACTTAACATACGATTTTCAGTATTTTCACGGTTGTTCTTTTTCTGATTTGTTTGCTCAAGACATCATTGATGCACATTATGCGCTCATTTTAAATTACCCTGCAACTGCCAGTTGGGCGGCTTACCCCAACACAAAAAAATACTTCATTCAAGACGGCAGTAGTGAAGCCACCAAAACTCCCTTCAACAAGCTTTGTCAGAAGGAACCTTGGAAAAATCTGGCTGTGTTAGGTGATGCCATTCCAGGAATTGTCATTGTTGAGCCACAAAAGTTGCTGATTGACTACTGGCGAGAGCATTTTGGCTTCAGCTATAGCAGTATGCAGACGCTAGACTGCTCGCTTTATCTGGATGATCTCAGCCAGAGCGATCGCTTTGACAAACTCATCACTCTATTTCCCTTTGATAATCTCAAACCTGAAAAACACGCCGTTGATCCGGACACTCACTACCGCTTGCTTGACAAAGTGACACTAGCCGAGCTAGGAGTGCAATGTCCGAAATACGAGAGTTACAATTTGCACACCAAGAGTCTCGAAGACATTCAGTTACCGGAACAATTCCCCTACTTGATCAAAACGTCCCACGGACTTTCAGGAGAAGGCACTTACATTATCAAAAGCGCCAGCGATCTAAACTACTGCTTTGAAGAACTGAGGAAGTATCTAGATCATAAACTGCTGAATACAATTATTGTCTCGGAGTTCGTCAAGAATGAGGTGCAGAACTACTGCGTGCAGTTCTATCTCAACAAAGCGGGAGATATAACCCTCATCGGTACCACAAGCCAACTCGTTACAGAGGAGGGCATCTATTTAGGGGGACTGATTCACTACCGCGAGACGGACATGAGCAAATTCTTTGAGATGATTGCCGCCATTGGTGAGTATGCTCATAAGGTCGGTTATTTCGGCTTTATTGGCTTCGACGTGTTGGAAGATAAAGACGGACAGCTTTATGCGATCGATGCCAATTTCCGAATCAATGGCTCAACTCCGCTGTGCTTACAGCGCCATACCCTACTGTCCCTTGGAAAGGAGGTGGCTAAATATTCCACCGACTACCGCATGGATGGGACATTGGACTCGATTCTAGTGACCCTGAAACCAGAACTGGATCACAAAAACTTTATCATCCTGTCAGCTTTAGAGAAGGTCAAATACGGAAAAATTTATACCGAAATTTCTGGGATTGTGGCTGGAGAGACAATCGAGGAAATGCAGCACATTGAGAAGAACCTACAGGATAAGGGATTGCATTCGCTTGCTTAAATAGCATGATCATTTGTTAGAGGAGCATAAAAAATGGGATCAACTCTTGATGACACTAAGCGCCTTTCAATTGCAACAAAATTGGCAGATATGAAAGCACTACAAAATCTGCTGATTCAGAATGAGCAGCAATTCATTGAAAACTGCACTGATGATGATATTCGGGAACGCCTACAGGATATGCTCAAAGATGATCAGAAAAACCTGGGCGTTCTCGATACTGTCATTGTTCAGTACGGTGTCAAGGGTGAACCTAAGGCAACAACCCAGAAGATAATTGCGGAAGTTCAGAAACTTATGGAATCTGAACTGACTTTGTTTGAGAAAGTACAAGAGCATGAATTGCTCAAGCATAAGCAAACAATGGCTGGACTGCTGATGCACAAAGCTGCTCAAGTTGTTGGTGCTGATGTTGAAGCTGCCATAACTCCTTTAAATACAGTTAACTTTGAAAACCGCGCTCATCAAGAGCAACTCAAAGGAATTCTGGAGATTCTGGGTGTTCGTGAACTGACAGGAAAAGAGCCAAAGCAGGGACTGTGGGCACGAGTTCAAGATGCTGTTGCCGCCTTAACTGGCGTGGTGGGTAGTGTCATCACACGTACCGATGACGAGATGGGTATCCGTGAGCTTCTCCTGATGGATCATACTAAGGCTGATATTCTGTTTGTGGAAATTTTCAACGCTAATGATCCTCATAAAATTCAAGAGTATTTTGGGCAACTCTACAAAGACATAAAAGCTCATGGCACAGCCGAAGAACAAGTCGTCTACCCAGCAGTTCGTCAGTATTACGAACACACACAGGAAATATACGACCAGACCGACGAAGTGATGGAGATGTTAGACGAAATTAAGCCTATCAATCCTGCTTCATCTGAATTCAAAGCAAAAATTGAGCAGCTAAGAACTGCTGTGCGAACTCATATTAATCAAGAAGAAAAGGATATATTCCCCAAACTCCGTGACAACTTCAGCCATGAGCAGCAGAAGCAAATGGCTAGCGAGTTTAAAACAGCTAAAAGCAAACTGCAAGAGCAGATGGCGATCGCTTAACTCCAAGTTAAAAGAACCAAGTCAAAAGTCAAAAGAAAGAAGGTGTTTTCTTTTACCTTTTTACTTTTTACTTGTTGTGACCTTTCCTCCCTTCAAGCAAAACGTTCTAGAGAAGAGGATTCAAAGCGCGTGCAATTATGAATAATCAAATGACGTGGAAGTATATATTTCAACTTAAGGCTCTAATCAATTGGGTCGAATCTGTGTTTTTGCTGTTATCCGACCAATGGATTCGCGAGTTGCTTGGCGAGAAACCCCTGATCAATTCTGAATATTCACACCTATTTCTCGTGTTGGTCTTTGTTATCGGGATTGGCTATTGGTGGGTTGGTCAGGACATCGAGCGCAATCACGGCATTGTAAAACTTGGAATTTTGGCGCAATCTTCGGTCTTCGTTGTGCTGGCTTATCATACTTTGGTAGGCAAGCTTCACCCATTTTATTTAGTTCCAGGTGTTATTGACCTTACCTTTGCAATTCTCTTTGTTCTGTTTTTAAACTCCTACGCTCGAACTAAACCGACTCTGGAGTGATTTCTAGTGGTCTTTGTCAAGAGTAATTAAAATAAAACCACAGATGCACACAGATGCACACAGATAAATTATCTGTGTTAATCTGGAGCACACTGCTGTGCGGGGAGTCCAACGCTCCAGGAGGGTTTCCCTCCGGAGGCGACTGGCATGCAAGTGTCCGTTGTGCATCTGTGGTTCTAACTTCTAAATCCATACTTTTGCAAGAGTTCTATTGTTTACCAAAAAAGAACCCAGGCGTGACTGCAATATATGTCCCAATTTGAAACCGCCCTCACCGCATATCAAGGCTTCACAGACCTTTTCCAAAGCCTTATTATCAGTACCGTAAGTGCAGATAACATTCCCAATGCGAGCTATGCTCCTTTTGTCATAGATGAAAGCAAAAATATTTACATCTATGTCAGCGGTCTTTCTACCCACACTCAAAATCTCTATGCTGTCCCCAAGGCGAGTGTGCTCTTTATTGAAGACGAATCTCAAACCAAGCAGATCTTTGCCCGTCGCCGTCTTACCTTTGACTGTACAGCGAGCTTAGTGGAACGAGACACGGAGTTATGGAACCAAATTGTAGATAGCTTTGAAGCGCGTTTCGGAGATATTATTCAACTATTGCGCGATTTGCCAGACTTCCGCATTTTTAAGCTTAAGCCAACTAAAGGTCGCTTTGTTATTGGCTTTGGTGCTGCCTATGAGGTAGACCCCGATAACTTAAACATCTGTTCGCCCACAGAAAGCTGATCAAAATAATGTGGTAAAATTTCAAAAGGATAATGCGAAAGTTAAGATTTTTGCTCTTGACAGTGGCTATGCTGACTACGCTGACACTCAGTAGTTGCAGCACCCTGACCACTGACCAGTATGAAGCCACAGCGCTTACCACTTATACTTGGCAAGTTAAGTATGCCGATGACTTAAGTAATGGACAAGTACCGCGCTTTGAAACTTTTGCGACGACTTCCTTGCTTAATCGTAATGGCTTGAAGCCAGAAGGAGCAGTCACTGGTCCTGATGACAGGGGTTTATGGTGGCCAGCTTTGCCGCCGCGACCTTCAGTTGATGAGGTGGAACAACGCAAAAAGTTTCAAGAGGCAAGTAATCCCGAATTGTTAAAAAGTGTGAAGTACCAACTGAACTATAGAATCGGGGAGGAACAGAGGACACTACCCACTAACTATCAGGTTTATCGGCAGGTGGTGAAGGCATACCCATCACGGACTCCTCTGCAATTGACTTTAGGATTGAACGATAACTCAGTCGAGAAAGCTGAACCGACCCGTCCTTAGGGCAAGTCTATAGCAGACTACAATAGTACCACTATGAAGGATTATGCCCAATTTGTGATTTTATGACTTCTGCTGCTCCAGTAAAAACTGAGTACGAGGCAATTATTGGTCTAGAAACCCATTGTCAGCTCAGCACCAAAACAAAGATTTTCTCTTCTAGCTCTACGGCATTTGGTGCTGACCCCAATACTAACATTGACCCAGTTTGCATGGGTTTGCCTGGTGTTTTGCCTGTCCTTAATGAAAAAGTCCTAGAATACGCTGTCAAAGCGGGTCTGGCGTTGAATTGCCAAATTGCAAAATATAGCAAATTTGACCGCAAGCAGTATTTTTATCCTGACTTACCCAAAAATTACCAAATTTCTCAGTATGACTTGCCCATTGCTGAACATGGGTGGTTAGAAATTGAAT
Organism: Mastigocladopsis repens PCC 10914; assembly: GCF_000315565.1. NCBI lineage: Bacteria > Bacillati > Cyanobacteriota > Cyanophyceae > Nostocales > Symphyonemataceae > Mastigocladopsis > Mastigocladopsis repens. The sequence goes on along the minus strand of NZ_JH992901.1, from coordinate 4,793,113 downwards.
TGGTCGATGCTGACGCTAACCCCGTTCGCAAAAAGATTGGGATCACACGCCTGCACATGGAGGAAGATGCAGGCAAATTGGTACACGCGGGAAGTGACCGCCTTTCTGGTTCCACCTACTCTCTGGTAGATTACAATCGGGCGGGTGTGCCGTTGGTAGAAATTGTTTCGGAACCCGATTTGCGTTCTGGACAAGAAGCCGCTGAGTATGCTCAAGAGTTGCGGCGAATTTTACGCTATCTTGGCGTCAGCGATGGTAACATGCAAGAAGGTTCTCTACGCTGCGATGTCAATATCTCCGTGCGTCCTGTTGGACAAAAGGAATTTGGCACTAAGGTAGAAATCAAAAACATGAACTCGTTCAACGCCATTCAACGGGCGATTGAATACGAAATTGAACGGCAAATCGTAGCGGTAGAAGCTGGCGAACGAATTATACAAGAGACTCGCCTTTGGGAAGAAGGCTCTCAACGCACAATTAGTATGCGGGTTAAGGAAGGTTCTAGCGATTACCGCTACTTTCCCGAACCAGATTTAGCACCGATTGAGGTTTCTAATGAACAATTAGAAGAGTGGCGCAGTCATCTTCCTGAACTACCAGCCCAGAAACGCCATCATTATGAATGTGAGTTGGGGCTGACTGTCTATGATGCGCGAGTGTTGACAGAAGAACGTGCAGTTGCTGAGTATTTTGAAGCGGTTATTGCTGCTGGTGCAAATCCCAAACAAGCCGCAAACTGGATTACTCAGGACATCGCCGCCTACCTTAACAAAAATAAACTCAACATCACCGAAATAGCCCTGACACCCACCAATCTTGCTGATGTCATCACTCGGATTGAAAAAGGGAAAATTAGCAACGCCATAGCTAAAGAGAAGCTTCCAGATTTGCTCAATGGTCGTTCTCCTGAGGAATTATTTAAAGATAAGGAACTTATCAGTGATCCCAGTCTGTTGGAAGCCATCATTGATGAAGTCATGGCCGCAAATCCCAAAGAACTAGAAAAGTACCGCAACGGTAACACCAACCTCAAAGGCTTCTTTGTTGGACAGGTTTTGAAAAAGACCAACAAACTCGCTGAACCCAAACTGACTAACCAATTGGTGGAAAAGAAGCTGAATGGCTAAATTCTGTAGAGACGTGCCATGGCACGTCTCTACAATAGTGTTTTCTTGGCAATTTCTTCACCGTATCTTTAGTAAAACCTCAAAAAAGAGGGGTCTCACCCCTCAGTGTCAAAGTGATATACTGTGTTAAGTAGATGCACCCTGATGATCTGGAGAGTTGCCCAAGTGGCTCTCCTTTTTTCTATTTTTTACGAGTATCAAGCACAGATGAAAATCAAAAAATAACTTTTCCTCACTATATTTCTAAGATTATTCCTCAAAAATCTTCAGAAAATTTTGAGAATGAAACGGGGTGAGGGGCATTGCCCCACAGTGCAAAAGTGATATATTGTGTTAAGTAGATGCACCCTGATGATCTGGAGAGCTACCCAAGTGGCTCTCTCTTTTTTTTTCTTTACCATCTCCTGGAAAATTGCTAAGAAAATTTTGAGAATGAAACCGGATGAGGGGTATTGCCCCACAGTGCAAAAGTGATATATTGTGTTAAGTAGATGCACCCTGATGATCTGGAGAGCTACCCAAGTGGCTCTCTCTTTTTTTTCTTTACCATCTCCTGGAAAATTGCTAAGAAAATTTTGAGAGTGAAACGGGGGTGAGGGGTATTGCCCCCCAGTGCAAAAGTGATATACTATGTTAAGTAGATGCACCCTGATGATCTGGAGAGCTACCCAAGTGGCTCTCTCTTTTTTATTTATTTATAGTTATTAGTTATTAATTACTAGTTGTTTGTCAAGAGTTATTTGTCAAGAGTCGCAAACACTCGGACAAAGGACAAAAGCTTGATATAATCGCTCCTCAAGCCACTATAAAGTTGTAGGGGAAAAACAATGGCAGACTGGCAGGAAATTACTGGTGGTATCACAGCACCTAGGGGGTATCGCTCAGCAGGAATTGCAGCAGGCTTGAAACCTTCGGGATTGCCAGATTTAGCTTTGATAGTGTCAGATGTAGAGGCGATCGCCGCAGGTGTATTCACGACCAGTCAAGTAAAAGCAGCGCCTGTGGATTATTGTCGCCAACGCTTGCAAGCTAAACAGAGCGCTCGTGCTATTTTCTGCAACGCCGGACAAGCAAACGCTGCAATTGGTAATCAAGGCTGGTTAGATGCCCTAGAAAATGCCATGATGGTAGGGCAAGCACTGAATATCCCCTCAGAATCCGTGCTATTAGCTTCTACTGGGGTGATTGGGCAACGCATTCGCATGGATGCGCTCAAAGCAGGAATTCCCAAACTCGTAGCCGCCCTTTCCGAAACAGGGTCGGATGCAGCCGCAAGCGCAATCATGACTACAGACTTGGTGACAAAATCTATTGCCCTAGAGACAACTATAGGCGATCGCCCAGTGCGGATTGGGGGAATTGCCAAAGGTTCAGGGATGATTCATCCCAACATGGCAACCATGCTGGCATTTGTGACCTGTGATGCAGCAGTATCTCCCATCCTATGGCAACAAATGTTGAGCCGCGCAGCAGATCAAAGCTTCAATTCCATCACAGTTGATGGCGATACGAGTACCAACGATAGCTTAATCGCCCTTGCTAACGGGCAATCCCGCACCCCTGCAATGACCGAAATGGGTGCAGAAGCAGAAAAATTAGAGGCGATGTTAACAGCAGTTTGCCAGCACTTGGCAAAGGCGATCGCCCGTGACGGTGAAGGCGCAACTTGTCTGATAGAAGTACAAGTCACAGGGGCGCAGGATGAACAAGCAGCCCGACAAGTTGCCAAAACCATTGCAGGTTCTTCTCTTGTCAAATCTGCCATCTTTGGACGCGACCCCAACTGGGGACGCATCGCCGCCGCCGCTGGACGCGCCGGAGTTCCTTTTGAGCAAGAAAACCTGAAAATAAAGCTAGGAGATTTCTTGCTTATGGAGAATGGTCAACCACTACCATTTGACCGAAAAGTAGCCAGTGAATATCTCAAACAAGCCGCAGCAGATGCTTGTGTGCCACAGGATTTAGTTGCTACAAATATGAGCAATGACTTGTCAGTTCATCGTGGCATCATCAAACAACGATTAGACAATCCAGTGATTATTTCCGTCAGTATTGGCAATGGTCATGGTTCGGGTAAAGCTTGGGGTTGTGACTTAAGTTACGACTACGTGAAGATTAATGCAGAGTATACAACTTAATCAAGGAATCCCTCCTTTGAGTAAGCAAGCATAATCACACCTGATCGTCTGATTGGTAAGATCCATCTTCACGCGTCACGACCCCACAGGCTAACCGTCCCCCACCCGCTTCAGCAGCCGTCCCGCCTGCTTTTTGTTGATCTGTTAACTGGTGAATGATGATTGCACTACCATTATCATCAAACACGGAGAGAGGACCTTCACTCAGGGTGACGCGACTGGTGAGCGTATTGTAGTTTGCGTATCCCATCTCATCCACGACCAGGTTTGGCAAGTCACCTAGATGGTACGGATGGTTCTCCTGTACAGGAACTTCCGAACCAAAAGGACCAGGGTCAAAGTGCCCACCACTGGTGGTAAAAGGAGGTTGAGCACCGGGTTCGCACACGCCCACAGAATGAATGTGGAGTCCGTGCAGACCCGGAGTCAGCGTTGCTGGATCACCTTGAATGGTGCCTCGAATCCGCACTACTCCATTCTCTCGCTGTGTCAGGATTAGGGTGCCAGTAATATCTGTACCTAGAACCTCGACTCGTGCGCGTAGTAGGCTCTGCGCCTCGCTCGTTTGCCCCAATGCAACGGAGCAGACCAGCATCAAGCAAAGGGTGACTCCGAAGGCAAACAAAGATTTGAGCCGCGAAAACTTGATCACCATGACCTCCTGCGGTAACAAAATAACTTGAGTTAGATCCTACATTCCGCAGGTACCTCAGTTGAGTAAAGATATTTTAGGTTTAGGGTTCTTGAATATGAAATATTCGCCCGCATTCCCTCAAGGAATTTCTGTCATTGGCACAAGTGGATCTGGCAAGACAACTTTAGCAGGGCAAATTTCCCAGCATCTTGCCATCCCCCATGTAGAATTGGATGAGTTACATTGGGAACCGAACTGGATAGAAGTCCCAGATGATGTGATGCGTGAACGAGTTTCTCAAGCACTTGCAAGCAATACCTGGGTGGTTGATGGCAATTACAGCCTGGTACGCGACATAGTTTGGGGAAAGGCTGACACAGTTGTCTGGTTAGATTATCCGCTGTGGGTTGTTATGAAGCAGTTGGGATGGCGAACATTTCACCGGGTGGTGACACAACAGGAAGTCTGCAATGGTAACCGCGAAAGTTGGAAAAAAACCTTTAGCCGTGATTCGATTATTTTGTGGGCGCTTCAGACTTACCATAAAAAGCGCAGAGAGTATCCTCTGCTGTTCAAAAAACCTGAACATAGCCATCTGCAAGTGGTACATCTGCGTTCCCCCCAAGCTGCACGAGATTGGCTGTTAAACTTAAAGAAGTCGAGATGAAGAGTGCTGCAAGTACTTACAGCACATTGCAAGTGAATGAAGTACAACAGAGTTGTCTCAAAGCCAGACAGAGAGCAAATTTTACTTCTGACCGGAGGCGGAGCATCTGGTGGCTCCGCTTCTGACTTCTGAGTTGCATAGAGCTAGGGTTGAAGCCCTTACTACAAGCGAATCATCCTGGAAAACTGAATGACGATTAGCTTACTTTTTTGTGTTTTTCACTACAAATTGAACTCAAAATCAAATCATCCTTTGGGGTATGCGTGGTTTAAGTCTCTTGGCAGGGATGAGTAGTGTAGAGGGGAAATATTATCGAAATATAACTACGATATTCGTAGTGATTATTGCCTTACAGTAATTCTGCCTAAAACCTCAAATACCTATAAATTAAACCAGATTGATAGGTATACAAGGAGAATTGAAATGAGGACAGCAACACTACCTAGATTTAGCAAACATCAACTTGTTTCCTTTTTTGGCGGTATAGGAAAAATCCAGAATTACCAACTTGATTCAGGTATGTGGGCTTATGCCGTTGAAATGGAAATGGGACCACTACCAGAAATGGGTAGGGTAGGTTCTGAGACAACAATTTTGCTATATGAAGCGGAAATTCAAGACGTAATGGATTTATGAAATACCCTACCAGCATCTACTCTCGCTATCATTATAAATTCAACAAACTATGTTGGTTAGTTGATAGCCTTGCTTGAACTGTCGGCGCCAGCAACGAAAAGGCAAATTCTGCTAACAGACTATGACCAAATCTTGTGGGATGCAGGACATCCCAAAAGAAGAATTTATCAGTGTCATTTTGAAGATGATCTGATTGGTCGAGTTGAGCATCAGTCACATTCGTAAAACCAAATTTTGTTGGATTAGTAAACACTTGATGGAATAGTGAATTAACATCAAAAGGAATGATGCTCACGTCAAAACCTAAATTCAAAGTGTTAAGTAATTCAGATAAGCTAAAGTTATGCTGTTGTGTTAATGCGTTGAGAAGGGTAGATTGTTGACTATCTGTGCGTGTAGCAGGAACTTCTCCCAAGTTTGGCAAGTTCAGTACCATGATATTTTTAGCGCCAACAGCAGCCAGGGACGTGATAGCATATGAGAGATTTTCGATGGGCATGGCAGGATGAGTCACGCCACCGCCTAAGTAGTCATTGGCTCCCGCCCATACAATGTAAAGCGCCTTTGGATCAGCAAGCCGATTTGCTGCCTTTAAATCTTCAATAAAGCTGTTGATTTGCTGCTGCAATCCCGGTAAACCCAATTGATTATCTGGAATGAAGGTGTTCTTAGCTCCTGTATTCGCACCACCTGTGGCAAAGTTAGTATTCCTCTTAGAGGTTAATTCTAGTAATGTCGCAAGGTATTCTACCCATACTGGACCATTGGAAAAGCGTCCTTGAAAGTATGGAGGTGATGGTGGACTCCCTTGTCCTAATGCCTTTTGCGTAGCATCAAAAGCACTGCCAATATCACAAAGGCTGTCACCAAATACATACATATCACTAAAATGACAACGTCGTGTATTTGTTCTAACAAAAGTTTGAAAGTTTGATACTAGTTGCTCGTCTGGTGTTACAGCTGCTGCAACTAAGTCGAGATTAATATCTCGATAGGAATTGACGGTATCAAATAGGTTGATAATCATAAGTCAAGACTTTGCTTTACTAGACCGGACTTTAGGCAATTTTGTCTAAAGTTCTTGTACTGTATCCTTAATAAATAGATTGAGAAGAAATCAACTTATGCACTGTCACGCCTAAGCTCCTCACCGTGGGCACGGCTGACCAAAAAAGAATACAGAATACAGAATTCTGAATGTTAAAAAGGTACAAGCCCCTAAATTTATTAAAGACAAAGTTGAAAAAGATTTGTTATGCCTACGGCACGCACTCGCGTTCGAGGCACTAGGTGCTTCGAAGCAAGGCGCCCTTCCAGGTAAGCTAATGAGCATTCAAGTTGCATAGAGCTAGGGCTGAAGCCCTTACTACAAACGAATCATCCTGGAAAACTGAATGACGATTAGCTTACAAATAGGGAATGAGTAGGATTGTGAAAATCCACAAGTGTAAACGCCCTGTGACATTTTGTGAATATTTGACAAAAAATTGCGTTGCTTGACCACTACCGCAACATAAATCCAGAACTTTGGTGTCTGCATGAATTGTTAACCCAAGCATTACCACTTGCCTCAAACGCGCCTCACCAGCTATACTCACAGCCCCCAGAAGGGATACGCCATCATACAGGCATTGGTAACGGTAACTCCAATCCCTTAAAATTGTAGCCACAGCATCTTTCTTTGTTGTTAACTTTAGATATTTATTCAAGATATTATTGTTAACATTAGTAAAAAAGATGAAAAGATTGGGGGATTATAACTACTATGGGTCGCGTAGGCGTCTTATTACTCAATCTCGGTGGTCCAGACAAATTAGAGGATGTCGGGCCTTTTCTGTTCAACCTGTTTTCTGATCCAGAAATTATTCGCCTACCCTTTCGCTGGTTGCAAAAGCCCCTAGCTTGGTTGATTTCTTCAAGGCGTACCCAAAAATCCCAAGAGAATTACAAGCAAATTGGAGGCGGTTCGCCGTTGCGACGCATTACTGAAGCGCAGGGAGAAGCCTTGAAAGAACAGCTCCATGCCTTGGGGCAAGAAGCTAATATCTACGTTGGAATGCGTTACTGGCATCCCTACACCGAAGAGGCGATCGCCAAAATTACCAAAGATGACATTGAACGCCTGGTCGTATTACCTCTGTATCCCCAGTTTTCTATCAGTACCAGTGGTTCTAGCTTCCGGCTTTTAGAAAGACTTTGGCAAGAAGACCCCAAACTTCAGCTTCTTGACTATACCGTCATCCCCTCTTGGTACAAACATCCAGGTTATCTTCAAGCGATGGCGGATCTCATCGCTCAAGAATTAGATCAGTTTCCCCATCCTGACGAGGTTAATATTTTCTTCAGCGCTCATGGCGTTCCCAAGAGTTATGTTGAAGAAGCAGGCGACCCCTACCAGCAAGAAATTGAGGAATGCACGCATCTAATCATGCAAACCCTCAATCGACCAAATCCCCACATTTTAGCTTACCAAAGCCGTGTGGGTCCCGTGGAATGGCTGCAACCTTATACAGAGGATGCTATCCCAGAACTAGCGGAAAAAGGCGTGAAAGATTTGGTTGTCGTGCCTATCAGTTTTGTCTCAGAACACATTGAGACACTACAAGAAATTGACATTGAGTATCGGGAAATCGCAGAAGAAGCAGGAATTCACAACTTCCGTCGTGTACCCGCCTTAAACACTCATGCAGTGTTTGTCAAAGCGCTAGCAGACATGGTTCTCGATGCGTTGCAATCCCCCAGTCTGAAGTTTTCACAAGTCAGCCAATGGAAGAAAAAGGTCAGAATCTACCCGCCTGAACGTTGGGAATGGGGTATGACTACAAGTGCAGAAGTTTGGAATGGTCGTATTGCTATGCTTGGTTTCATAGCATTAATTATCGAACTGATTACAGGTCAAGGTCTCCTGCACATGATTGGGCTTTTGTAGTCAAGTCGCTATGCAATAATTCCTAATTCGTCATTAAGTTGGTAATGACGAGTTATGAATTGTTTAAGTCTATGGGGTATAAACACAACTATATTTTTATAGTGCTTCTGCTACTGAGTAGCTTGGTCATACTTTATCTGTGGTTTCCTGTTAAGGATTATAATTGCAACCCAGAAGCAATTTTTAAATCAACATCCCAAAAATACAAAGTGTATGCTGCCAAGGTAGTTGTTCAGCCGTAGTTAAAGTTAACAAAAATTGCAACAGAAAATTACTACTTTTAGTTGGGTATAACCCGCTCTATTGGCAGGTACGAAGTTATTTTTCATGATTTTAAAATAGAGATATATCGCATAAATAGCTGAATATTTAATATGCGTCACATTTGCGTCTCTTTAGCTGTTGCGATCGCTTAACTTGACCCACATTTATTAGGAGTAATTAGCAAGATAGATGATTGCAGACAATGTTCTGACGCCAACTACACCCTTGCGAGAACCAAAACTATGGATGCCAGAACGGGTGTTATTCACACCAGCTGCCCTCTCTGAACCGTGGGGACAGAAGATATTAGCACGCTTGCAGTCTCTCAACTTACCGATTGAAGAGTTAGCGCGAAATCGTTTGACAGGTTTGCGCGGAGAATCTGAACGCGACACATACAACACTGCCAAGCGCACTCTCGCAATTGTAACAGCGCCGCCTAGTTCCTTTAAGCTTAGTCCTATCCCCCCATCGGCTGAGTGGCAATTTCATATTGCCGAAGGTTGTCCAGCACATTGTCAATATTGCTACTTAGCTGGTAGCTTACAAGGTCCGCCTGTCATTCGCGTGTTTGCCAACCTGCCACAAATATTAGAGAACTTAGCAGCTTACGAGCAAGCAGGGAGGAAAACAAGTTTTGAGGTGAGTTGTTACACCGATCCTTTAGGTATTGAGCATCTCACAGGAAGCCTTGCTGAATGTATCCGCTACTTTGGCACTCGTGATGATGCACATCTACGATGGGTGTCCAAGTTTGATGCTGTGGATGAGCTACTCAATTTACCGCACAATGGTAACACACGCTGCCGAATCAGTGTGAATGCTGCGCCTGTTTCTGGTCGCTTTGAAGGTGGTACAGCGTCCGTATCATCACGGCTGATGGCATTGCGGCGGTTAGCGTTACCACCAGAACAAGGTGGTGGCGGGTATCCTGTAGGTTTGGTCATCGCGCCTATTATGCATATGGATGATTGGGAAATGCATTATGGTCGTTTGTTTGACCAGATTAGTGAAGCACTAGATTTTGATTGTGACCTCACTTTTGAGCTTATCTCGCACCGCTTTACACCAGGTTCAAAAGAAGTGTTGCAAACGTGGTATCCCCAATCAAAACTAGACATGGACGAAGCTAAACGCAGTGTCAAGCGAAATAAGTTTGGTGGCACAAAGTATGTCTACGATACAGACACGATGAAGACTATGAAGCCCTTTTTTGAGGATGAGATTGGACGGCGCTTTCCCAATGCCAAGATTCTGTACTGGACTTAGTTTGTAGTAAGCGCTTTAGTGCTGTAGTTGATATTGTGCAGGTTCAAGCTCAAATATTATAACGGTTCTCTTTTCCATCTTTGAAGTTCTCTATGTAAGAGTAATTGTCCGTTACCTTCGTGGCGAAGTAGTGGTCTGTAACGGGTTTGAGAAGCGCAACGGGCGGCTTTGGTTGTGCAGACATTCCAATCATGCTTGTCTGCATATTTTTTCTCTAATAATGTCTCAGAACACTAGATTAGTGGCAATTGCCCATACGCACAAAGCGTGCCGCACGTATACGCACAGCATATTTTAAGTAGTTTAAATCAGTCTATGTTGATACTTTACCTAAAGTAGTATAATTGTTAAACAAATGCATGAGAATTTGAGTCTTTTCTCCTGGTTTTCCATTAGATATTTGTAATTCATCAATTTGAACTACGGGCATAATCTCTTTTGTTGAAGATGTTATAAAAGCTTCTTCACAACTATTCAAATCGCTGTAATAAATAGGTTTCTCAACTATCTCGAATCGGTTTTTAGCAAGTTCCAAGACAACATTTCTTGTAATACCATGAAGAATATTGTCTTTTGGCGTAATTAGTTGAGAGTCTCGAAAAACAAAGAAATTTGTAGTCGTTCCTTCCAACACATGATTTTGCTGATTGACATACAATGCGTCAATCGCACTAGCGCGTTTTGCCTGTTGTAGAGCCATAATGGCAGAAATATAATTCAGAGTTTTTGCGTTAGGAATGAACCGCTCCATTTCTACAGTGACAACTTTTACCCCTTGTTCATAATATTCCACTGGATATTGGGAAATAGGAGAGACAATAACCACTAAACTAGGTTGTTCTGGAGGAGTTATAAAGTCGGCTGAAGAACCGCCAGTTACCACAATCCGAATGTTCGCTTCTGGCAAATTGTTCCGCTTAAGTGTTTCTTGAGTAATTGCTTCTATCTCCTCAGTTGACCACGGCAAATTTAAGCCAATTAATTCTGCTGAATTTTGCAGCCTTTGAACGTGTTCTCGTAGTCTAAATGGCACTCCGTTATAAGTGCGTAAATAATCAAATACTCCATACCCTCGTACAATTCCTAAATCATTAACTGGCAGAGAAGCTTGGTCTGATGGGACATATTTCCCATTAACGTAAGAAATGAGATCTTTGGCAAAAGTCATACAATGATATTTAAGATATTTAAGATATTTAAAACCACAGATGCACACAGATTAACACAGATAAATCATCTGTGTGCATAAGTAGCCGTGAGCGGCAACAATGCTGTATGTTTCTTCCTTCTGACCAAACTTGTAGCCGTCAACCGCTTTTATCAAGACTGAGATGAGGCGATTGATGTTTCTATCTTTTACGGACGTTCTCAAGAACTACCAACTTTAGAGCAATGGATTATCTAAGACCGTTGTCGATTAGTGGCAATATTAGGAATTGGTGGAATTGAAAAAACTTCTGTTTGTGTGAAGCAGGGAAAAAACTACAGGAGGAATTTGAGTTTGTTATCTGGCGATCGCTCCACAATGTGCCACCAATTGAATCACTGGTGATATTCAGACATAATTGATCAGCAGTTTCAGCGTTTGTCAACCATTGAACAAGAAATTCTGTGAGAGGACATACGGATTGGATCGGATCTGTTGCCTGTAGTTCTGACGGTTGAACTATAGCTAGTGGGAGTTTAGACCAGACAATTAAGCTTTGGGATTGCGGGCGACACTTCTTGCATTGGGTGCAGTTGAAGAAGACAGCAGTAAATCGTAGGATGGGCATTGCTCAGAAAAGTTTATGTGATCGACATTTGAGATATTAGTAAGCAATGCCCGCCCGAAAGAAAACTATGCTTAAGTTGATGTTGTAGCCGCAACTAGCTTCTTGCGCGTGGGACGTTTGCGGTCTGATTTTTTCTTTAATCCAACCGCTTGAGCCTGATCACTATCTGACCCATATTGCCCGCGCACAGCTTCTTTCATAGCTAATATAGCATTGTGAAATTCCCATTCTGCTAATCGGGCAGCATCGGCAGCAGCACGGTATAAAGTTAGTTTCTCGGTTTCGGCTTGTTGCTGTGTCAACATAGCCTGATAAGCTTGCTGTAAGTTTGCAGCAGAAGCATCAGAACGGCTTGTGTTGTAGGTGCTGATGGTTTGCAAACCGTGTAATGAGTCAATATCTTGATTAATCACTTGAGGACTCAAACGGCGTGTTGTATCTTGAGTAGGCATAGAATTTTACGTGATATATTCTATATTTAATGTGCCCATTGCCACAGAAAAACTAACAGTAAAGAGACATTTTTTGAAAAAAAGAGTAAATTCATTTTTGCAAGCCGATACATTAACAATGCAAGCCGATGCATTAACAATGCGAGCCGATGCATTAACAATGCAAGCCAATACATTAACAATGCAAGCCGATGCATTAACAATGCAAGCCAATACATTTAAATAACACAGCGATGCAAAGACAAAACCGCAAGATGCTCTCGTAGTGGCGTGTCAAGGCTAAAGCTGTGCATTAGATTTATAGTTTATTTAGCGCTAAAGCGCTCACTACAAACCTTTTTTATTACACCATTTTAGTTTTGCCGCGCCACTACTAATGAGCAAAATTACTGAGAGTTAACAAAAGAAAGTACTTTCACTAACCAGGCTAACCATTATCGCGCAAGGATTTTAAATTTTCACGGAAAGTGATACTGTTCACTGATTTAAGCTTCTTGGTTTAAATTGCCTAAATCAATGTTTGTAGCTTTCACCCCTTTAACCATTTCCTGCTCAACTGAACCATCGCGCGTGGCTTTCTGGCTTATGTCTTTTGCTTTCAAGTCACCAGTTAATTCAATACGCATCTTTTGATTGCTTCGGTGCCTACTGGAGGCGATCGCCAATCTTGTAAACTACGTTAGCTTTTGCTTAACGCATCAATAAAATTGAGGCTATCTGGATACCATGCGTAGTCTTTCATGTCGCTTGGCCATGATACTTCATCGGGTGTGGCAATTTTTAGGGTGTTAGAATTGAGTTTGTTATATAAGCTAGCAAAATCACCAACTTCAATCTGATTTTTTTCAAAAGTTTGGCGAAGAAGTTCGATTGTAAACATCATGTTATGGGATTCAAAGTTGCCTTTAGGAAACAAACGCGGAAAAATTAAAAATTTGATATCCTTTCGTTTTTGCTTAATAGCTCTTTGCGGTGTGATTCCAAATTTCTCTGGTAATACATCGCCTTGAATAAAAACCATAATATAATTTGGACCTGCTACCCATTGTCGATAGCCATTTCCGAATGTGAAAACATTGATAAGTTGACTAGTGCGTTGCTTCCACTTTTGTTCTTGAATTCGTCGTTCTCTAAAGTCAAACACCCTAGCGCGTCCACAAATAAAGTTTCTTTTAGCAATCTTAATAGCTCTAGCTAAGAAAATTGTTCCAAGACTATCGCCTGATAAATTGAGATTTACGCTGTTGTTTACGGCATAAGTAATCAAAGTTGCTGCATTTTCAATGACTGGACTACCAGATAAATTTAGATAATCAAGAACTGCATTAATCCAATCAAGATATCGGTTAATGAAAGCGATCATTGGACGTTGTTTAAGAAACGTGGAGTTGTGCATATTGGCAATGCCAGTTAAGAGAGTCGTTGCATACCTACGGCTCCTTTTTGAAGACTCTGATTCATGTTGTCCCAACCCAGAGATAAAGATTGCAAAAAGTTCACCTTTGTCCTTTTCTGGATAATAGGCGATGTCAGATGCAATTGTGGTGATGGGGTCAACAGATGCCATCACCGAGTCAAAATCAAAAACCTGTTCACTACCTGGGTTTTGAAATTGTCCATCAAATTTTTTATCTGGGAAAAGAGCTTCAAGAAGCCACCGCCACCAAGGAGAGACAATTTGGTTTGCCTTATCTGATCTGTTCATAAAAGAAGTTCTTAAAGTATATTCCCGTAGTGTAGTTATATAATTTTAAACGGAGAACTATACAGGTAACTTCTTTTTGCACATTGTGTTGCAACAGACAGTAGTTCAGCGATCGCTTTTCAGAAGTGACTTACCGTCGTTAGAGATTAAACCTTTTACATAAGTAGATTCCATCTGTGTCCATCTGTGTCCATCTGTGGTTAATTACTCTTTTTTTTGGAATGAATGCAAGAAGTCTATTATTGATAGATGCGTAGCTCTTGCTGTATAACGCATCCATCAATGCGATATGTCTTGATTATGTTGGCATCAATTGCTGGAGACGCTGTGGTTCCTCTCCCAGCCAATCAGGATTCTGGGCAGTGCTGTCAAAAATTGATGAGGTTTTGAATGGCTCAAATTCGCCGCGTGATGCTGCTTCTGTTGTTTTTGCTAACAGCGATCGCACCTGCTGCTGATTCATGGGCTGAAACGTCCGCACCGCTTCAAATGCCTGATCAAGAATTTCCATACTATCAATTCCCGTAATCACAACCGATGTGGGCAGATTTAGCGCATAGTGTAGACACTCAATTGGCGTTACAGTTTTTGACTGTAAAATAATACCGTTCGCCAAACTTTTCATACCTAGAACGCCGATGTTTTGTTTGACGAGTTCTGGCAGAACCAGTTTCTCAAAACTCCGGTAGTGTGCATCCATCACATTCAGCGGCATTTGCACTGTATCAAACTTAAATCCTTGTTCGGCTGCAACTTCAAGCATATGCAGATGAACATGAGGGTCTTTATGCCCAGTGAAGCCAATGTATCGCAGCTTACCAGCTTCCCGCGCCTCAATGAAAGCGGCATTTGCGCCTTCTTCATCAAAAACTCGATGCGGATCTTCATACCGGATAATTTCGTGGTGCTGGACAAGATCAATATAATCAACTTGCAGGCGTTGAAGCGATTCGTCTATCTGTTTTGCGGCTTCTTTCTTAGATCGACCGTCAATTTTTGTCATCAGGAATACTTTGTCTCGGTAGCCATCGCGGAGGGCTTTCCCCATGCGAATCTCGCTGACTCCATCGTTGTAATCCCAACTGTTATCCATAAAGGTGATGCCACGATCAATCGCTGTACGAACAATACGTATGCCCAATTGCTCATCAACGTACTTCAAGCCAATGTGCCAACCACCCAGTCCAATCGCGGAAACTCTCTCTCCTGTACTACCGAGAACTCGATAGAGCATTTCTGAGTTTGACGTACTTTCTGACATCCTTTCTCCTTGTATGCCAGCTATGCTCAACTATACATAGCTGTGAGCACAATTCAAACACAAGCAAAAGTTCACAGAATCTTCCCAGAGACACACTCAATTTGGCTCGTTATTTATTGCCTGTTTATAAGTATCTGCTGGGTTATATCATGTCCGATGACATAACCCTGCGGAAGTTCGTAGTCAGGACTTTAGTCCTCTTTACCAAAAAAGCGAGGACTGAAGTCCTGACTACAAACAAGTTTTATTATGGGCAATAAGAGCCAACATCATAATATAAGTCGCTGTGTTTTTGTTGCCCGGTTATGGCGAGGGATTTACACCAAAGCCGTTAAATTCCCAACCGTTGGTAAACCTGCTCTAAGTGTCGCAGATGTTGTTGTGGGTCAAAACATACTTCAATTTCTGCGGGTGACAACTTTTGAGTAACCTGTGGATCTTTGACAATTAAGTCGTGGAAATTGCCGTCTGGTTTATTCCAAGCAGTGTGAGCGTTTCCTTGCACGATCGCATAAGCTTCCTCGCGGCTCATTCCCTTGTCTACCAATGCTAGTAGCACCTTTTGGCTGAACACAACACCACCGTAGCGATTCATATTCTGCTCCATGTTCTCAGGATAAACGAGCAGATTTTTCACCAATTCGGTTATTTCTACCAGCATAAAGTGTGTCAAGATGCAAGCATCCGGGAAAATTACTCGTTCGACAGAACTGTGAGAAATATCCCTTTCATGCCACAAAGCGATATTTTCCAAAGCAGCACCAGCATGAGAACGAACGAGTCGTGCCATCCCTGTGAGTCGTTCGGAACGGATGGGGTTGCGTTTGTGTGGCATTGCTGAGGAGCCTTTTTGCCCTTTGGAGAAGAATTCTTCCACTTCCAGAACGTCTGTTCTTTGCAAATTGCGAATTTCAACAGCAAAGCGTTCAATGGATGCCGCTAACAAAGCTAATTGCTGTACATAATCAGCATGGCGATCGCGCGATATCACCTGTGTCGATGCTGTATCGGGTTGAAGTCCTAATTTTTGGCAAGCGATCGCCTCTACGCGAGGTTCAATATTTGCATATGTTCCCACTGCACCAGAAATCTTGCCGACGGCGATCGTTTCACGTAGAATTTTTAGGCGTTCTTGGTGTCGCAACACTTCTGCCAACCATCCGGCAAGCTTAAACCCAAAGGTGATAGGTTCAGCGTGAATGCCGTGGGAACGTCCAATCATTACGGTAGTGCGATGTTCCTTTGCCTTTTGACGAATTGCCTCAATCAAATCTTCTAGGCGTTGCATCAGTATATCCAGACTGGCAACCAGTTGCAGTGCTAAAGCCGTATCCAGCACATCGGAACTTGTTAAACCCAGGTGAATGTAACGCCCCGCTTCACCTACATACTCATTAACATTTGTCAAGAAAGCAATCATATCGTGGCGGACTTCAGCCTCAATTTCCAAGACCCGCTTTGGATCAAAATTCGCCCTTGCCTTAATTTCCTCAACCGCCTCAGTAGGAATGTAACCCAACTCAGCCTGAGCCTCACAAACAGCGATTTCTACTTGCAGCCAAGTTTTTAGCTTATATGCTTCTGTCCATAGATTGCCCATTTCGGGCAAGGTATAACGCTCAATCACAATCCGCCACAGAATACCACCGTCATATTGTACAGAGAATAGAGCGAAGTCATAAAGACTCTTTATGAGACTTTTAGCAAAAGTAGGCTTAGATCATAAGAGTGATTTATTTAATGTATACAAAATCACATATTTAAACTTTATATCTTTGGAATCTGGTGCGATTGTTTACCTGAAAGCAAAATAAAAAGCGGTATTTCTGAAATAGAATTTGCGTAGAGTAAAACCCCGGCTCTATCGGGGTCTTCTTATTTTTAAGTGTAGAAAGTTACTTTTAAAATTCTATTCCTTCTGGATGTGGGTACATCGTGAGCCATAAGGCAGAATAAAACTGCAATGCTTCTCCAGCATTTCTCTTCTCAATGACTATTAAAGCCTCTAGTTTTCTCTAGAGGCTTTTCTTGAAGGGTGTTTAAAAAGGATGAAGAATATAGCAGTCCTATTTGATTTGTGAAAAAACGAAGTATATCTGTACATCCCTCTTTGCTGTTCGCTATTCCCTGTTTGCTGCCTCAACGAGTAAGTTCACAACTCATTTAGGATCGCTATAGATATCTTGTAAAAGTCAATTACTATGAAAATGAATCCACAGATAAACAGATATGTAGGTGTAAGCCGTGCTGTAGGTTACACAGATAATTTATTGGTCTGCATTTATGATTCATCTGTGGTTCTAAATACTAAAAACAAACCTGTTGCAACAGAAGTTTTTAAAATTACCGATGACTTCTTTTGCGCTTCACGTGCTTTGGTTGGGTAAAGCGACGCAATAAGCGACTCATCAAGTTAGAGTTTTTGCCAGACTGTTTCCTGATTCTTGTTTGTGCCGTTTTGGGTTTCATTCCTAAATTTAGACGAGCTTCTTCAGTGATGGGAATGGCATTATCGGCAGGAACAATACGGGAACCGTATTTTCTAGCATAAACCTGGGTAAACTCAGCCCCGAAAAAGAGAATCTGAGCGGCATAGTTAACCCAAACCAGAATAACTACGATTGAACCAGCCGCACCGTAGGTTGAGCCAAAGCTGCCGTTTCCCAGATACTGTCCCAACAGAAACCTGCCAATGGAGAACAAAAGTGCAGTGAGGGCAGCTCCAATCAAAACATCATTCCAAGTAATTTTGACATCTGGCAGGACTTTGAAAATTAGTCCAAATAGCACCGTAGTGACGACAAAACCAACGATGAAGTTAACAATCTGCCAGATGTAATCTATACCCGGTACCACATTTCTAAAGTAACTAATCAGTGCTGCCAACACGGCGCTGAGTACAAGTGAAACGAGCAGTAAAAAGCCAATAGCTAGAACCATCGCAAACGACGTAAAGCGTTGGCGAATCATGTTTTTCATAGCGCGTCCTGGTTTCGGCTGCACTTCCCAAATTGTATTCAGGGAATCTTGCAACTCGCTAAATAAACCAGTCGCACCAAACAGCAGGACAACAATACTGATGAGTGAGGCGATTGTTCCCGCTTTAGGCTGGCTGGCATTTTGAATGGCTGTCTGGATAACTTCTGCGCTAGATTTGCCGACTAAGCCTTGTAGTTGCCCTACAATTGCGCCCCGTGCTGCCTCTTCTCCAAAGACTGCGCCGGCGATCGCAATCACAATAATCAGCAATGGGGCAATAGAAAAAATCGTGTAATAAGATAACGCTGCGGCTAAGCGCGACACCTTATCGTTACTCCATTCATTGAATGTCTCTTGGAATAGTCCCCAAATCGCCTTTAAATTCATTACGATGTCCCTTTTTCCAGTGATGTGCTTTCCCCCTGACGCAATTGATACCAAATTTTTTGTGTGTATGGCATCTTTCCCAAGGCATCGATATAGCGTCCTTGAGGTAGAATTCACTAAAGAAGTGCTGAGTGCTGAGTAGCAAGTGCTAAGTATAAATTACTGACAACTTATGACTGAGGTAGGGCAAAGATAAAATCGCCGATGGCGTTGGCGCGGAGAACGTCGATTTTTTTGACATTTTCGAGTTGCATTCGGACTTTTTTTTAAAAGAACCGCCAAGACGAGCCAGCGCTATGCAGGAGGGTTTCCCGACCCAGGCGACTGGTGAGTCCAGTCCTGAAGGCGGGTTTCCCGCCGTAGGGAACTGGCGAACCCGAAGGGCGTCGCCAAGGACGCACAGGAGAGGAGTTTTTGATAGATGTTGAAGTGCGATCGCGCAATATTACACCAAGTGAAGTTTTGGACAAAAGTACGACCAGCATCACCTAAATGGTTCCATTTATCAGGGTCGTTTAGGAGTTGGCAAAGTGCATCTGCCAAAGCGTCTATATCGCGAGGAGGAACGAGCTGTACTGGATGTCCATCGGGTAGAGGTGTGGGATGTTGAGTCGCAATGACTGGCAAACCATGAGCCAACAAAGCCAGAAGTGAACCGCTTTTCATCGTCATTCCGTGGTTGAAGGGTAGCACTCCAATATCACACCCGGAAAGATATTTTGAGGCAGTTTCAACATCAAGATAGCCGGTAAGATGCACCATTTCGCTTAAGTTTAGTTCAGCTACAAGCGTGTGGAGTTTATCCCAGTAACGTTTTGCTTCTTCTCCCCGCAAAGCTAGACTTTCCACACCGCCAAGCAGCAACAGTCGCGCTTGCGGATGAGTTGTTAGAACTTTTTTGAATGCTGGTAGAAGCGTTTCTATGCCTTTGACTGGGTGGAGAAAGCCAAAAAAAGCGATGATGCTGGTATCTAAAGCAAAGTTACACCTTTGACGCAATTGCTGACGTGCTGTGTTTCGGTCAATTGGGGTAACATCGACATTTGCAGCGATGGGAATACGCGACACGCGGTTAGTCAACTGCGGTAGTCGTTTATAAATAACTTCTTCTGCCTCCGCGTTCGTTGTAATCAATGCATCACTGTAAGTCAGTAAAAACCCATCTTCTCTATCCCACCACCCGCGCTGCTGTCCCCACATTTTCAACCATTCTACAAGTTCCGGTGGAATACCTTTCGGTTGCCATTCCCACCAACCATATTCATGCACTGTCGTGACAATTGGTTTGCGATAACCTGTCGCTCTAAGAAGTAGCGGTAACAAAAAGATAGCACGCTCAAAAGCGTAAGTGCCTGCTGCATGTTGCATATGCAAAATGTCAGCCTTGGTGGCATGTACTGCTTGTACCAAAGACATCAAATCAGCAAATCGCCAATCTTGTACCACACCCATAACGGTGGAGTCATTAACTTCTGTGGCGGCTGCATGGATAGTGAGGACAACAGACTGGCATTCGTGCTTTTTCAGGGCATCCCGCAAACAAGCAGTGTAATGAGCAACACCACAGCGCTCAGGTTTATAAGTACCAGCAATAATGGCAATGGTAATAGTCATTAGTCATCGGTAATTAATTTGTAATAAGCGCTTAAGCGCTTACTACGAACCGTTTATCAATTCCAGCCCTGCGGCTACCACTTCCTCTGGAGAGATATCTAAGCATTCCAACTGATAGGGACAGGTAAAGGCGTAACAAGGACTACAGGTGGTAGGGCGGCGGAGTAAGCGGGAAGTACCATTGCGTGGTTCCCATTGACACTCAAGTTCAGTTCCCGCAAACATGACAACAGTGGGTGTGCGGGTAGCATCAGCTATATGCATTGTTGAAGTGTTATTGGTTAGCACGAGTTTTGCATTGGCAATGAGTGCAGCTAGTTGAGATAAAGCTGTTTTGCCAATGAGGTCAATTCCATAATCGCCTAGTGTAGCAAGTAAAGATGGACTTTTGGAGCGGTCTTTTTCCACACCAGTGACCACCACAGGCATTTGAGTAACTTCTGCTAGTTGACGTGCAGCGATCGCAAAGCGTTGAGAGTCATAATTGCGAGATTGGCAACTTGTCCAGGGGTTGAGCAAGATATAGTTGTAGTAAGTGCTTAAGCGATCGCTACTGGTTGCTAATAATAGATCTATCGCTTCTTGTTGTGCAGTTTTGGGAATTTGAATGCAAAGACTGCGATCATAAACTTCAAACCCAGCAGCTTCTATTAATCTCAAATTTCGTTCAACTTGATGAATCTCATCCGGTGCAGACGGTACTTCTAGCGTCAGTACACCATTTCCCGCTTCCTTAGACTCACCCACCCGTAACCCAACACCAGCCAAGTAACACAAAAATCCTGCCGGATGAGGACTTTGACTAAAACTCGTGAAAATAATCGCCGCATCAAACTTGCCATCTTGCAGCGTCCTCACCAATTCCCACTCCCGCGCCGGATCAAAATCCAACTTACCCAAATCTTGCCATAGCACACGCCATGGTAAAAGCTCATCCACCCAAGGTAATAACTCTGCTGCTTGTGCCCCACCCGGACTCGCCATTAACGTCAAACGACAAGTCGGCAAATTTTCCTTAATAGCCCGCAAAGCCGGACTCGTCATAATTACATCACCAATGTTGTCCAGCCGCATCACCAAAATATTACGCAAACCATGCAACCTTGGATTTTGGATATTAGATTTTGAATTTTCTAGTATCGACTTCATTTTCCTAACTAATAGACCTCTTCTTCTCTTTCTTGGCGCCCTTGGCGACGCCAGTCGCCTGCGGAGGGAAACCCTCCTGCAGCGCTGGCTCGTCTTGGCGGTTGATTAAAAACCCCTCCACAACACTTAAAACCTCATCAACGGAAATCCTTTCCATACAACTTTGCCAACCCTTATCCAACGGGCACACCCCACCGTACCAACATTGCTGCACTGTAAAATTACTAATATTGCGCTCAGGACACTCAGGGTATCCTTGCAAATTGACGTGAGGCTGCGGTTGACCATAACGCCCATACCAAGAAGGACCAAACAAAGTAATAGTTAACACATTCAACGCTGCCGCTATCCGTGCCGGACCAGTGTCAGCAGCAATCACCAAATCAGCACACGCCAAAGCAGCTGCTAAATCCCGCAATTTCCCACGGGGCAAAATCCGGGCTTCACCCTCTATCCCCTGAACGATGCTTTCCGCCTGGTTTGCATCAGAACCCACTGGGACAATTACAGTGGCATCCCAACGCTGCTGTAATATTTTACCTAAAGTAATAAAATTTACATTAGACCAGCGCTTAATTGCCATCCCCGCATCTGGACACAAGAATACCAAAGGACGGCGGACATGATTGAATAGCTCTTGTGATCTACTTAGTTCATCAGGGGTGAGGTGGAGTTGTGCAGGTTCAATCGCATCCGGGTTGATTAAACCTTCTGCTTGCAAGATTTTGACAAAGCGATCGCCCACCAATTCATCTGCTGGAGGTTGTCGCCACAAATTTGTGACCACCTGCGACGCACCGCTATTTTGAATAACTTTATCAATATCGTCGTAATTTGTATCAGAGACAATCAAATCAAAAGTTTCACGAGTTAGTAACTCAACAACCGATTGTTTTGCCTTCCCTGGTTCCGCATAGACAACCCGCTTAATCAGCGGATCGCTTTTTAGCAGTTCACCCCCTGGCGGGAAAGTTAAAACTGTCAGTTCAGCTTTTGGGTGTGTTCGCGCCAAGGCATGAATTACACTCACCGCGATTAAAACATCGCCAATTCCACCCAATAGCTCGACAAACAGAATTTTACGCATATTAACTGTTAGTTGTAGAGACGCGCCATGGCGCGTCTCTACATTAGTTCTACGTATTGATCCGCAGGAGAACTACGGTCAATAATCGTGGTGGGCAACTCTTGATGATAGACACCCGAAGGAATAATCCCACAACCGCCGTAAAGTTCCATCAACCGCAACTGCACCAAAACATCCTCACCACAGTGTTCCGAGGGAAGCTGCTGCCAGAACGAGTACCCACCGACCCTGCGAAGCTTTTCTGTATCATACATGACACAGCCACCCACCCAAGCAACGCGGTACTTACGCTGCTCTTTCTGGGTTAGACCCAAGCTTTTCTGGACATGATAAAGATTAGCGGCGTTATGCAAACGCCAGCGTTCCCATTCTGGTGTGTCAGGTTTGACACTCTCCGGCTGCACTGGCTCGTCCCAAAACTCAATTTTTTGCTCGTGGGGGCGGATATCATTAATAAAGCTGAGTCCAATAACCGCACTGCCAACGAAACCGCAACATTCTTCTTTTATGGCAGCAAGCATATTTTCAACCACAAAAGGTTCTAAAATCAAGTCATCATCAAGGAAAAGCGCATAGGGAGCTGTTGCTTGCTCCAGCAAAAATTGCCGTTGTTCTGCAATTCCTCGACGGGGTAAGTGTTTGTGGACTTCCACCGCATGACCATGAGCACGAAGCACACGCAGCACCGCTTGCACCTCGCCACTCTCCACCGGGTTGCTATCCTCAGTTTGGTCAGAAATGACAACGCGAAAGTCACGGTAAGTTTGGGCTATCAGGCTAGTCAGGGTGACAGCCAAAGCAGCAGGGCGAGAATAGGTAGGAATAAGGATATCAACGGTCATGTCTTAACAGTGGCAAGGGTAGCAGGGGGAGAATTGAGCAGTTCACAAGCAGCATCAACAACAGATTCTGGTGTAACCAGTTGCAGGCAATTTTGGTGTCCTTCAGGGCAAATACTCTTGTAACAGTTTTTACAGGGAACATCATGGAACAGTACGCGGTTGGGAACACCCCAAGGAGTGTGCTGAGGGTTGGTGAGAGCGTACAAGTCCACAACTGGTGTACCAACAGCAGCAGCAATGTGAACGGGACCAGTATTATTGGAAATGAGCAGAGGGGCAAGTGATAAAAGTGCTGCCAGTTCATTCAGGTTCAGGCACCCGACAAGTGAATGAGACACAACACCCGTAGCCGTTTGAATTCCTGTAACCAGTTCTCGTTCTGGTTCCGTGCCTGTAAAGATGACCGCAATACCCATGTCTTGTATTAAACTGCGGGCAACAACAGCAAATTTCTCAGGCGCGTAGCGGCGTGAAGCAGCCGTTGCACCAGGATGAATGACCACCCAAGGACGTTGCTGGGTAATGCCGAGTTGTTGGAGAATATCCTTAACGCTAGCTAAAGCTTTTTCTGGGACACGCAGGGACATTCTTTCGTCATCTGCATAACAGGCAATCGTAGCAACTAAATCCAGTTGACGACGCACTTCATGACGCACACAATGCTCTGGTTCTGGGTCTTTTACCCAATCTGTTAGCAGTTGGTAGGGGTTTTCATGACAATGAGCTAGCCGTAGGGGAATATCTGCCAAATAGCAGAGAAATGCAGAGGGTAAAGGATTTTGACTATATACAGTAAAAATAATGGCACCATCAAACTTGAGACGCCGCAGGTGTTCTGCCATTTCGTACTCAGGACGGCTATTGAGTCGCGGCGCTGTTGCTTTTAACCAAGGTGCATCGTAGACAATCACTTCATCAATCTCTGGTACTAGTGAGGCAGTTGATGCACCCGCAGAGGAAGTGAGCAGCGTAATTCGACGGGTGGGATGTGATGCTTTTAAGGCGTGAATTGCTGGTGTAGTCATCAACACATCGCCAATCGTGTCGAGTCGGATGCACAGGATGTTTTCAGCAGTTTTCCAGGTAGTCATGATTTATGAGTCAGCGGAACCTCTCCGCCCAGTAGATTTGGAGATTTTAAACCACAGATGGACACAGATAAAAATCATCTGTGTCCATCTGTGTCCATCTGTGGTTCCATAATTTCTTAGTCATCTTGCTCCATGTTTAATTGACAAACACGCTCGATGATACGAGTGGTGGAACGGTTTTCTAAGAAGGGCAAAAGTTCAACGATACCGCCGTATTGTTCTACCACAGGTGCTTCTGGTAGAGTTTCTTTGGTATAGTCGCCACCTTTAACGTAGACATCAGGGCGAACTAAGCGGATCAGGTCGATTGGGGTGTCTTCGTCAAAAGCAACGAGATGGTCAACACAGCCTAGTCCGCCCAGAACTTGGATACGGTCTTCCAAGGGGTTGATAGGGCGATTTTCACCTTTGATACGGCGGATGCTGTCGTCGGAGTTAACGCCAATAATCAGGATGTCACCCAATGCTTTAGCACGATTGAGATAGGAAACGTGTCCAGCATGGAGGATGTCAAAGCAGCCGTTGGTGAAAACTATTTTATGTCCTACATTGCGGTAAGAGGCGACAAGGGTGAGGAGTTGATTGAGGTCAGGGATGCATTTCACAGGGGGAGATAAGGGGGATGAGGAAGACGCGGAGATTGGGTGACGCGGTGACGCGGAGAGAAAATTTCCCCGTGTCTGTGTGTCTGTGTGTCTGTGTGTCAGCGAAGCTTCCTCTACTTCGGAAATAAACTCACGCAGTTCCTCAGCACAACAGGCGCTGGTTCCCTCTTTTCGCACAACGACAGCAGCGGCGGCGGCGGCGAAATCAGCAGCAAGTGGTGTTGCAGCACCTGCTGCTAGGGCAAGGGTTAGGGCGCAACTATAGGTATCTCCTGCCCCTGAGGTACGGGATTCGGCGGTAGGTTGGGCATAGGTGCGGTATGGTAAGGAATCATGCTCGAAAATCATTGCACCTTCTGCATCTAAGGTGACAGCAGCTATTTTCGCACCTGTGAGGTGGAGCAGTTTTTCCTCATAAGGTTTGATTTGCTCTGCACGGGAGATCCCCCCCATCGCCCCCTTAATAAGGGGGGGCAATGGGATATCAAGCAACTCCACTGCTTGCTTGTAGTTCGGTTTGACTGCGGTGACGTTAAGGTGACGGTAGGCGGTGAGGTTTTTAGAGTCAACGACAAGAACGCGAGGATTGCTTTGCTGAAGTTGTGCTAAAGCATTAATCACTCTTTGTGTCAAAATTCCATAACCGTAATCTGAGACAATTACGGCATCACATTCTGGAAATAGAAGCTCCAGTTTGTCAATCAGTGCTTGCTCGCTGTGAGCGTCAATGGCATCAGTGGTGCCAGAATCAAATCTTACCAGAATTTGCGACGCTGCCATCACCCGCTGCTTGGTAAGCGTTTGTCTATTTGACGCTTTGAGGATGTGTTTTGTGGAAACGCCACGTTCTGAAAGTGCTTGCTGTAGTTGGGAACCCTCCCAATCATCGCCAATCACTGATAAAAATGTCACATTTGCACTGATACTACGGACATTAACAGCAGTATTAGCGGCACCTCCGGGAACATACAAGCGATTTGTCAGAGTAACAACTGGCACTGGAGCCTCTGGGCAAAGGCTATTACTCAATCCTTCTAAGTAGCCATCCAACATCGCTTCACCTATAACGATGACATAAAGATGAGCGATCGCATCTAACAGCTTTATCAATTCTGGTTTCACCAAAGTCCTCCTAAGTAGGAACACGGTATTGCTGTGTTCCTACCAACGAGATGTCCATCAGCAGACAATATCACCTGTGCCGCTTCTATAAGGTCGGTCACAATAAAATCTGGGGTTCTTATGGGAGACAATTCCCATTCAGTTTCATTGCCATTATCAAGCAAAACCGTTTTGCACCCAGCACAAAGCCCAGCTTCTACATCATTAAGGATGTCGCCAATAAACCAAGATGAACGCAAATCAATGTTGTGTTCACCAGCCGCACGTAGAAGTAAACCTGGTGCAGGTTTGCGACAATCACAAGCAAGTGAAAATTCTGCCACGACTCCATCCGGGTGATGGGGACAGTAGTAAAAATCAGTTAGGTAGATACCTTCTGCTGCTAAAAGTTGACACAATCGTTCCTCCACCCCCACAAGCGCAGATTCGGGAAAATACCCCCGCGCCACACCTGACTGGTTGGTAATCACAATCAACTTGTACCCAGCTTCTTGGAGGGAGAACAATCCCTCTATCGCACCAGACGTTAGCTTAATTTGTTGCGGATCAACATTGTACGGCACATCCTCAATTAAAGTCCCGTCTTTATCCAGAAACACTGCTCGCATTATCATCACTCAAGCGCCAAACCTCGTTTATACTAGTTATCTCCAGAAATTAATTGTGCTTTGTCTACAACCCTTGTAGAGAGGTGTCATGGCACCTCTCTACATTGTTTTATGGAGAGGTCTACTGGTTTGCAATTCGGTAAGGTACAGAAAGAAAATATGAACCACAGATGGACACAGATGGACACAGATAAATAATTACTTCATTCAATTGAATTGCGCTATATCAAGCTTGGAAACTCATGCGTGAGTCTTGGAAACTCAAACCTGAATACCCCATCTTGTTATTACGGCCAAGAACTCTCGCCCAGTGGCAGAACTGTCATTTCAGGAATAACAGTTCCCTCTGGCGTAGATAGCAAAAATCGAATTGTTGCAGCTACATTCTTGGGATCTTGCAACTTGCTGACATCAATATCAGGGAAACGGTCTAGCAAAAATGGCGTTTGCATCCCACCTGCAACCAAGGCTGTCACCTTGATATTATAAGGACGCGCCTCTACGTGCAAGGCATGACTAAAGCCCAACAGTCCCCATTTACTGGCATGGTAAGCTGAAGCATTTGCCCAAGCTCGCTTTGACGCGGTGGAAGCAATGTTAATAATATGACCGCTACCCTGTTCTTTCATGACGGGTAAAACCAATTTTGACAAGATAAAGGGAGCGCGTAAGTTAACAGCAAGAATTCTGTCCCAATCTTTAATAGCAAGCTCCTCTATTGAAACAGTGAGATCCGTACCAGCATTGTTAATCAGAGCATCCAAGCGCCCGTATTGGGAGACAATCTTGTCGATCGCTGTTTGAGCTTGTTCTTCGTTGGTAATATCCAACACCAAGGGCAATGCTTGGAAGCCATTGGCTTGAATTTCGCCACTCACCTTATGGGCTAAGTCCTCTCGAATATCTGCAACAACGACGATCGCACCTGCTGACGATAATGTGTGACTGATAGCTTCACCAAGTCCACGTCCACCGCCTGTGACTAATACGACTTTGCCTTTGAGTTCTTCCATAGTTTTTTTTCTCCTTTAAGCTAATTTTTGTAGTTAGGACTTTAGTCCTTGCTATGTTAGGAGAGGACTAAAGTCCTCACTACGGTATTACCGGAGTTGATAGAAGTGATGATTTCCATTGGGTACTCTTTGTCTCTCCCACTCTCCCACTCTCCCCCTCCTCTTTTTTCCCAACTTGCTTCTCAACCAATTCACACAAAAGATGTAGTACGAGGTGATGTACCTCTTGAATACGTTGGGTATCAGTTGCTGGGACAACGAGTGCTAAATCTGCTAGTGGCAATAATTCCCCACCGTCACCGCCAACTAAAGCAATAGTATTGATGTGGGAATGACGAGCAGTTTTAAACGCTTCGATGATATTGGGCGATCGCCCACTTGTACTAATGCCAAGTAATACATCCCCCGGTTGAGCAAATGTTTCTACCTGTCGGGAAAAAACATACTCGTACCCAACATCATTCGCCCAAGCAGTTAAAAAAGCAGTATCAGCCGTCAGCGCCATAACTGGAAGTCCCGCACGTTTTGAGCAGCGTAATTTACCAACAAATTCTGCTGCAAAATGTTGAGCATCCGCCGCACTACCACCATTACCACAAACAAGCACTTTTCCACCCAAAGCAAAACAAGTGAAGAGCGCCTCCGCTGCTTCAACAATGGCTGTTTTCAAAGTTTGTCTGGATTTCTCCATCGCCGCTATTGCTGCTGCAAAAGTGTCATCAACAAAAGTGAGGGAAGAAGAAAGAGGAGGAGTAGGGGAAGCAGGAGAAGCAGGGGGGGAAAGAAAAATTGGTTTCTGCTTCTGACTCAAGACTTTCTCATACAGTGACGCGACTGAACTTGTTACCTTTTCCCAGGTAAACTGGTGATTGACGCGTTGTATTGCGTTGTGGCTTAAACGCTTGTGTACTTGAGGATTTTTGTAGAGATAGGCAATGCGTTCGGCGATCGCCTCTGGTTCATTTGGCGGTACAAGATACCCAGTTTCACTGTCTTTTACGGTATATTTTATACCACCAACATGAGAACCAATCACAGGCGTTCCACAAGCCATCGCCTCTAAAGGTGTGATGCCAAATGGTTCATACCAAGGCGTTGTCACGAAAACATCAGCAGCACAATAGTAATATTTAACCATTTCGCGGCTGCGGCGTCCAACAAATGTCACTTGCGACTCAACGCCTTCTTCAGTTGCAATAGTTTGCAAACGAGCAATTTCTGGTGTCAAATGGGGATCTGGTTCTTCTGATTCACCGCCTACAATCAACAGCTTTGCTTGGATATCATACTGTTGCAGAAGATGCCCAAAGGCACGAATGACTGTATCAACGCCCTTTCGAGGTACCAAACGTCCTAACTGGAGAATGAGACGTTCATCAGGTGGTAAATTAAGCGTTTTACGAGCCTTAGTTTTATCAACTTGCCAAAACTCACTTGCATCAAAACCACAAGGAATAATGGTGATTTTTTCTTTTTTGGCATGATACAGACGCAGCAAATCTTCCTCATCCTGCGGACACTCAGCGATGATATGATCAGCTTCGGCAACGATGCGGTCTTCAATAATAAATCGCTCATCTGGAAATTCGTCCGCCTCACCTTGCCAAAAGCGGCGCACACGACCAAGAGCATGAAAAGTAACAACAAAAGGAATGCCCAACACCCGCTTAATTTCTGCCGCCACCAATGCTGACATCCAAAAATTTGCGTGTATCAAGTCGTACTTTTTGTGCGCTTTGCTTTGAAAAGACCAAGGATTTTGACAAAAATTCAGGACATATGCCGTAAACTCTTCCATATACGGCAATATATCTTCTTTACGGACGTATGTAGGAGGACCAGCAGGCACATTAATAATCCTAACGCCATCCATCCATTGAATGATTTCTGGCAAATCCTCACTATCGCGCCGTGTAAAAACATCAACTTTGTACCCAGCAATAGCCAGATGTTTTGCTATCTGTCCTACATAGACATTTTGACCACCACTATCTGCACCCCCAAAGGTGCCAAGCGGTGAAGCGTGTTCGCTAATTAAGGCAATTGATTTACTCATTAGTCATTAGTTATTAATCATTTGTTATAGCAATCCTAAATATTCGTGTTGGCGTAGCCTGCGCTTGCGCTTAATTCTTTGTTCTCTCTTTTCTTGGCTCAGGAACGGTTAATAATTTTCATAAATTTAGATAGGATTGCTATATAGCGCTTCTCGTTTGAATGAAGTACAAATTTATCTGTGTACCCTCCGGCGTCTACATCTGTGTCCATCTGTGTCCATCTGTGGTTTTTATTTCCTGATGTATTGCACTCAACACCCGAACCGCTATATTTGTCATTTGCTAAGAACAGAAGACAAAGGACTAATGACTGATTGAAATGCTTCGTCCCAGTCCTGAGAGAATCTTTGGATGTTAAAGCGTTTTTGCGCTGTTGCGATTGCACCTTGACTCAGCTTTTGTGCATGAGTTTGGTTGTTTAGAAGTTGGTGCATTTTGGAAATAAGATTTTCAATATCAGTATCGACATAGCCAGAAATTCCGTTTTCTACTACCGTGACCATTTCTGTCGTTGCTAGTCCAATGATTGGCAAACCCACCATCATTGCTTCGCACACAGCAAGCCCTAAGCTGGTGTAGCGGATGGGATTAAAGAAAAAGCGGTAGCGTGAAGCAAATGCTGCTAGTTGATGATGTGGTATCTCACCTAGTCCATCGAGTTTTTCTGCACCCATACCAACCAAGTCTAGGGGAATTTCTTGGCGGACTCGTTCAAAGACATCTGCACCCAAACGACGACCGCGCGATCGCAAACCATTCACTACCACCAGTCCCCGTTCTAGTTCACCTGTGTAGCGAACACCATCGGGTATCATAACTCCATGTTCAATCACACGAGTCGGAGTGCGACCACTATCCCACATGAGTTGGTTAAAGTGCGTCACATGAACCAGCAACACATCTGAATCATCTACAACGTGACGTGTATCTGTTGGGTGTTCCCGTGGTGGGTCGTGTTCAAGGTAAATTTGCGGTAGTCGTCGCTGTGATTCTGAGAGAATTTCGTATTGGTCTTCAAGATAGTTCTTGCGCGACTGAAATAAAATACAGTCAAACTGGAGATTTCTGACTTCCTCTGCGGGAACGTCATGAACATTATCTGACCAAGGAAAACCCCCTAAACGACCGCCATATCCTTCCGGTCGTTCTGGTTTGACAGGCAAATAAAAGTGATGGTGACTCTGTGTTAAGTAGTGGAGATAGCTACCGTGGATATGCCAGGTGAGGATGCGTAATGGTTTCATAGTCATTAGTTATTAGTCATTAGTCTTTTGTGCAGGACAAGAAATGACTCATGACTCTATTAAGAAAAGGTATCTGTCTACTGGGTGAGAATCTTTTGGTGGTAACTTGACCCATTCCGAAAGAACGCCGCCGCCGAACTCTTGCGATTGACCGATGCGTATGGGAATTCCTGCCAAATAGCAGATATATGCTAGGGGGTAAGGCGACTCTCCAGGATTGGTGAAAATGACAGCTGCATCAAAAGCGCTTTGGCGAAGCTTGGATATCAATGCTAATTCGCGTTCAGCATCTACAAACCTTGTGTCAGCACACTCATACACAAATACTTCATCTACCCAAGGCAGTTCTATACTTATTTGGCTACTACACGGAGAAACCATCAATGTGATGGTGGTATCTCCTAGCAGTTCGCGCAACTTCTGGAGTGCAGGAATGGTTTGCATTAAGTCTTGGCGACTACCTACTTGCATCACCAAAACTCTTCGTAGATTCTGCCAATTAGGTAACATTCGCTACCTCCTTTAAGAGTAGGTCATCCACCTGAGCCATAACCATTTCTGGGGATATGGTAAAGATAGAAGAGTGAAAATTGAACAAAGAAGACGGAGTTTCTTCGTTCTTGTTCTTGTACAAGATGCGATGGCGATCGCGGTCTAGCGGTGCCCAACGATTCGGTTCAGAGTCAGTAAAAATGACAACACTTTTCACTCCCAAAGCTGCTGCGATATGCGATACACCTGTATCGTTACATATCAGCAATTCTGCATGACTTAAAAGCGCTGCCAATGCACCCAAGCTGGTCTTTCCCGCCAAATTCATCGGCTTTGCTTGCATCATCTGGGCAATTGACTGCGTGAGATTTGCTTCTGGTGCTGTGCCAGTTAGCACAACTTGGAAACCACGAGCAGCAATTGCATCAGCAACAGCAGCAAAATTTTCCACAGACCAACGTCTTTCTGGCACACTTGCACCAGGGTGAACGCAGACATACTTTCCTTTCTGGAGAGCTTGGACTTCCTCGACTTTGTGCAAAGCTGAAAAATCCTCTTGACTTAGGGGAAATTCCAGTTCATAGCCTTGGAGCGGTATTCCCAAGTAGTCCATCAACCGCAGGTGACGCCAGACTTCTGGTTCATGAGCTGGATATGGTAAGAAATAATCTGCATCTGGACAGTATTGACCAGGCAGATAAAAACCAGCGTTGAGACGCGCACCAAGTAAGACGGTGAAAGTATTGCTGATGATACCGCTGCCGTGCATTTGCAATGCCAAGTCAAAGCGTTGTTGCTGTACGCTAGCCAAGAACTGTGGTATTTTGTGGATTGGTGGCGCAACTTCAGGAATTCCTGGATAGCCGGGAAATTCTAAGAACTCATCAAGGTACTGGCTGAAACGCTCTACAAAAGCTTTTGCCCACGCAAGACCAATCAGGGTAATGTGGCTCTGTGGGAAAGCTGCGCGTAACGCTCTCATCGCAGGTACAGCACACAGTAAATCGCCCAATCCAGGAAGCGATCGCACAAGAGCTATCCGAGCGATGGGTAGATGCTTGCTGAGTCGATTTGTGTGGGACACGCATTCACCTCCTGGACGACTGTTTTAACAGTACTCTGCCCCACACTTCAGTTCATTGGGCATTTGAACAAAGAAGTTTTTTCTTGAACTCATTGCAATTGTGCAAATGCACAAAATGTAGGCTCAAAGTTCCGACTTGTCTGTGAGGAATTAAGAAAAAAATAAGATTTTAGGTTGCGAAATAATTCTCGGAATCAAACTCATTAATAAAGATTTCAGCTTAAAAACTTACACTTACAGCGCTTCTCATCTGAATGAAGTACTAATTTATCTGTGTCCATCTGTGGTTCATTATTTCTTTGTGTACCTCACCCAATTGCAAACCGCTGTAATTAGATATAAAGTAACTTGACAATAAATATAAACTTTGATATAGGCTTTTTCCTATGTGTTATTATGAGTAGGGCAAGTAAGATGTAGAATATATTTTTCTTTCCTTTGTATATAGGGTAATTCAGAGCAGGATAACCTCCTGATAATACTAAGGAAGAAATATCTATTTAATGATTTATGTAGACAAGTAGGCAAAGCTGAATGCAGCTAGCTCAGTCAACAATCCTTTTATGAGGTTAAGTCGTTGTTGAAAATTAAAGCTTTGGATATCCAAATTGGCGATCGCATTGTTGCCTACTGCAACAACAGGATGCAGATTTGCACTGTAAAAAGCATTTTAGACCCTGGTCAGACAACTATCACGCTATCAGTATTCACTGCAGAGCATTATCGCAAATCAGTCTTACGCGTAATCCGGTTCCGGGGAGACGCTTTGGTTAATTTGGCAAGCTAAAAATTACGTCCAACTCTAAGGTCTACTTTATCCAATTAGGTGGCGTTAACCAGGGTAGCAATCAATCGTTCCAGCAAAACACAAGACATTTTCGCCAACTCAGTAGACATCACACGAGGGACGGGGCTTTCTTTGCTTCGTCCCTCAGGACTTACTCCCTGATGTCAGCTGCTGAGTGAGCGTTGCCAACAAAAATTTAGTGTGCTGTTTAAAGGTGTTCGCTAAAATACATCTAAGCATATGTGGGGCGGCAACTATAAGTAGTTGCCGCCCCACAATGGTATTTCCTATCTGATTTGCTTACGCAGGAATCAATACTGTATCAATGATATGGATGACACCGTTATCAGCAGCAACATCCGGTGTTGCAACTTTGGCATCATTCACCTTAACGCCATTGGAAGCGTCAATTTTCACTTCCGTTCCTTCTACTGTCTTAGCTGACTTCAGCTTAACCACGTCAGCAGCCAGTACTTTACCTGAAACAACATGATATGTCAGGATTTTCTTGAGCTTTGGAATGTCCTTAAGCAATGCGTCTACAGTGCCTTCTGGAAGTTTAGCAAACGCCTCATCAGTAGGCGCAAAGACGGTAAATGGACCAGCGCCTTTAAGAGTATCTACCAGATTGGCAGCCTTGATTGCAGCAACTAGGGTATTGAAAGAACCTGCATTAACAGCAGTATCAACAATGTCAGCCATGTATTTCACCTAGTTTTTTGTAATCTCTTAACAAGTATAAACTACTTTCTCAGAAATAGCATCAAGTGTAAAAAAGATTACTGGAGATTCAAAAAATTAAAAATCCACCGTTGCCCAACGGTGGATTTTTATACAAGAGTATTAACTTAAGGCGGATAGAATCCTGATGGAAATCACTTTCAATTTAGAAAATGCCCCAGAAATGAAGAAAGCCTTGACCAGAGAACACTTCAAGTAAAACAACAGATAAAAAGCCAATCATTGCAAAACGACCATTCCAAATTTCGCTCTGAGGAGTAAAGCCCCAGCGCCAAACATTGCGCTCATTAGAAACCAAAGGTGTCGTTTTCGGGGTGTTTGACATGAGTATTACTCCAAATTTTGGTGTTTTAACAGTTAGAGCCGTATGTAAAGCAATGTAACAGATATTTACATAAATCTAACAACAAGAAGCCATTCGTTAGGAAAAATGAACCCACCCAGATGGGAGTCCGGGTGGGTAAAACCGAAGTTATTTAAGAGAAATAGGGTGCGCGTCTATTTCTCTTAGTAGCGGTTACGGAAGCTGTTGTTGCCTCGGTTACCATTAAACGAACCTCTATCTTCCCTGGGTTTAGCCTTATTCACTTTGAGGTCACGACCCATCCACTCAGCACCATCAAGACCTTCAATGGCAGCTGATTCTTCAGCCTCTGTACCCATTTCCACAAAACCAAAACCGCGCAGACGACCTGTTTCTCGGTCAGTGGGTAGCTGAACCCGTTTTACAGAACCATATTCTGCAAAAATCGCATTCACATCATCTTGTGTAACTTCGTAAGAGAGGTTACCAACATAAAGTGACATAGATTATCTCCAAAATCATAAGTGTGTAGAGATTTAGATTTCGGAAAAAAGTCTGTAAATACCAAAAGGAAAAAGCCTGTCAATACTAAAAACAAACGATGTCGCCGAATTAATTCTCATCTCCAATTATGACATAGCAGTTCACTATTAGGGGGCGAGCTTAAGAACTGTCACAAAAAGTCATGTTAGCTCGACAACTGTTGACTGTTCAACTCACCGCAGTCTTCGCATCAGCAATGCCAAACGAATTTGCACCGCATCGTCAAAACGACGCGGGTCAAGTCCAGTGAGCGAGGTAATCTTATCTAATCGGTAACTCAGAGTATTTCGGTGAATCGACAGCCGACTTGCTGTCAAAGAAGGACAGCAGTCTTCAGCAAAGAATGCATCTAAGGTTGTGAGTAATTCCGGTTCGTGGTTAAGAGGACTCAGTAGATATGTTGCCAATTCGATTTTTGTCTGCTCATCTGCAACACCAATAAAGGCTGCAATCCCCAATCTATCTAAGCAATGTACTTGATTGCGATCGCGAAAACGACAGCCCAAAGACAAAGCAGCCCGTGCATCTTGATATGATTGAGCAAGTCCGCGCATTCCTGGGTGATAGCGACCAATGCCAATGCTAATTGATGCCTCGGTATCACCCCGCAACCGTGATAATAACGCTTCAGCAGCCCGCTTTAGCGCTGTGAGATTCGCCCAAGAAGAACTGCACTGTTCTGGTACATCGCCACGATTAGCCCAGCTCCCCAAGTTTTTCGTATCGCTAGCCTTAAGGACAGCCACCTCACCATCACCAAGATAAGCACAAATTGTATCGTTAGGTAGATGGAAAAAGCTGACGACACTGCCAATGACCAGAGTAGCCCGTCGTCGTGTTTGCGCTTCTAATGAAGAGGATGCACAGACAAAAGGACGCAGTGATGCAGAGATATTTTCTAAGTCTTTATAAGAAACTCCATTTCCTAAAATGTAATCGGCAGCATCGATTAAAATCACTGCACGGGGTGGTGTTAAATCTAACCCTAGAAGTTTACTATGATGTAGGACAGTTGCCTCGTCATCTATCAAACCGTTAAGTAAGTCGTAGATAAACTTATTCTTTAACTGATGTTGATTAGGCAAAGCATCAATGACTGCTGTCTGATTAACTACCAGTTCCACTATGACCTGTGCCAAGCGAGGAGAAATTTCCTCACCATTGTGAGGTTTGCTCACAATCACTTCACCTATTTGTGTATCAAAATTTATGGGCACTCGCAGATAATCAAAAGTGAGTTGTCCACAAATGTGCTTGAAGGGAAGTCCAACAAGCTTGGGATCGCTACTGGCAATTACTATGGAATGCTGGTCAATTACAAAAACTGCCGCGCACAATAGCTGTGCCACTCTTTCGGCGACTATCTTGGCAACTCGCTCAAATTGTGCAGTGGTAGTTAACAAAGCTGTCATTGATTCCTTGCGTCTAAGTGCTTACAATTACTGTCATATCGAAAGCAGTATCGAAGAACCTCAAGATAGCGTCATCAGTCTTACGACAGAGTCTAAAGAATGTATTTTCAATCACATAGTAGCTGCTTTTCTACTACTAATTATCTATGCCATTAGACAGAAAAAATCTTTATGCCACTAGCGGTATGAATCAAGACAGAAGTTTATGTTAAACAGCTAGTAGTAAAAAAAATAAAATCTATATTTATGCAACTAGCCGGTAAGGTAGCACTGATAACAGGAGCAGGTTCAGGTATTGCAAAGGCAACAGCAAAATTGTTTGCTCAAGAAGGTGCAAAAGTTGCTGCCTTAGGGCGGACAAAAGATGAACTAGAAAAAACTGTTGCCGAAATTCAGAGTAATAATGGCGAAGCAATACCCCTAGTTGCTGATATTTCCCATCCAGAAGAAATGCAACAAGTCACCCAACAAATTGTAGATAAGTGGGGACGCTTGGATATTGTGTTTGCTAATGCTGGTATTAATGGTGTGTGGGCACCTATAGAGGAATTAGCACCTGAAGAATGGGATAAAACAATAAACGTCAATTTAAAAGGAACATTTCTCACAGTAAAATATGCTGTGCCTTATCTGAAAAAGCAGGGCGGTTCTGTGGTTATCACTTCATCTGTCAATGGTACACGTACCTTTAGCAACACTGGCGCTACTGCTTATTCTTGTACAAAAGCAGCACAAGTGGCTTTCACAAAAATGGTGGCTTTGGAACTCGCTGAACACCGCATTCGTGTTAACGTCATTTGCCCTGGTGCTATTGACACAAATATTGACGAAAACACTCAAAGACGGAATTTAGAAAGCGTTCAAGAACCTGTTGAGTTTCCTGAAGGGAAGATTCCTTTAACTGATGGTCAACCAGGAACCTCGGAGCAGGTAGCACAATTAGTTCTCTTTTTAGCATCAGATGCTTCCAGCCACATTACTGGTACAGAAGTGTGGATTGATGGGGGAGAATCTTTATTGAAAGCTTAGTAGCACAAGTTCTCAATCACGAAGTGTTGCAGAATGTTAAGTTTTGGCGTAATCTCAACAAAAGTAAGTGAAGAGTTGAAGAGAATCATTTGATCAGCTGGTCTTTCCCCATAAAATTCTCTCTCAACACAAGAAAGCCATAGAGGCTATTAATTGAGATGATACCTAGACGATCTGGCAGGCGACCTTGGGCAAATATACTGGATAATCTTGCATTAAAGAGTGTTTTATTTATTCATCGCCCGAAAGCTCTTTTCCTTCTACTAAGTGGTTTAGCAGGAGGAGTCCTACTAAGTTTGAATAGTTGCAGTTCGCAGCCAAGGAGCATTACTATCTCTAGTGGTATCGTTGGTAGTTATTATAACCGTTTGGCTGAGCAAATTGATCACTCTAGCAAGGCAACGGTTAAACTTTCTGTTCAGAATTTTGAATCGCAAGGCTCCCAGCAAAACATAGAAAGCTTGCTCGCTCACAAAGTCGATTTTGCGATCGCACAGTTGGATGTTGCCAATGAGGTCATGCGCCAAGGAAAGGTTAAAGCAGTTGCAGTTTTGGCAAACGAATATGTCCACATTATTACCCGGCAAGATTCAGGCTTAAAAACCTTCACTGACCTTAAAGGAAAGCGAGTCGCTATTGGCACTTCTGGTAGTGGCATGAGCTTCACTGCTAAACGATTGCTCAAAGCAGATAACATCAGTGTTCAACCAGATTACTCTAGTTTTGATGAAGCATTCAAGAAACTGAAATCTCGACAGGTAGATGCAGTTATTTATGTAGGAAGTCTGGGTGCCAGTAAAAATCTACGGCGACAATTTGTCAACAATCCTGACTTCAGGCTGCTGCCAATTGAACCTGCATTAATCAACCACTTGACAGTTTTCGACCCTGGCTCATATCATGGCGCAGAGCTACCTGTGGGAACTTATACGTCGCTTCCGCCCATTCCAGACCAAAAAGTACTAACTCTCTCAACTCCTACCGTTTTAGTGACTCGCCCTGAGATGAATCGACCGACGGTTGCACTGGTTACTTGGTCTATTCTCTCCACTGCCCGTACCTATTCCCAGTTCTATCCTGCATTGCAAAACGAAGAGCCTAAAAATTTACTGAGAAAAGGGCTGTTTTACATACACCCAGCAGCAGAGGAGGTGTTGGAAAATGGTGATCCCCGTATGGCGCTGATGCGTTACTGGGAAAATAACAATGACTTGCAGTCTACAGTTGTCATTTTAGTTACCACCAGCGTTGTAGGCTTACTGTTGAGACAGTGGCGTAGGCAACGGTCTAAGAAAATGGTGACGACAACTACCAACCGAATTAATGAACTGAAATCACTGTTGCCAGACCACCCCCAACAGGCATTGGATGGTATCGAAGACCTCAGCCAAGAGCATCGGCTGATGTTCGTTGAGGGCGCAGTGACAACGGAAGTCTACGAGCAACTGCGGCACAAAACACAAACTTTTACAGATCAGTGTCGTAGACTCCTAGAGCAGCAGCGCAAAAAGTTTGTCATGGAAACTCTGCTGCTACTTGATGAATGGCAGGTAACATTGCAAAGCGATCCAGAGGCAGCATTACAAAAGCTGAGTTATATTAAGCAGCAGTATCGAGATATGCTGCTATCAGATCAGGTTGACATTGATGCATACATGGAACTGATGCAGTTAACCCTGATTTCGTTGATGACACTGGTGCCAAAAAATTCTCATAATGGCACAAATTTTATGAAACAAAACCAAACACTCGAGGTTAATTCAAATAACTCGGTCGAACCTTAATATCTCATTGCATTCTATCTATCGTGCGATACTGAATGGCTTCAGCAACGTGGTGTGCTTTGAGTTCATCATCCCCCGCCAAATCTGCAATAGTTCGCGCCACTTTGAGAATGCGATCGCTTGCCCTTGCCGACAAACCTAATTTTCTAATTGCGCCTTCCAATAAGTTGCGACTGCTATCATCTAGCTTGCACCATTTCTGAAGATGACGACTCTGCATTTGGGCATTGCAAGAGAGATTTTCATCTTTAAATCTACCACATGCGTAGTCGCGTGCCTGTTGCACCCGTTCCCTAACTGATGCTGAGGATTCGCCTGTAGGTTGTTGAATAATCTCCTCTGGTTTGAGGCGATTCACTGCAACTTGCAAATCAATTCTATCCATCAAAGGTCCAGAAAGCTTTGCCC
Organism: Mastigocladopsis repens PCC 10914; assembly: GCF_000315565.1. Classification (NCBI taxonomy): domain Bacteria; kingdom Bacillati; phylum Cyanobacteriota; class Cyanophyceae; order Nostocales; family Symphyonemataceae; genus Mastigocladopsis; species Mastigocladopsis repens. The sequence goes on along the minus strand of NZ_JH992901.1, from coordinate 4,753,874 downwards.
AGTATTGCTCTCTCTGGCGTGGTGAACAAGTACACTGTTGGATGGTATCACCATAGTAACCGCAAGGACAGGGATTGGTACTTGCAACCAAAGTAAACTGAGCAGGAAACATGACCGATTGTTTAGTCCTGGAAATAGTCACAAAGCCATCTTCTAAAGGCTGACGCAGGAATTCTAAAACATCTCTTTTAAATTCTGTTAATTCATCTAGGAAAAGTAAACCTTTATGTGATAAAGAAATTTCACCTGGACGAGGAAAGCTACCACCGCCGACAAGAGAAGGACCAGATGCGGAGTGGTGGGGACTGCGGAAAGGGCGATCGCGCACCAATGACCCTCTATTTTTCAATAAACCAGCTACCGAATAGATGCGAGTGACTTCCAGCGCTTCTGAGAATGATAATGCAGGCAAAATACTAGGCAACCGTCGTGCCAGCATAGTTTTGCCACTACCAGGCGGTCCTACGAAGATTAAGTTATGTCCACCAGCTGCCGCAATTTCTAAGGCACGACGACCATGAGCTTGTCCTTTGACATCCTTCAAATCTGCTGTTTGTAGAGACGCGCCATGGCGCGTCTCTACAGGGCTGTCCAATTGCACGGGCTTGTAACGCCCTGGATTATTCAAAAAATCTGTCACCTCAGATAGATTTTTGCAGCCATAAACTGCCAATCCTTCAACTAAAGCACCTTCTTGTGCATTATCAGCCGGGACAACTAAACCCGTAATTCCCATCTTTTGGGCAGTCGCAGCAATAGGCAGCACACCTGCCACTGGGCGCAAACTGCCATCCAATGAAACTTCCCCTAAGAAGAGATAATCTCCCAACAAATCAGCGCTGACTTGCTCAGAAGCCGCCAAAATCCCTACACTAATCGGCAAATCAAAACAAGGGCCTTCCTTACGTAAATCAGCAGGTGTTAAGTTTATGACTATCTTTCGCATAGGAAAGGCAAAACCAGCATTCTTTAAAGTTGCCTTCACCCTTTCCCGTGCTTCCTGAATTGCGGCATCTGGTAATCCCAAAACGACAATTCCCGGCAAACCTCCCGACACATCCACTTCAACGCCCACTTTTACAGCGTCAATGCCGACAATTGACGCACTCCAAACCCTGGCAAGCATTTTCTTTTATCCTTTATTTTTAGTCATTTGTCCTTTGTCTTATCATTGACATTTGACAAATGACAAATGACACATGACAAATCAAGAGACGATTTTCAGCAAAATCATTCGTCGGGAAATTCCAGCTGACATTGTCTATGAAGATGATTTAGCGCTGGCATTTAAAGACGTTAACCCTCAAGCTCCCGTTCACATCCTCGTCATTCCCAAAAAACCCATACCTAGATTAGCTGATGCCGAATCTCAGGATGATGCCCTGCTTGGGCATCTTTTATTAACAGTCAAGCGAGTTGCAGAACAAGTTGGACTCACAAACGGCTATCGTCTTGTCATCAACACAGGTCCTGATGGCGGTCAAACTGTTTACCACTTGCATCTTCATATCCTGGGTGGACGACAGATGACATGGCCCCCTGGTTGATGGAGCCATAGGGAGTATAAGGCTCGGAGGGTGTGTTACGCTTACCCGCACGCACCCTATCTTCGTGTTCTACAAACAACCTGTGCATTAATAACTAAAGTAAATAACTTATATAACAAAAGCTTAATTAAAAAATCTTTACAAATCGCAATTTCTCTTTTAATCTAATAGACAGGTAGGTAAAACAACCTACGTAAATCATTCCAAATAAAGCACTCATAAAACAATGACAACCACCTTACAGCGTCGCGAAAGCGCCAACGTATGGGAACGGTTCTGCGAGTGGATCACCAGCACCGAAAACCGCCTATACATCGGTTGGTTCGGCGTACTCATGATCCCCACCCTGCTAGCCGCCACCACCTGCTTCATCATCGCCTTCATCGCAGCTCCCCCCGTTGACATCGACGGTATCCGTGAGCCAGTTGCAGGTTCCTTAATCTACGGAAACAACATCATCTCAGGTGCAGTAGTACCTTCCTCCAACGCCATCGGTTTACACTTCTACCCAATCTGGGAAGCAGCTTCCCTAGATGAGTGGTTGTACAACGGTGGTCCATACCAATTGGTAGTATTCCACTTCCTGATCGGCGTATTCTGCTACCTCGGTCGTGAGTGGGAACTGTCCTACCGTTTAGGTATGCGTCCTTGGATTGCAGTAGCATACTCAGCACCCGTAGCAGCAGCAACCGCAGTCTTCTTGGTCTACCCAATCGGACAAGGTTCCTTCTCTGACGGTATGCCTTTGGGTATCTCCGGAACCTTCAACTTCATGTTAGTGTTCCAAGCAGAGCACAACATCCTGATGCACCCCTTCCACCAACTAGGTGTAGCAGGTGTATTCGGCGGAAGCTTGTTCAGTGCAATGCACGGTTCGTTGGTAACCTCCTCCTTGGTACGTGAAACAACCGAAACCGAATCTCAGAACTACGGTTACAAGTTCGGTCAAGAAGAAGAAACCTACAACATCGTTGCAGCACACGGCTACTTCGGTCGCTTAATCTTCCAATACGCTTCATTCAACAACTCTCGTTCCTTGCACTTCTTCCTGGCTGCATGGCCAGTAGTTGGAATCTGGTTCACCGCACTCGGTGTCAGCACCATGGCGTTCAACCTCAACGGTTTCAACTTCAACTCCAGTGTGATTGACTCTCAGGGTCGTGTGATTGGAACTTGGGCAGACATCCTCAACCGCGCTAACCTGGGTATGGAAGTGATGCACGAGCGTAACGCTCACAACTTCCCCCTCGACTTGGCTGCTGGTGAGGCTGCTCCTGTTGCACTCTCTGCTCCCGCTATCAACGGCTAATTCTTAATAATCTAGAGACGTTGCAATGCAACGTCTCTACAAGCAAACAAAAGCGTCTCCCGAAAGGGGGCGTTTTTTGTTTTTAACGGCATTGGTAGAAACACTTTCCTCCTTTATTAGATATTGAATTGTCCTCGCCAGCACAATGGGATAGTTAATAACTTAACTAGTTGACAAAGCCGTACAAGCGTATCATTGTAGAGTATTTAGAAGTTAAATATTAAAGTAACTACAGTAAGAGTGTATGGTAAAATCACAACCTGTCGCTATTGATTTGTTTGCTGGGGCTGGCGGCTTTGGTTTAGGTTTTGAGATGGCAGGTTTCTCTGTTCCTCTATCCGTTGAGATTGATGCTTGGGCTTGTGATACCCTGCGCCACAACCGTCCCAACATGACAGTTATTCAACACGATATCCGTGACTTTAATACTTTAAGCAGTGTTAAGGATATCTGTCTGTTCAAGCCAGATATTGTTATTGGTGGACCTCCATGTCAAGGTTTTAGCGTTGCAGGACCAGCACAAAAAGATCCTAAAGACCCTAGAAATAGTCTGTTCATTAACTTTGCTCAATGGATAAGTTTTCTTGAACCTAAAGCTTTTGTAATGGAGAATGTTAAGGGTTTACTCTCGCACAAAAACATTGAAGGCACAAAGGTCATAGATATTATCAAGGAAACTTTTGCAGAACTTGGATATTTCGTAGAAGTATGGTTACTAAATGCTGCTGAATATGGCGTACCGCAAATTAGAGAGCGTATCTTTGTTGTGGGAAATAAAATGGGAAAAGAATTAGGTATTCCTCCAAAAACACATTCCTTAGATTTATTACATATAAATAGCTCTCAATTATCGGTGTTTGAGTGCTGCGGTTTACTTCCTGCTTTAAGCTTATGGGATGCAATATCAGATTTACCACCACTTAATGCAAGAGAGGGCGAAGAGGAGCAGCCTTACATTTCAGAACCTCACAATGACTATCAAAGCTGGATCAGAAATGGAAGTCAAACACTATATAATCATGTTGCAATGGAGCATTCTGACAGGCTTGTAGAACGCTTCAAACATATCAAATGGGGCGAATCCATTTCAGACGTACCAAAAGAACATGGAGCTAGACGCCGTAGTGGAAATGGTGAGCTATCTGAGAAAAGTTATGACCAGAACAACCGACGTCTGAATCCCCATAAACCATCACACACTGTAGCAGCGTCATTTTATGCCAATTTTATTCATCCTTTCCAGCATCGTAATTTGACAGTCCGTGAAGGGGCACGTGTTCAATCTTTTCCTGACAATTATCGTTTTTTAGGGAAGAAGACTGTTGTGTCTCACAAGTTACTACACCGGGAGGAAAGATTCAACGAGAAGTTTCTTTGCCAGTACAATCAGGTAGGTAATGCTGTACCACCTGCTCTTGCTAGGTCAATTGCACTTTATCTTCAAGAGAAATTAGAGCTATGCCAACAAGCGATCGCAACCCTTTAGTTCATGGCTCTAATCTTGAGCAGAAGGAGAACCACCGCACAAAATATCGAGATGCAGAAAGTAGAAGATATCTCAGCGAGATTAGAAGTAAATATGATAAGTGGCACTCAGCTAATATCCAATTGGTTGGACCTGCATTAACGCCTACTGATCAAGATGACACAATTATTGGCACAAGGGTAGAACTTCTCTCAACATACAAGGACTTCTTAGACCAGCAACATTATGCTGAGAAGTTTGACTCTAGATCGAACCTTCACTCTAGCGTACTGGAGGAATTTCTCTACTATCTGTTTAGAGATTTAGCAAAAGGCTTTGGAGAAAATGCTCTTATCGGCAAGTCTCATACGTTCAAAGATATTTTCTTTGTGCCACCAAAATACTCTGAGATGCTTAAGCGACCATATGCGCGTATTGAAAAGAAAGATCATGATTTTGTCATTGGAGCAACTATTCAAGCATCACTTGAAGCAGCATCCCCGCCAGAGCAAGATCAAAATCCTGGTGAAATACTCGCACTTGTTAAAGAAGAACCGGAGAACTATTCAGAAGTTACTGTTACAGGTAACACTGAAACGCACATTTTCGATATTCCAGTTGTCGCCATTGAATGTAAGACGTATCTTGACAAGACTATGCTTGAAGGTTCATCACGAGCAGCAGAGGACTTAAAGGCTAGAAATCCAAATAGTTTGTATATTGTGGTTATGGAACGGATCAAGCTGACGAGCGATGTGAATCTTCGGAAGTACAAGGTTGACCAAATTTATGTACTACGCCAACAAAAAAATACTGATCGAGAATTCAGGTATGAAGAAACGTATGTACACAACCCAATTAACCCAACTGTAGTTCAACATCTGTTCCATAAGGTACGCAAGCATCTAATAATGGATTGGACTGGCGGAATTGAACACGGTATACAGCGTGGATGGCTAATTGACGAGTAATTATTCAACCGAGTATTAAAATAGATCTGAACGATTCCCAATTATGGTGTCTCACTCGACCACTTAACCTTAAATAAGTGAAATGACCAATCCAAAATCTTGTGAGAATGCCATCATAGTGATGGAGCAACAATTGGAGATAAGACAACGGTTTACGCACGCCCTTTAGCACGCTTAATTGAACAACTGCAACGTTTACCTGGAGTTGGTCCAAAAACTGCCCAACGTCTAGCATTGCATATTTTAAAACGACCAGAAGCAGAAGTAGAGGCTTTGGCGCAAGCCCTGATTGAGGCAAAAAAACAGGTAGGTTTGTGTACTGTCTGCTTTCACTTATCTTCTGAACCAGTTTGTGAAATCTGCCGCAACCAAAACCGCGACAACGGAACTATCTGTGTCGTAGCAGATTCCCGTGATGTGATTGCCTTGGAAAAAACTCGCGAGTTTAAGGGCAAGTATCATGTCTTAGGTGGGGTGATTTCCCCGATAGATGGTATTGGTCCAGAACAGTTAACAGTTCAAGCTTTGGTGCGGCGGGTGAGTCAGCACAAGCCTGAAGAAGTGATTATGGCAATTAGTCCGAGTGTCGAGGGTGAGACGACGACACTCTACGTCGGTCAACTCCTGAAGCCATTTACTAAAGTGACGCGGATTGCCTTTGGTTTACCGGTGGGTGGAGATTTGGAGTACGCTGATGAGGTGACTTTGGCAAGAGCCTTGGAAGGTCGCCGAGAGTTGGATTAGTCAAATATATGCTCCCTTCAGTAGTTTTACTTAACAGCGTTGTTTCATATTTAGTGTTTTTATAGGATGTAAGCTATAGGTGAGGAGATGGAAATCGGGGGGAAAATAATTTTTGACTTTTGACTCTTGAGTTTTGACTTCAAAATTTTTGTATGCTATCTTAAGAAAACGTAAGCAAAGATATGGCTCAGTAGCTCAGTAGGTTAGAGCACGGGACTCATAAGCCTGGGGTCGTTGGTTCGAATCCGACCTGAGCCACTTTAGTTTTTAAGAGTGAAAGAACAAGAATGAAGACAGAAGAAAGAATTTTATCTTCATTGTTCTTGTTTTAGATGCCGAATGACCTCGGCAACAGACCAAGCTTGAGCTATAGCCCCTCTGGGTGTATGCGGCTCATCACCATCAAAAATCTCGGAAATAGAGCCAAGACAACCATCAGATAGAAAGTGTTCCAGAAGGGGTTGCCAATCAAAGGGCAGCGGTTGTTCAGGGTAAAAACGCTCCCAAGCGCGGATAAAAGGACCAATCAACCAACTCCACACTGTGCCTTGGTGGTAAGCGCGATCGCGTTTCTCAGGAGTCCCCTTGTATTTACCAATATATTCTGGATCTGTTGGAGCGAGACTACGAAGACCATAGGGAGTCAGCAAGCAAGAACAAGTTACGTCAAGAACCTTCTGCGCTTGCTGTTCGGAAAAAGCACAGTGTGAGAGCGAAAGTGCCAAAACTGCATTTGGGCGAATCTGAGAATTTCGACGGTCGTCTGGCTCAATGGTGTCGTATAAGTAGCCGAGTTGAGGATTCCAATACTGTTGCATAGCGGCTTTCACTTGTTGTCCTAATTGGGCATAACGCAAAGCCTGTTTAGCAAGACGCGCTGGGTCGCCAACCGCTTCCTGTTCACTCAATATTTCTGCCCACCGAGTTGCCCAACATAAAGCTGAATACCACAAAGCATTAATTTCCACCGGCTTACCACGACGGGGTGTCACAGGCTGCCCCTCTACTACCGCATCCATCCAGGTCAGAGCTACACCAGGAGCATACCAACCAACTAACCCATCGGTAGCATCAAGCTGCACATTATAGCGCGTGCCACCAAGAAAAGCTTTGTAGATTTGCTGCACAACTGGATATTGCTCTGCCAAAAACTGCCAGTCTTGGGTAGCTTCCAAGTAAAGCCCTAAAGTTTCAATCCACCACAGCGCCGCATCAATACTATTATAAAACGGTTCGCCACCAATATCTGGAAACGCATTGGGAATTAAACCGTGACGACAGTAACGTCCAAAGGTTTGCAGCAGTCCTTTTGCCAAGTCAAAGCGCTGCGGGATGAGTGCCAACCCAGGTAAGGCAATCAAGGTATCTCGTCCCCAGTCATTAAACCAGTGATATCCAGCAATGACAGTGGGACCAGCAATAGAAGCACGATAAACAACAAACTGATCCGCTGCTTGCAGTAGTCGCCGCCAGAGGGGGGAAGTGCGGGAAGATGTAGAGGTATCTTTTCCCCCTATTCTCCACCCAAAAACCTGACAGAGCCGCTCTTGCTCTGCTTGCACAACTTCTGCAAAGGTTTCTGAAGTCAGGGGAGTTTCCACGTCACTGGGAAACCCCACCCGCGCTTCCAAAGTCACTGCATCTCCTGGACTGAGTTTGACAGTTAAGTAACCAGGGCTGTAGAGATCCTCGCGATCGCCCAACCCCCGCAGAGTTTCCTCGGGGAGTCCGTAATTCCAGTACCAAACCGCATCTGGTTGATACTCTCCTTGTGTCCAGCGCAAGTGCCAAGGCGTTCCAAAGCTGTGAGATACTATTGCTTGCAGGCAAACTTGCTTTTGTCCCAGCATTTGCGAGAACTGTAATTCTGGAATTGCCTTTTGTTGATGGTGAAAGTCGCGATCGCTTATGAGCAATCGCAGCCTTAAAGTAGCCGTATCTGTACCTTCATAACGATACTGAATCAAAACCCGATGGCAAAACTGGGATGGGGCGATGGGGTGACATGGAGCTGGAGTGATGTTTTCTGCCCATCTTAGGGCTGTCCCTAATCCCCACTGTGTTCCGTCGATATGTTGCTCGTTCGCAGATGGTGCGTGCCGAGCATACATAGAACCCCCGAGTTCCCCTTGTCGTTGCTGTTCCAATCCCTGCGGCATGACCAAAAACCTTGATAGCTGCCAGTCATCCTCCCCCCACATCCATTTTGGAACAGGGTTAATCTCAAAAGAGCGCAGCAGTTGGTAGCCTTTTGGCTCTAGCTGACCACTACCCCAGAAATTTGTGCCCAGTGCCATAACCTGCTCTGGTAGTTCTAGGCTAGCTTCTAGGTGCGAAAGCAGCAGAGTGCGTCCAGAAGGCGGACTAGTAGCGGCAAACAACCAGCCATGATAGGTACGAGTGCGGACATCAGAAACTGTTCCACTGGCAAAACTTCCTAAGCCATTGGTTAGTAACCATTCTCTTGTATCTAAATCAACCATTTGCTACTCAAAATCGTTATGACTATGATATAGTCGTAACAGATCGTAATTGAACTGTGAGTCCAGCCCTGTAGGCGCTAAACCTGCGGCACGGCTACACCGAACGTGAACGCGAGTGCCTGCCCGTGCCTTCTAAAGAAGGAGTTGGGTTCACACCGCAAGCGTGCCGTTCGCGTAGCGTGCCGCAGGCATAGGCTTAGGGCGAATAAGGGTTTCCCACACCCAACGGACTGGCGTAAGAGCAGTGTGTCCGTTTGCGTAGCGTGCCCGCAGGGCTTAGGACATACTAGAAGGGTGATGACGAGGACGGGTGAGATTTACCCGACTCGAACCCCGACGATACTAGACGGATATAAGTTGAAGGAGAATTAGATTAATGCCTCTGTCTTACTCATCAGAAGGATGCCTCCGTGTAGGTCAACAGGCTCCCGAATTTACAGCAACGGCTGTGGTAGATCAGGAATTTAAAACCATTAAACTTTCCGACTATCGCGGCAAGTATGTCGTGCTATTTTTCTATCCCCTAGACTTTACCTTTGTTTGTCCCACTGAAATCACAGCCTTTAGCGATCGCTACGAAGAATTTAAAAATATTAACACTGAAATCCTCGGTGTTTCCGTTGATAGTGAGTTTTCTCACTTAGCATGGATTCAAACAGATCGCAAGTCTGGTGGTGTCGGTGACCTCAACTACCCCCTAGTTTCTGACATTAAGAAAGAGATTAGTGCAGCTTACAACGTGCTTGACCCAGCAGCGGGCGTTGCCTTGCGTGGTCTGTTCCTCATTGACAAAGAGGGTGTCATACAGCACGCAACCATCAACAACCTTGCTTTTGGTCGCAATGTTGATGAAACCCTGCGGACTTTGCAAGCCATTCAATACGTTCAGTCCCACCCGGACGAAGTTTGCCCTGCTGGCTGGCAACCAGGCGACAAGACGATGACTCCCGACCCGGTGAAGTCTAAAGTTTACTTCGCGGCTGTTTAGGTTGTAAAGGGAATAGGTTTGTAGTAGAGCTTCAGTGCTACTACAAATCGACTCAAGTTTAACCACAGATAAACACAAACGAATCAAATTCGTAATTAATAATTCGTAATCTATAATAACCAATTACGAGTTAAAAATTACTTATTATTTGGTTATATTATGTGTCCATCTGTGGTTCTTATTTAAGAATTTACTCAATAATAGTAGAGATAAAAAAATGGTAACTTCAACTGCTTCCAGTAGCTTATTCAATGAACGCTTTTTTCGCAATTTTTTGCCAATTCCAGCAACAAATAAGTTGCAATTGGGACGCACAACACCAGATTTTCAACTGCCAGATATCACCAACGGAACTGTAGTGAAATTATCTGATTATCGAGGCAAGCAACCAGTATTAATCGCCTTGACTCGTATCTTTACAGAAAAAAATTATTGCCCCTTTTGCTATCCTCACATCAAAGAATTAAATGAAAACTACGAGCAATTTCAAAATCGGGGCATAGAAGTTTTGATGATTACTAGTACCGACGAACGACAAAGTCAAATAGTTGTGAAAGATTTAGGCATAAAAATGCCGTTTTTGAGTGATCCCAGTTGTCGTGTGTTTCGTACTTATCAAGTCGGGCAAGCATTAGGAGCGCCTTTGCCAGCACAATTTGTGTTAGATAAAGAAGGGAAACTTCGCTACTGGCATTTATTTTCTTTCCTGGAGCATAATGCTGGAGTGGAAAAGTTACTAGAGCAATTCAATTAAGAGGGAAAAGGAAGCATACCAATTTTGAAAAAGTCCCATATACATACCTGCAATTTCCGACGTCAACAGCTACGAGGTTTCAAGAGTATCCGCTCCTGCAATGGCACTTTGTGCCCACCCCTTTGGGGCAATTGCAATTCGGCAACAGAGCCGTTATAATCCCGAATCTATTTGATGTGTGTGGGATTCAGCATCAGGAACAAACCCCGTTTCTTTGAGCAGCAGCCGTAGTTTTGCGTGTTCAAGTTTTGTGTCCTTGTTGTTATTTCCCCACATATCAGAAAAGAAGTCTTGCATCAGCGCAATGATGCTGCGGTATTTGACGATGCTGGCAACATAGAAATCATCTAACTTCATCACCCCATCAGCATGTATCTGCTCGATGTTGTCGAGTAATATGGAATACACTTCATAAGGTTGTAAGCCTTGTTTTATGCCATACTTTTCCATCATCCTGCGTTTATCGTTCTGGGAACATGAATCATACGATGGTCGAATCAGGTGTCCCAGATTCCGCAGGACTTCTCCGTAGTCATAAAATGTGTTCTGCTCAAAGAAAGACTCTTCATCTTTCGTCAACGTAAAACTCTTGTCAAGTACCAAACCAAAATCGGTCAAATATATCTGCTCGCCGTCGGTGAGGACGTTCTGAAAATGCACATCGAAGTGGATGATTCCCTTCGTCCTCAAAAAGTCAATCGTCGTGCGTAAGTCATCCAGGGGTTTCTGAAGTTTGTTGGGGTTTTCCCGCAGCCATGTTTCCAGAACATACGGTATATGCTCTATAAACAGAACCAACTCATAGTTGGCGTTCGCTCTATCTACCAGATAATTCCCGGCATTCGCACTATTGCCCCAGTACTCCACATAACCTTTTAGACGCGACCTATCCACATCTGCCCGCCGCCCAGAGAACGGAATAATCCGATAATGGTACATTAGTGGGAAGGTGGCGATTCTCTTACAGAGACACTGCGTGAACGCCCCTTCCAATACCCAGTTGGTAGTCTTGATATGGGTCACGAGTTCACGGAAGACGCCAAAACCAGTGGAACCGAAGCCGTAATTACAGTAAGTCGGCAGGTCATAGAGGTTTCTGGTGGATAACAGGTTGTCATATTCGATGTTCGTAACTGGAACACGTTTCACAAAGACCTTGGATTCCCCAAGGACGATGGCGTGATTTATCCCCCAACCTGTGCTCGACTCATTCGACTCACTATTGTTAAACAGAGAGTGTAATTGTGCATTATCCAACTGAGCAATTTGTGAACTGAGCTTGAAGTATTTGTTCCTTCTAAGTTCTATATGATTCTTAGCCATTTTCCCCCGTCCAGCCACAGCATGAGAAACTGCATAGGATATGAGCAGTAGAGTGTGCACATCAAGGCGTTGGTTTGACACGGCACCGATTGAGGCGGATCAATGGCGTAGTTGAACCGCACCTCCAGCTAAACATTTGGGATGCTCCCAGGAAAAACGTATTTATCTGCGTCCATCTGCGGTTTAAAATACTCTTAAACCAGGCTTTTGCTAGAAATTTAACAACTCATAAATAATAATTTAGAGACGCATTAGGGCGCGTCTCTAAAACTAATAAATCCCGAGCCAAAATCTTCACAGCCTGATTTGCTGTAAATGGCTACGGGGATTATAGGTGCGTATAGCGCGGATTTTTTCATAGTATTCGCGTTCTTGTTGGCTAAGGTCTTTTGGTGGTATAATTGCGACCTTCACCAACTGGTCACTACGTCCATTGCGAGGTTGGGGCCAGCCTTTACCACGCAGGCGCAGAGTTTGACCAGAACGTACTCCAACAGGAAGCTTAACAGTAACCGTACCATCGGGTGTAGGTACCTCAACTGAGGCTCCTAGAACGGCTTCGTCTGGCGTAATTGGTATCTCGCACACCAAGTTATCGCCCTCAAACTGGAAGAAAGAGTGGGGTTGAAGTTCGACTTTAAGATATAAATCGCCACGTTGTTGCGTGTAAGGATTCACTAGTCCTTTACCCCGTACACGTAACCTACTGCCAGCTTTGGCACCTGCGGGGATGCGGACATCAATGATTTCATTACCTAGACTTAGGTGTTTTTGTACACCATTAAATGCTTCGGAAAAGGTAAGAGCGATCGCGGCTTCGCTATCTTGGGTAGCCCCGGCAGAACCTGTATCTTGAAAACCAAAATCACTAAAACCACCAAAACCACTAGGTCCACCCGAGGAAGTGCGATAATAAGACTGTCGCCCACCGCGTGTGCTACCAGCCCCAAAACGCCCTAATAACTCATTAATAAAGTCATCAAAACTACCATACTGGCTGAAGTCAAAACCGCTCATATCAACATTGACGCCACCAGAGGGGAAGCCCTCAGCCGCTTGTTTCCAGTATTGACCAAACTGGTCGTACTTTTTGCGTTTGTCTGAATCTGACAAAACTTCGTATGCTTCGTTGACTTCTTTAAAGCGTGCCTCGGCTTCTTTGTTGCCGGGGTTGACGTCTGGGTGATACTTTCGGGCTAATTTGCGAAAGGCTTGTTTAACTTCTTCTGGACTGGCGGTCTTACTAACTCCCAAAATTGCATAATAATCCTTGAAGTCGGTTGCAGCCATCTACCAGCCTCCTCTAAACATTTCCGTTAAAATTTTGTCTAAAATTTAATTCGAGATAGTGCCCCAGAGATAACTCCGGTACATAAACTCTGATATTAAATTAACAAATATTAAATAATTTCAAGTGCGGTTCTTCCTCACTGCACGAGCGCAATTCCCGTACTCCTGAGCTTCCAGAAGGAAAGCATATCAAATTATCAAGCCCTTCCTCTAGGCTTGGAGGGGCATCACGAAGCTGACGATACATACGCAATATAACGTCTTCTGGCACTTTACGTTCCCGTCTTTTGTTGCGTGCCAAACACAGCCATACTGGGGTTCTCACCCACACCCCGGTCATGTGAGTGAAGCCTAATTCGCGCGCTATGGTAATGATTTCACGGCGATGGCGTCGCTGGGCATTGGTAGCGTCGTAGATTGTCGTACCACCTGTGGCTACAGCCTGCTGAAATTGCCGCTGAATTTCCCGCCAAATCAGTAGCCAAGGTCCCTGAAGGCCTTCATTACCAAACATCTGCCCCCGGATAGCATCTGTAGAAATCAGTTGCATCCAAGGGCATTCTGCGAGCAATTGCCTTGCCAAAGTAGACTTACCGCTACCAGGAAGACCAATGAGCAACAACAATTTAGTCATATGTTTAGTTGTTAGTTGTTAGTTGTTAGTGGTTAATTGTTTGACTAACCACTAACTCATGACTAACGACTAAATAATCGTTCCATCAGGAATGACGGCATTTTTCAGCACGACAACGATACCATTTTTAATGTAGAATCCTTGATTTTCGCGCTCGGCTTCTTGGACGTTGTCTTTATTGACAATTTGCACATCACAGCCAATGCGGGCATTTTTGTCAATGATGGCACGACGAATTGTGGTGTTAGCACCAATTCCCAAGGAAACTTCTTTAGTTTCGCAATCTGACTGGCGTTCAGCGAATGGTTGATAGAAATCTGCTCCCATGATTAGGGTATCTTGGATAACACAACCAGCCTCAATGCGCGATCGCACTCCTAACACCGAACGTTCAATGCGGCAGCTTTTTAGGATGCAACCTTCACCTATCATGGATTCTGTGATTTGGCAATCTAAGATTTTACTGGGAGGTAAATAACGAGCGCGGGTATAAATTGGCGCTTGTTCATCGTAGAAGCTAAAGGGCGGCTGAGGCTGTTTAGTTAATGCTAAATTGGCATGATAAAATGCCTCGATTGTTCCAATATCTTCCCAGTAACCTTCAAATAAGTAGGCTTGAACGTTGTAATCTTTTGAGGCATCTGGAATAATTTCTTTTCCAAAATCTGTCCGTTCTGAAGCTTCTTTCAAAAGCTTAACCAAAACATCCCTTTTAAAGACGTAAATCCCCATTGAGGCAATATATGGCTGTTCTTGAGCCTGTTCTGGTGTCAGTCCCAATACAGTCGTATCGACGCGCATCTTGGTTAAAGCGTCACCTTTGGGTTTTTCGCTGAAATTGATTATCCTACCGGAATCATCAATTTTTATTAAGCCAAAGTCAGAAGCACGGCGCTCATCAATTGGGAGTACTGAGAGAGTAATATCAGCCCCTGTTTCCCTGTGACGCTGTACGAACTGACGATAGTCCATACGGTACAGGTGATCACCGGAAAGGATGAGATACTCATCTACGTCCCATTCTTCCATCAGCCACAAATACTGGCGAACCGCATCAGCTGTACCTTGGAACCAGTTGAAGTTTTCTGGCGTTTGCTGTGCAGCTAGGACTTCTACAAAACCTTCCGTAAAGCCGGCAAAGTTGTAAGTACGGGCTATATGGCGATTCAGGGAAGCTGAGTTGAATTGAGTCAGAACGTAGATTTTGAATATTTCCGAGTTTATACAGTTACTGACAGGAATATCGATTAAACGATACTTCCCAGCGACTGGTACTGCTGGTTTAGCGCGTAACTTGGTGAGTGGATAAAGGCGGGTACCTGCACCCCCCCCGAGAATGATTGCCAAAACACTTTTCACAAGATTTCTCCCGACTGCCTTTCAACTCTCACCTACAGTTTAGGGCTAGCTGAGACAGCTGATAAGGGGGGGAGGGTAGATTGTGGTCTTGCTTTTGATGGATTTTCCAATTTCCCAAAAATTTGTTATTTTATTCTGTTGGATTGATTTTGAATCAAGCTATTGAAAGCCCAATATCCCCCTTACCTATATAGGGGGATATACAGCTTTATTGGCGATCGCACTTGTCTTTTCCTCTATTTTCTATCAACCTTTAGCGCCTGGGTTATTGCTTCCTCGTCCAGATCTCTCACTACTATGACCTTTAGCGCTTGGGTTATTGCTTCCACTGGGGCTACCACGATGGCTACTACTATCACTATCACTATTATTCCTGGTGTCTTGAGAGGCTTCAGATCTTGGTTTAGTAGTTTCTTTTTCTGGTAGACTTTGTGGGTCCAATTCATTTTCATGAACTTCATGAACTTCTGAGTTACTCATATACTGCACTCCTGGTTGGTTATATTAAGCACATTTTAAAAAAGCATCACGAGGTTAGATTAGTATTAATATTTATACATAATCCACTCGGTTTAATCTTTAACATTTTGACAAATATTGCTAACATCACGATATTCCTTGCGAGCATTATCATTGTTGGTTAAATAATCAGCCAGCCAATCACATCCTTTTTTTAATAAATTAGAATTATTGTTTGTTGAGTTGGTATTTTTCTGAGAATCTAAACTCCATATCCTAAGAGTTTGGTCACTGCTGACAGTGGCAAGAGATTTACTATCAGGACTAAAGCTCAAATCCAAAATTTCGTCTTTGTGTCGTCTTAGGGTAGAGATTTTAGTGCCATTATCAGCTTGCCAAATGTTTATTGTTCCATCTGGATGGGCAGTAGCAACAAATTGGTAATTAGGACTATGTTTCACTATGTAAGACTTGTTAGCCTCTTTTGTAAAAAGTTCCGATTGCCAGTTTTTTGGGTTTGTTTGCTGTTTCCAACTTCGGATTGTTCTATCCTCACTTACAGAAATAAGCGTTTTATTATTACGACCAAAAGTTACATATCTTACTGCCGCAGTATGTCCTTTAAGATTAGTGATAAAAGTCCCATTTTTTGTCCAAATTCTAATTCCATCATCAGCGGCAGAGGCAATGAGTTGACGATCAGGACTGAATTCTGCGCCCCAGACTTTCCCATTATGTCCTTTGAGGATGGTAGGTGGTTTGAGCGCAACCTTTGGTGAAATACCATCTATTTCCCAAAGTCTTACAGTCCCATCTTCACTAGCAGAAATAATGGTTTTACTATCAGGACTAAAATTTGCACTAGTTACCTCGTGATTATGTCCTGTGAGAGGAGTGAGCAAAGTGCCATCTTTTTTCCAGAGCTTAACTGTTTTATCGGCACTGGCAGAGGCAATATACTCGCCATTCGGACTAAAATTCACAGTATAGACTGAACCATTATGTTTCATTGGAGCAGGGGTTTTCACTGGAGTTCCGTTCGGTTTCCAAAGTTTTAAAGTGTGATCTGAACTACCAGAAACAATCAGTTCATCTTTCGGACTGAAACTGACACCGTTAACACTATTTGTGTGTCCCTCTATGCGATTGCGTTCCTGTACGCCATCAATCACGACTTTAAGTTGATTAAGTGCGTCAGCATCTCCTCCACCAATCTCTTGCAACAGCTTTAGCGCGCGGACGCTTGCTATGACTGACTCCAACTGAGTACCTGCAGCAAAAAGTAGCTCAGATCTAGAAATTAATGCGCCAGAAGCAATTGCTTCCCGTTGTTTCTTATGCCCTTGGAGTTGTTGTGCTAATAGTCCCAATCCCAAAGTGAAAACCACCAGTGTTGCAGCGGTAATCGCCAGTCCAGTCCGTTGTTTTTGATACTTAACCCTTGCCTCAGCCTCTTTTGCTCTTGCTGCTTCAGCGTTTGCTTTATCTTCTGCTGCTATCGCTTTTTCTACTTCGGCTATGGCTCTCGCTTCCGCTTCTTTTTGCCGAGCTTCTGCAAGTTCTCGCAGTTGTTTTTCCTGTTCTAATTCTGCCTGAATTTCTTGGTCGCGCTTTGCCAAACTCTTCTGTAAAAACTCCGCTTCCTGTGGCGTCAGTCGCGGCTGAGTTTTTTCCACCCATTGAGAAATCACAGCTAACCGCGCACCAGTCAACAGCGCATCATCCGACTTATGAAACGTATCCTCCCACTCCTGGCAATCTTCCTCTAGAATGCGACTGATACGAATATTCTCACGATTTTCAGCAATCCAAGTATTGAGTAATTTCCACTCAGATAAAAGCGCTTCGTGAGCCACTTCTACGGTACTAGCATCAGTGATAATCAAGCGTTGTTGCGAACCCGCCAGCAATCCCACAACCCTTTGCAGTTGTTGTGGAGAATCTGCGATCGCCTGTAATCTCTCCCAGCTAGCACGCCGCCGCGTCACTTCCAGCGCTTCACCCAACTGCACCAACTCCATAAACAAGCGACGCACAAACGTTTGATCTACGTTTGTTAAACTTTGATACAGAAGTGTCGCTCGCTTGTCTAAAGCTCCTTTAACCCCACCAATTTCCTCATAGCCTTTACAAGTTAAAAGTGGTTCCGACGACTCAGGTTCCTCTATGCAAACTCGCCATAACTCCTTGAGAGCGTATTGTAATAGAGGTAATGCTCCCGGTTGTCCAACGATGTCTTGGGAAATGAGTGACACTAAACCAGGCTCAAAAGTCACGCCATGCAATTGAGCAGGTTTTTCAATTGCTTGCTCTAACTCTACCAAAGACATTGGCGTTACCATATAGGTCGTCGGAGGAACGCGATTGATCAGAGCGACAACATCTAGATACTCAGCACATCGGTTTAAGAAATCTCCCCGAATCGCTATAATGACCCGTGTGTGTCGTTCAGCTGTATTGACTTGCTCTATGACTAAGCGGATAAAAGACTTTCGTTCTTCATCGTCTTGGCAAAGGGTGAAGACTTCCTCAAACTGATCGATAAACAGGACATATGGTTTATTCTGCTGCTGTTGTCGAGTCAGAGCCTCTAGTAGTTTACCTAAAGGATGCTCGCCAGGGGTTAAAGACGCGATTTCCCATTGACTGCTTCCAGGGAGGCGATCGCGCTTGAGTTGCGGTAACAACCCCGCTTTCAGCAAAGAAGATTTGCCACTCCCTGAGTAGCCAATCACAGCCAAAAAACGGCTATCCACTAGACGGGAAATCAGTATGCGAACGGCTTGCTCGCGTCCAAAAAAATATTTCGATTGCTCTGTTTCAAAAGTATAAAGTCCCCGATAAGGGTTTTCCCGATTGAAAGTAACAATTTCCTCTGTGGGACTCTCTGACTTGGGGTAACTCACTAGAGTGATAGATCGTCCCCAACCCATGCGGAGCGGTTCTTGTACAGAACCGTGAAGTTCGCTGCTAATAAAATCGAATAGGCGATCGCCACTCACTCTCCCCTTACTACCCGCATTTTCCGTCGCCAATCCTTGAATAACTGCTCCTGTGAAAATGCTGTATTCTTCACTCTTTATGACTCCTGCGCGTTCAAAGCCGCGACAAGCTGTGATTAAGTAATAATCCTTTTGCGAACTGAAAGCGGTTAGGGTTCGCTCTACCAACTGTCTTTCAAAGAAATAGCCGCTATGACAGCAATCAAGGAGCACAACCAAACTACTCAACTCAGAATCCCTGATTAACTCGTTGAAACTGTCGAGGGGAATGCCATATTTTTGTTCCACAATTTCGTTCCCCACAACTTCAATTTGACAATCAGAAGTTGCCAAATATCCTTTTTGTTGTCCCAAATTGTCCGAAATTGTAAAACCGTGTCCGCTAAAATAAATCAGTGCCTCATTCTTGGCAGCTTGCTCTAGCAAAAATGTTCTCAGTTCTTGACCAAGTTGAGCGCCAGTGAGTTTTTGCGCTCCTATTTCATAGCCGTTTTTGTCTTTGTTCCAGCGCTGTGGTAGTCTTTGAACAGATTGGAAATCTCCATACTCTTCTAGTAACCGCGCTACAGCTTCAGCATCATTTATTGTCTTTGACAAACGCGGTAATGAAGGGCTTTGATACTCAGCAATTCCGATGACAAGTGCGTATCGTGCCATTTCACACACCCTGACTTTTTAAAATGCGGGTTAATTTTGACAGACATCATTGATGGCTGCGTTAGTAAAAACCAAACTGTATCCCTTTGTTCTATGATTGGGTCAAAATTTATGACTTCTACATTAAGATAAGTTAAATTGTGTGTATATCTTGTCTTATTTGGATGACTTGCGTCATGCCTTGTGAGTTTTCTTTATCTGTCTTCTTAATAGGTGTTAGCAAAATTAGCTTATGCACTTAGGAAATAGAAATGGAAAAAATGCCAGCAAATTGCTTATATGCTGAACGTGTGGGGTAAAACAAACAGCGAAAGCATTTTGAGAGCAGCTTTTGTTGAACAACTGGAATGCTCCGCTTGACGGCTACTATTTGTAAAGTGCCTAAGTCTTAAATTTTTCCACTATTAAAATAAGGTTCTATCTAAAAAAGCCCATGTCAGAAGTGCAGCGTATATTTTTCCAAGCCGACGGAGAACTTGACCAGATTGATGTTGACCTCACGGCAACTGAAATCAATCCTGAAATTGAAGAGCAGGATGAAGGTGAAGGTATAGAATACAAGGATGTGCGGATAGATCCGCTTGCCCAAATGCAACAAACTCGCCAAATGATTCGAGCTTATACTGCCTATGCCCTCAGTGCTTTTAAAGACTTTAATGCAGGTGAGATTGAGGAGGTAACACTAAAATTTGGCATCAAGATGGGCGGAAAAGCTGGTATTCCTTATATTACCGAAGGTTCAGCAGAAAGTAATTTGGAAATAGAGGTCAAGTGTAAGTTTCCAGAGCGTTTAAAAGAGTAATTACAAAGCAGTGGGTTTTTCAATCTTTTATGTCTATTCATCTGCTAACGATTGCGCCTTCAGCGCACTGCCCCAGAGGGGCAATCGCCGACACTAAACACATTGTTAATTTTACTGATGAACGACGATGGATTCTGAAGTTTCTTGGTGCCCCTTGCTAAAAATATTATCTACTTACATGACAGACCTGCGGAATGTGGGTTAAGCAGTAGGTCACTCCGTCAGGTAAACGGTCTAACTGTACGTGCGTAAGTTGAAAGCTCCTCCAGGTAAAAATCTCAGTTATCTTAATTGAAAGCCAAGAATTTCACAGGCTTTGACAGCGGAAGTGTCACAAGAAAGGGACATTTGCAGTGAGCAAGCTTAAGCGGTTTTGGCAACAGATGAACACCCAGGAGTTAGGAACGCCTGGAGACATGGCGGAGTCTGGGGCAGAAGTTTCTAAAGCTGCTTTGGAATTCATGATTGCACTCGGTTTGCTTGCAAGTGTTCCAGCAGCACCAGTGGTAGCCGCGGGGCTATCATTTGTCGGAATTACCCGAAAAGGACTAAACTTACTTCGCGGCACCCAGGAGCCAAATTTAGAACAATGGGTAGCGATCGCCTTTCCTCTGGCTTACATACAAAGCTTTGATACCTTGGTTCAAACAAATGACTGGTTACGACAAAAATTACAACTATTACAACAAAAAAATGATGACGAGTTATCAAGTCAAGAGGTTAGGCAGCAACTTGACCAACTAGGAGAATTTCAATTAGATAAGGACCTAGCTGAGGAGGCATTAACCTATTTCCCCGAATCAAAGTTAGGACAAGCCTTAAATCAGCAACTATCCATTTACCTGCAACAAGAATTCAGAATTAACGACGAGGATAAAGCTGCTTACCTGCAACAAAAAGTCAGAATTAACGACGAGGATAAAGCTGCTCCAATTGTGGACAATTACACAGCTTCAATTGTGACAGGATGGGTAGCGTGGGGAACCCATGAATGTGTGAAGTCACTCCTGAAATACGAGCCAGAAAATTTTGTCAAGCCTCTAAGTTTAACGATAGCCGCAGCACAAGAAACAAGAGTAACCAAAAAATACAGCGGTATTGAATCTTACCTTAAGGAGCAGATATCACCCAATCCCAGTAACCCAGTGCTACTTGAACGGTGGAAGGTCATAGGTGAAGAGTTTAAGATTCCTGATATTTATGTACCCCTAAAAACTCAATTGGTAAATAGCAATGGTACCCCAGTTGATTTAGAAAATTGGGCAAAAAATCATCTGAGAAACCCTGACAAAAACGGTCAGGTAATGTTTATACAAGGGGGACCAGGACGCGGTAAGAGTGTCTTTTGTCGGATGTTTGCTGATTGGGTGCGTCAGCATCTTCATCCAATTTGGACACCTGTATTAATTCGATTGCGGGATATTCATGCTTTTTACCCAGATATTAAAAAAACTCTCCGCGCTGCTGTCAATGCAGATTTTGCTGAGAGTGACGACGGTTGGTTAACTGACTCCAATACTCGGTTTTTATTTTTACTAGATGGCTTCGATGAACTGCGGATGGAGGGGAGAACCACTAAAGGTATTGAAGAATTTCTCCAACAGGTGGGAAACTTTCAAAAAAGCTGTCAACAGAATCCCCAACTGGGACATCGGTTTTTAGTCACTGGCAGAGAGTCAGCTTTACAGGGCATTGAACGATTTATACCCCCAAATTTAGAGCGGGTAGAAATTTCGCTGATGGATGACCAACTCCAGCAGCAGTGGTTTAGTAAATGGAAACAATTGTTTGATAAAAATTTGCTTGATAAGAAGAAGGATAATGCTAAAGCTTTTCAAAAGTTTTTGCAAGCCCAAAGCTGTCCAGAACGAGTACAGCAGTTAGCAAAAGAACCTCTATTACTGTATCTTTTAGCAGCAATGCATCGGGATGGTCAAATCACAGACCAAATGTTTGAGGGGGTAAGCAGCGCGAAAGCTAAAATTCTGATTTATCAAAAGACATTGGATTGGGTACTCACAAAACAGCGTCCAAAAGACCTTAATCGTGAGCTCACAACATTAGAAACAGAAGGCTTACGGCGGATTCTTGCTGAAGCGGGTTTGTGTGTGACGCAAACGGGTGGAGAATTTACTTTAATAAAACATATTGAAGAGCGCCTAAAGTTTGATGATGACGCAAAAGAACTGCTGGAGGAAGCACAAAAACGCATTGGCGAAAACCCTTTGAGAAATGCACTAGCAGCGTTTTATCTGCGACCGACTTCTGCGACTAGCGAGAAGGAGGGAGCAGTCGAATTTGTACACAAAAGTTTTGGTGAATTTTTATGTGCCCAGCGCTTGAGAGACAGCCTAGTAAACTGGGTATCAGGAGAACAGCGCTTTGGACGCTGGAAATATTCCACCCGCAAAGACCAGCTAGAAAAAGAAATTTACGATTTACTGGGTTACGGTGGACTGACACAAGAAATTGTGGACTATCTCATGGCGTTGCTTGTGCCTGATAGTGAGGAGAAATTTCAGCCAACACAGTTTGAGTGCTTATTCGAGCGCTTGAAAGATTTTTATCATGACTGGTGTGAAGGAAGATTCATTAATGTACACCCGAAGAACCCTCTTGATGAGGAACACCAGGACAATCTGCCACAGAATAAAATGATGCAGCTGCAAAAGTATGGAAGCAAATTAGGACTGCGAGAAGTTGATATATATACTGGGCTAAATGTAATGATTTTACTCTTAGAATTACATCGTTATGCTCAGAGCAGCGATGAGTTAGAGGATAAAATCGCTTTTCACCCCTGCGGGCAACAAAACACTAAAGATTTTGATAACCAGCGATTGAGTTGCATCATTAGCTACAGCAATAGCATTGCCATTGGCACTTTTCTAAGGATAGCGGGTGTATTCCTCAGTGGCGCAAACCTCAGTGACGCAGACCTCAGTAACGCAGACCTCAGTGGCGCAGACCTTAGTGGCGCAATCCTCAGTGGCGCAAACCTCAGTGGCGCAAACCTCAGTGGCGCAGACCTTAGTGGCGCAAACCTCAGTGGCGCAAACCTCAGTGGCGCAATCCTCAGTGGCGCAATCCTCAGTGGCGCAATCCTCAATGACGCAAACCTTAGAAGCGCAAACCTCAGTGGCGCAAACCTCAGTGGCGCAGACCTCAGAAGCGCAGACCTCAGAAGCGCAAACCTCAGTCGCGCAAACCTCAGCGGCGCAGACCTCAGTCGCGCAATCGTCAGTGGCGCAAACCTCAGTCGCGCAAACCTCAGTGGCGCAATCGTCAGTGGCGCAATTCTCAGTGGCGCAATTCTCAGTGGCGCAATTCTCAGTCGCGCAATTCTCAGTCGCGCAGACCTCAGTGGCGCAAACCTCAGTCGCGCAAACCTCAGTGACGCAAACCTCAGTGACGCAAACCTCAGAAGCGCAAACCTCAGTGGCGCAAACCTCACAAACATTATTTGGAATCAGGATACGAAACGGGAAGATGTGCGAGGATTGGAGACAGCAGTTAATAAGCCCGAAGCCTTTTAACGTCCTCCCCGCCTCACCTCTGTTTCGCTTCTGTTGTATCGGCATACGCTTTGCGCTTACGCACAATTACACCCTACGCGCTCCTCACTCCACTAAAAAACCCGGTTATCTTGACCGGGTTTTCGTGGGGCAATATCCCCTTTGGCTTGTTATAAAAGTTAGTTATAAATGAGTAATCTAACAAAGACTACAACCAGAGCGTTGTCAATTTCGGAAAACTTTTATCCAGTTCTAAAAATTTCCTCGCATCGTGGAGGGCGATCGCCTTCAGCACTCCGCTCCGCGCGATCGCCCTCCACCTATTGGGACTTAGACAAAACAGAAGCTGGAAAATTTGCAAGAGGCTGAATGAAACGAACTTGATATCACCGACGATTAAGCAAACGCATTTTTTGAGACAACTTGATATACTGCACCCAAGGCTGCTCCGACAACTGAGAAATTGCATTTGGCGACAGGGTTGCTGTGAAAATATCCTTTTCGGGCGTAACATCTGGAACACCTAAATTTTCCAACATAGCAGTTGCACCCGTTGAGTCTGCGTCCGGTTTGGTGTGAATAAAAACATTCAAATTAGGCTCTTGTGCGCTATCAACATCATTAAGCGCCATTGCAAGGGCGGTATCTAGCTTCTGATAATCCATAAACTCCTCGCAGTCAGTCAACAAGGGCAAGCAAAACAGCTTACCCTATCATCAACCTATCAGATTTATTAGGTTGTCAATACCTACCGTTGTACGGACTTGATATGTCTATCTCTATCTCCAACTATAGATTGAGCGCATTAATCAGTCCATAGCCCCATTGGTTATCAAAGCTTCCTGCTGGTTTACCTGGTATGGAACTATTTTTACGAAGTAGGTCTTTAATAGCCTTTGGCTCAAGATTGGGGTTACGCTGCAACAGCAGTGCTATCAAACCAGTGACGAAGGGCGCCGCCATACTCGTACCAGCTAACGCCACAAACTTGGAATTAATGATCATCGAGTGATCAAAATTGGCATTGGAAGAGAGGGCGGAAACAATCATCGCTCCCGGTGCTGCGACATCTGGCTTTTGAGCACCATTCCGCAAAGGTCCTTCACTGCTAAAATCAGAAATCGTATTGAGCGGGAAGCCAAATTCTTGCACCTTGTTGTCTATGTCGGTATACTTCTCCTTTGTTGTATAGGCAGCAACTGTAATTGCACTGCTGGCACATCCAGGGGAACCAATTTTCACTGAGTCAGCTACACTCTTACCTGTAAATAACACCGACCCATCTAATGTCCATACATCCAGCCGCACATCTTGAGAGGAAGTGTTTTTGACCCGCAACTGCCAAATTCCACCCGGTACGGGCGAGCTAAAATTTCCCTTACCTGTACCGCGAATTTGTAGGAAAACATTATAGTCGCCGTTTGCTGGATCGCGTTTTGGTGTTGCGACTTGCACCCGCGCATCTTGCAAGGTGTATTCCTTTGTATAATTGCCTTCAGCAATGATTGGTTGGTAGGGAGTGACGAAGCCATTGGGACTACGTAGGGACACTTCCAATTGACCAGCACTTGAATACCAAGCGTTTAATATTGCCATGCCCGTTTGATTTAATGGCACATTGAAACGCATGGTATGCGTCTTTCCGGCACGTACAATTGCTTGACCGTGAATGTTATCGTTGCCCTCATTGCCTGCAGCACAGCAAACTATGCGTCCAGGACCAGTTTCAGAGTCAATGATTTTTGATAGCGAGTCGCTCCCATCGTGAGGGTCAAAGTGTCCGCCCAAGCTCATATTGACCACTGCTGGACGTCCTAATTCTCGTGCTACCCGGAAAATGTAGCGGACAGCATCAGCAATGTGACCTTCTACCAAGTCGCACCTGACGATGATCAATTCTGCCTCTGGCGCTACACCACCATATTTAGCATCAACACCAGCAGCAATTCCAGCAACGTGCGTGCCGTGACCGTTTGTATCTTGGGAAACTGTCAATAATGAGCCAGTTAATTCCGCTCCATATTTGCCTTCTAATACTCCCGGACCAGATAATGTCTGATCCCAAATGCGTAAAATGCGTCCTTGAAAGGCGGGGTGTTTCGGGTCAATGCCACTGTCGATAATACCGATAATAACTCCCTTGCCCGTCAGGGACTTATTTTTCTTTGTAAACTCCGGTATATAGACTGCGCTTTTGGCAACGTCCATCCGCAGTTCAAGTTTGCGCGATGGCTTGATGCGATGGATGGCAGGGTCTTCAGATAAGGTGTCTAAACTGTTTATAGGTAAGAAAGCCGTCCGGACACTCCCTACATTTTGGTTGACTTCAATACCTCGTTGTGATAGGTAACTCAAGTCTGCGTGTTCGTCACAGTAGATAAAAACTACGCTACGGGTTGGCTTGAGATTGTTTTTGGGGGGAACTATACTCAGCGTTCGTATCTGTGGAGTTAAAGCCTCCTGTCCTTCCCGTTGATAATCTTCAAATGCTAATAGCAGTCCTGGAGATAGTTTTTCGTGTCTCATTTGACCTCAACTGAAGTTGAATTTCTGGAAGATTTTAGCTAGATAAGTTGCCTCAGCATCATATAGAAAAGGCGCTTTATTAGGCTTTCAACTCTTTGTGCGACTATCTTAATTTACGATTTACGAGTTTTGGGTAAGAAGTGAAGAATTATAAATTATGAATTATGAAAAATTTTAGGTTTTTCCCGGTTTTAGCGAGAATTAAAATCCCTGGGACAATAATCTGGGTGCGTGCATTGGTGATAAGTTAAAATTGTGTAAAATTTGTCTATACCTCCAGAGATAGAAAGAAACTGCTGATAAGGTAAGGCTTAGGAAACAGTAAAAGTAACTTATGCAGTTTTCGCTTAAGCAAACTTGCCCCTAAAATCAGCTTTAGTGCGTTGTAGATGCCAGTTAAAGGAATGCAGAGTAGGCATTACACTGACACACTTGCTGGGCGCTCAGTTTTAACTCCGGCAAAGCTATCTTGGATGTCGCAATTCATCTCCCGTTACAGGCTTCGCCTTAAGGGTGAGATGAATTGCGACCAATAAAAAACATGGCTTCGCAATACCTTGGTGTAGTAGAATATACTTGCCACCAAAAAAGTTAGGGTTAGGCAAGATTGGTGTTTCTCCACCAGACAACTCGCATCACCAAAAAGAAATACCTGATTAACAGGGGGGTCGAATGTTGTGAATCAGACAAACGATACATCAGAATAAGTATTTTGTGACTGCGGTCGGGCAGCCCGTGGTAGTAAAACAGATGCTTGTGGAGGGGAATCTGTCGGGGTCAGTGCCGGTGGGAGAGCTTTTAACTCGTTATACCCCAGTGGGCTAGAAAAACCTGTTGAAGCAAGAATCTCCCTTCAAGGCTTCGCCTGTGAAGGTGAGAGTGTCAATGAAACAATAGAGCGATTGCCCGAAGGGCAGACGCCTAAAGGCGTATCGCCGCAGCCTTGGTTCTGGGGAAAGTGGGCGCGAGCCTATGCTTTGGAAGCAAATCACGTATGCGTAATTTCTGCTTGCTAATTTCCCCCAGAACTGAAAGAGGCGATCACAGCATCAAGTTCCTTTTTAGCTTCTGTGTGGATAACGCTCAGAATAGTTAAAGAATCAGGAAAACATTTGAAGTATTGGCTAAAATCTTTGTTGGCAGAGATAGAGGCGCTACTGGTGATGAACAAAAGAGTCACAGCTGTATTTGATGGCGATGTTTTACATCCTGATGCACCTTTGGATTTAAAACCGAACACGCGCTATGTGATTACGATTCAAGAGTTCAGTGAACCATCTGTAGCAGGTGATGCTTGGGATGTGCTAGAGGCAATGACGGGAACGATAGAAGCGCCACCGGATTGGTCGAGTGAGCATGACCATTATTTATATGGTACGCCCAAGCGAGAGACAGAAGACGGAGAATGAGCGATGAGCGCTTATTTTTGGACACGGTGTTTATCCAAGCTTTGCTGAATAAACGTGACCAGTATCATGCTCAGTCTAAAGTGTTTCTGCCAAGAGTGCGAGCAGCCGCAGCTGTTTGGGTTACGGAAGCAGTGTTGGTGGAAGTTGCTAATGCCTTGGGTGCTGTCAATCGTCCTGCAGCAGTGCAATTTATCCAACAGTGTTATCATACAGCTAATTTACAAGTGGTCACGGTGGATACGCCATTGTTCACTCGTGCGTTACAGCTTTACAATGAGCGTCCTGACAAAACCTGGGGTTTGACAGACTGCATTTCTTTTGTGGTGATGTGGGAACAAGGTTTGACTGATGCTGTAACGGCGGATGTGCATTTTGTTCAAGCAGGTTTTCGGGCGTTGTTGCGGGAGTCATTGACGAGATAAACTTAGGACTTACGCAACTGGTACACAGGGTGACTGGTTGCGATCTCAGGCACATCCTAGGTGGAAAGGGTAGAATGTGGTTACTTTGATGAGAGCGATCGCCGTCAGTAGGAGGGGAGTGATCGGGGAAAGGGGGGTCGTGATAGGAACAAGACGTCTGCTTCTACTTGATTTTATGGCTGCTACATTTGCATTCAATCCAAAATACAAAATCAAACATTGAATTATGCCCTAGATGTCGGCTTGAGAAATAACCAAGCCACAAAGAAGGTTGCAGCGGTAAACAGTTGGGTGAGATCCAAAGCAGACAAATAGCCATCGGAAAACGAAGCAATACTGCGATCGGTTATGCCAAATATCCACGATGAGATGCCAAACACCCAAATTCCATTCTTAAGATTTCCCACAAATTGATTAGCGTCTGATGATTGTTGGTTATTCATTATTTTCTCCATAAGTGAAGAATCTGATGGTTAAAGGATGCACCAGTAGCGGAGGTTCGCGACTGGTTCATTTCTGGTATGGGAGTTTCCGTTTGATTGAACTCAACATTAATTTATATTCTATATTAATAAATATTTAATCTACTTGACATCACTACCATAAGGTACATATGTAACATAGCATTCTTTATATCGATACTTTAGCATGATGTGATTTTTGTCAAGTTATATTAGCTACTGATATCAAATTATTCTGTTACAGTTTTGACAATTAATTTAATAATTATTTATTTTTACTTAGAAATCTTTCTGAAGACAGATATACTTGTACGACATGACTCAAGTAGAAATTCCTCATATTCATTTCCGTCTTTGGATACTCATCACTCACGGGTAAAAATGAGTTAAATCAAAGAAGTGGCGTAATAGCGAGATGTAAGATGTCAGCAGCGCGGGACTCCAAATCCCTATCAGGGATTGCAATCAACAATTCACCTCATGTACAGCAGTTGCAAAAAACTGCTCCACCGCACTTAGGGCTGGTTTGCATTACATTTTCCAAAGAGGTGCGCTTTCGGACAATAACGCGCACACGCTACTTACAACTCCCAGAAGAGCAACGTGAAACAGCCCTGAAAGTCCTTTATCGGGAGAACTTACAGCGCTTGGATCTGGCATTAACTTTCTGCGTGCGAAACTCGATACGGCTTTATCGGATGCCCTCTGGGTTATTTCCTATGAGTGACTTAGAGGACGAAATTGGGGCAACTGTTTTAGAGAAGATGAGTGCAGATTTAGCCAAAATCGGGCAAAGAGCGGAAAGATTGGGCATCAGAATGGTATTGCACCCAGACCAATACGTTGTGCTGAGTTCTGATTCACCACACGTGGTGACAACAAGTCTCAAAATTTTAGACCGACACGCCCGCACACTAGACTTGCTGGGTTTACCACGTTCCTCTTGGTCACTTATGAATATTCACGGCGGCAAATCCCAACGTGCAGATCAATTGGTAGGTGTCATTTCAGAATTGCCAGAAAACATCAAAAGCCGCTTAACTTTGGAAAATGACGAACACGCCTACAGCGCCAGTGAAATTCTACAAGTCTGCCAACGGGCTGAAATACCATTGGTATTTGATGCCCATCACCATATCTGCCATGAAAACTTAGATAGTTACGACCATCCAAGTGTTGCCGAAATGTTGTATGCTGCACGCGAAACTTGGGCAAACCCAGACTGGCAGTTGGTTCATATTTCCAACGGTGAAGAAGCTTTCGGTGACAGAAAACACAGTGACTTGATCACTGCTATGCCTAATGTATACCGAGAAGTGCCTTGGATAGAAGTCGAAGCCAAGCACAAGGAAGAAGCAATCGCCCGTATAGCCTCGGCAGGTTTCTTCTAGAAACCTGCCCCCTGTCCTTCTGAGACAGGGCAACCGTACGGAGTACGGTTGGAGGCTAGGGCGCGCAAAGCGATCGCCCATTTGCGCTCTTGGTGGGTTATGGAGAATAATTTCAAATAATCATGTAGAGACACGCAAATAAATAATGATGTAGAGACGTGCCTTGGCGCGTCTCCATAACGTCTAAGCGTAAAATCTTAAATATAAGAGATGGCAATAGCAATAGATTTTGGTACGAGCAACACAGTTATTGCTCGCTGGAACCCTGTTACCCAAGAGCCAGAAACCCTCAACATACCTGGTTTATCCATTCAACAAAGTCTCAACCCCCCACTGATTCCTAGTTTGGTTTACGTGGAAGACGCCGCGAAAGGGCAGGTCTTGGTAGGACAACAAGTACGCGATCGCGGTCTTGATCTCAAAACTGATCCGCGATTTTTCCGCAGTTTCAAACGCGGTATCGGTGCAGACATCCAAGGTTTCTTACCTGAAATCGATGGACAGATCATCACTTTTGAGCAAGTGGGGCAATGGTTTCTCTCTCAAGTCATTGAGCAATTGGCACCACTGCAAGGGGGAATAGAGTCTCTGGTGTTAACCGTACCTGTAGACAGCTTTGAGGCTTATCGCCACTGGTTGGGAAAAGTTTGCCAATCCTTAAGCGTCGAACAAGTGCGGATGCTGGATGAACCGACAGCAGCGGCTTTAGGCTATGGTATGGTAGACCAAGAAATTCTCTTGGTAATTGACTTTGGCGGCGGAACTTTGGATTTATCTGTAGTGCGGCTGGATAAAAGCGTGCAAACCGCTCAAAAGCCCTTGGGGTTTATTCTCAAGTGGGGTAATAAGTCTCTAGCCGAAGACTCTAAGCAAAAGGTAAAAACTGCTCGCGTACTGGCGAAAGCTGGGCAAAATTTGGGTGGTACTGATATTGACAATTGGCTGGTGAATTACTTTGCCAACACTCAAGGGCTGGTGGTTAGTCCCTTGACAATGCGACTCGCAGAACGGTTGAAGATTCAGCTGTCAACCCAAACCCAAGCAAGTGAAGTTTATTTCAACGATGAGACGTTTGAAAGTTATGAGTTAGAACTCAATCGTGATACTTTGGAAACTATCCTCAAAGAACACTTGTTTTTTGAACGACTCGATGAGTCGATGGCTTCCCTGTTGCAGCAAGCACGACGCCAGGGAATAGAAGTTTCAGATATTAATGCTGTTTTGCTCGTTGGTGGGACTGTGCAATTAAGCGCAGTACAAACATGGGTCAAGCAGTATTTTGAACCAGAAAAAATTCGTTGTGAGCGTCCTTTTGAAGCTATTGCTCAAGGCGCTTTGCAGCTTGCTCAAGGGGTGGAACTCAAAGATTTTCTTTACCACAGCTACGGCATCCGCTACTGGGATCGGCGCAACAGCTGCCACAACTGGCATTCTATCATTAAGGCTGGACAGCCTTACCCCATGACGCAGCCGGTGGAATTAGTCTTGGGCGCTTCTTTGGAGAGTCAGCCCAGCATTGAATTAATTATGGGCGAATTGGGAGCAGATACAGGCGGTACAGAAGTTTATTTTGATGGCGATCGCCTGATTACCCGCCGTATTGACAGCACTCAAACCAGCGTCAAACCCCTAAACGACAAAGATGGTGCCAGAACAATTGCCCAACTGACACCGCCTGGCTATCCAGGAAGCGATCGCATCAAAATCCTGTTTCAAGTTGATGAGCAACGCTTTTTACGAATCACGGTTGAGGACTTGTTGACGAGTGAAACGCTGTTGGAGAATCAACTCGTGGCACAGTTGAGTTAAACACGTCTTGTAGTAAGCGCTTAAGCGCTTACTACTAACCACTATCTACCTATGCACCACCACTGGTGTTCCTATTGATGCCCACTTAAATAGCCACTTAGCATGATTAGGAGCCACATTTACGCAGCCGTGGCTGACTGGCGTGCCAAATCTTCGATGCCAATAGGCACCGTGGATTGCATAGTTTCCACTGTAATACATAGTAAATGGAACGTCGGGAATGTCATAGTCCCTACCCTGCATTCGCGCAGACTTATGCTTGGATTGAATCTGAAAAACACCAGTGCGAGTCGGGGTCGATTTCTTACCTGTAGAAACAATGATTGCATAGACAGGTTTGCCACCTTCCCAAGCTGTTAAGCGTTGGTCTGAAAGGTTAATTTGAATCCAACGCTGAGTTGACTGTTGTAGGGTCTGTATTTGTTGTTTAATTGTTTGACTTTTTGATTGTGCCCAAACCTCATTTGAAGAAGTCATAAACACATTCAAGGTCAGTGCTGTCCCAGTCAGGAATATTTTTAAGTGACGCACCCAGTAAGGATAACTCAGGCTTTTCATGGCAGATTCATTCAAATTACGGACTTTGGGGAAAGCTTTTATACTAACTAGAGGGAGTAGAGCCTTTTCCTCTGCTGCCAACATTTCATACAAGTCGCTGTACTGATTTAAGATTGAAACGGTAGTGCCAAGGTGATGAGAAACTCTGTTCCTTCTCCTAATTTTGACTTACAAGTTAAAGTCCCCCCGTGTTTTTCCACCACAATAGAATAGGCGATCGCTAACCCTAAGCCAGTCCCCTTGCCTACAGGTTTGGTAGTGAAAAATTGGTCAAAGATTTTTTATTTTACATTCTCAGACATTCCTATTCCATTGTCAGCGATCCGAATTAACACATTCTTCTTTTCTGGTGTAACAACTGTCGCAATCCTAATTTGTCCTTTGTCTTTCACTAAGGACAAATCATTATTGGCAAATGGCTCTTCTATGGCATCAATGGCATTTGCTAGAATGTTCATAAAAACTTGGTTTATTTGCCCTGCATAACATTCAACTAGGGGCAAATTCCCATATTCCTTAACTACCTCAATTTCTGGACGCTTTTGAGTGGCTTTCAGACGACTACCCAAGAGCATTAGGGTGCTATCAATGCCATCGTGCAAGTTCACTGCCTTACATTTCGCTTCATCTAAGCGGGAAAATATTCGCAGCGATCGCACAATTTCCTGAATGCGATTAGTCCCCACTGCCATTGAGGATAACACCTTGGGAAGGTCTTTCTTAATAAATTCTAGCTCAATTTCCTCTGAATAAGCTGGAATTTTTTCAATGGAATCAGGGGCCTGAACTTCATATAATTCCAGCAATTTCAGCAATTTTTCGATATATTGTGCTGCGTAGTGCAAGTTGCCTTCAATGAAATTCACTGGATTGTTAATTTCGTGAGCCACTCCCGCCACCAATTGCCCCAAGGAAGACATTTTTTCCTGTTGCACCAACTTGAGTTGAGTTCTACGCAGTTCTAAGTGAACATTAATCCGGGCTAATACCTCTTCGTGTTGAATAGGTTTAGTAATATAATCCACCGCTCCTAGTTGCAACCCCTTAACCTTATCGACAACATCAGAAAGAGCGGTCATAAAAATCACTGGAATCCGCTTCGTTTTTGGGTTATCTTTCAGACGACGGCAGATTTCAAACCCATCAATTCCTGGCATGATCACATCTAATAAAATTAATTCTGGTAATGTCTCTTGTGCTTTTAAAAGCGCACTTTCAGCATTCTTAGCTACGGAGACTTGAAACCCAGAATGATGCAAAATATCAATTAAAATCTTAATATTTGTAGGAATGTCATCAACAATTAAGATAGTGTTTTGCTGAAGAGGTAGCATTTGATAATCTCAGACCATAAAGGGTTTAACTAAATTAGCGATCGCCTCATCGTCAAATTCTTCAGCTAACTTTAATACCTGGTTAGCAAAGATTGTATATTTAGGGTCTAGTTGCTTGATTCGATTAGCTTCCTCTACTATACGCAAAGCATAACCACCTTTAGCAGCTTGATACAGGGAGGTAAGTTTCTCTGTTGGAGGAATGACCATGTCACTAACCTGGGTGGAACTGTTCTGAGCCTGGGCGGCTAATTCCTCATTGTCCTTGGTTTTATAAATCCATCCCAACCCCAAATAATGCTGTAATTGGTCGAGCAACTCTGTTGCTTGCACAGGTTTGGGAAGAAAATCATCACAGCCGGCTTCTCGACTTTTTTGGCGATCAAAGCTAAACACACTTGCAGAAGAAGCAATAATCAGTGCATTTTTAAAGACTTCCAAATTCCGCAAACATTGAGTCATCTCAAAGCCATTCATGACAGGCATTGTTAAGTCAGTAATAATTAAATCTGGTTGAAATTCCCTAGCTTTTTCTAAACCCTCTTGCCCATGACTTGCCTCAATCATCTGAAAACCGATTGGTTCGAGCAGATTGACAATCACAGCGCGGTTTTCCCAACGGTCATCGACAATCAGGATTGTCCGTTGCTCGCCTTGATAGCCAATCACGTTTTTCTCCAATTTAGACTGTTCTAACTCAATCCACTCTGTTGCTTCTAGTAAATCGAGGTCAAACCAAAACTGACTACCTTCTCCATAGGTACTCTCGACTTTAATTTCACCGCCCATCATTTCCACAATTTTGCGGCTGATGGCTAGTCCTAAGCCAGTACCTTCTGCCTTGCGTGAGCTATCTCCCACCTGTTCAAAAGGCAGAAAGATTTTCTCTAACTGTTGGGGAGTCATCCCAACGCCTGTATCTTCCACTTGGAAGCGAATTTTGTGAATAGCTAATTGCTCTTGATCATTAGCAATTACCCCTACTTTAAAAGTCACGCCACCTTTATTAGTGAATTTAATAGCATTCCCCAACAGGTTAACCAACACTTGTCGCAGACGTTTTTCATCAGCATGAATGGCAGTGGGTAGGTGGTTTAATGCTTTATAACTAAAGCCAATTTCTTTTTGTTCTGCCTTAATGCGGCAAATTTCCTGAACTTCCATTAAAAAGTTTTCAAAATGAAAGTCTGTGGGGTAGAGTTCTAGCTTTTGTGCCTCGATTTTAGAGATGTCTAACACATCATTAATCAGTGTCAGCAGGTGAGAACCGCATTGGTAGATGATGCTGAGTCCGTCGTGTTGCTTAGAACTGGTAATTCTATCCCGTTGCAGGATTTGGGCGTAGCCGAGAATGCCGTTGAGGGGAGTCCGCAGTTCATGGCTCATGGTATACGACGAGGGAATCTTTAATAAAAAAATTGCCTGGATTCTCGTTTTTCTTGTAGGAACAACAATGGGAATTGTCATGGCGTTAGATGCTTTTTCTGGAGAATTGCTGCTCGCCATAATCCTTGGTGTCTCAATCACGTCAAAATTTGATGTTTGGGCATTTAGAATATCAGGATTAATAGCATTACTCGTTCCAGGAATATACACATTAATACAGTCTGATGGCTTAGAGTCTCATTTAAGGTGGCTTCCTATTGCAATCCTCACCACCGCAGGAGTGCTTGACGAATTTTTGGACGGTTTATCTGATAGAAAATACTTTCAGATATTCAAATATCGTCCTATCCTAGAAATAACAATGCTTTTGACAGTTTTTATGAAGCTTTTCCCTCTTACATATTCTTTCGCACTTCTATCATTTGATTTGGGCTACCTTACAGTAGCAAAAATTAGTCTTCGGATAAAAGAAATGACAAACATTTCAGTAGTAGAAAAAGTATAATTACAAAAATGACAACAGCGATTTTGTAATTAAAAGAGCATATTGTTTGCATTCAAATTGCATCAATATCAATGAGATGAAAAGCTCCGACAAAACTCGTTAAAAAAGGAATATTTTTTCAAGATGTTCGGCAAAAAGTCTCTCTTTTTCAACGGAAGTTTGTACGATAGCTATCATAATGCAGGTAAGTCATACTTTTATCAAAAGCTGGAAGATATTCCTCTTTGGCTTAACTTGGCAAGAAAGTATGGCGAGCCAATTCTGGAGCTAGCTTGTGGTACGGGTAGAATATCAATACCTTTGGCAGAGCAGGGTTTTCAAGTCACAGGAATTGATATTTCTCAGTCCATGCTAGATGTAGCCAAACAGAAATCTTCTCAAGTCGAATGGCTCGAAGCTGATATCCGAGATTTTAAACTGGAGAAAAAGTTTGCCCTGATTATATTACCTTATTTTCTCCTAATGGGTCTGTTGAAATTAAAAGACATAGAAACCTGTTTGGATTGTGTGAGAAGACATCTACAACCAGGAGGAACATTAATCATAGATGTAATGAATCCTTCTCGTAAATTTCTCTTAGATTTACTTCTCCTTTCCCAAAAAAGATTTCTTGATTGCATCTTCCCAAATCCTGAAGGCAAGGATAACATCGTAGTTACAATCGAAAGGGGATATGTTGTAGAACAACAAATTCTTATAGAAAAGCTGTTTTATAATATTCCAGGAGAAACAGAAGAAGTTGTTGATGAGTTAAAACTTCGGTTGTATTTTCCAGAAGAACTGGAAATGTTGCTCAAGTATAATGGGTTCACAATTGAGCGCAAGTTTGGAGACTACGATATGACACCGTTTACCTCAGAATCACCCCAACAGATTGTAGTTTGTAAGGCAAGTTTGTGAACCTATTACCTTTTGACACTCCCACGGCTACGTGAATATCGCGCTTTGCGCTCATTCCCGTAAAAAGCCGTGGGATTCTTGGTTCATTGACTCACCATTAGACAGCAGGCTTGCGCCAACCACCCAAGAGGGCAAATCTCCCCAAGCGTAGGTTCCCGTGTGCCCCACGCTTCCGAAATATATAAATAATTGCCGAAATCATCTTGTATCTGGAGATGAGGGGACAAGGGTGACGGGTATGAGGACAACAGGTCTATTGAGTGTTGACTAATTTTTGCATCAACTTGGCTGCTTGTTGAGTTACCCCCTCCCAATCTCCATTATCTACACATTGTTTGGGAAATAATTGACTACTCAAACCAACTGCGCTCGCCCCTGCTTGTAAAAATTCCTTGGCATTTTCTAAAGTGACACCCCCTGTTGGAATCAAGGGAATATGACCTAGTGGTCCTCGCAAACTTTTGATATAGCTGACCCCTCCCACTGCTTCCACGGGAAACACCTTGACACAGGTTGCCCCACTAGACCAAGCGGTCATTATTTCGGTTGGGGAGAGCGCTCCTGGTATGATAGGTACGCCTATATCGACAGCGGCTTGAATCATGACTGGGTCAACGTGAGGAGTGAAGAGAAACTGTGCCCCTGCAGCAATTGCTTCCCTCATTTGCTGTAAATTTAGCAGCGTACCAGTTCCAATAGTACATTTAGGTAATTCTACTCGTAGTTGCGCGATCAATTCAGTAGCACCAGCACTATTCCAGGTAATTTCAATTAACTGCATTCCCCCAGATGCAACAGCTAAAGCCATTTGGCGTGTCAAGGACACTTGGGGGGCGCGAATAACTGCAATTGCTTTGTGTTGTTTGATTTGTGATAACCAAGGTTCACCAGACATCTTTATCAGGTTTTAGATTTGGTAGTTTCAATGACAATAAACTGTAGCTCTCTACCTTTTAGCTCTCTCATTTATGCTTAATAATTATTAAATCTTTTCCTTATCTTACCATAGATAGATTTAGTTTAAACACTGAAAAGCTGTGTCCCGATTTTAGCTCTATCTTTAGAAAGATAGACTTAATTATTTAATATTTAGTTATTTAGTTTTGAATAAATACTCTCCACCCTAATAGCTAAATAAGTAATAACTAATGACTGATGACCAATCTTTTAAATTAAGTCGCCAGCCAGATGAAAACAATCCCATCTATTTTTACTCTAAAGAGATAGATGTTCTTAATAAAGTAATAACAGCATTATGCCTCTCTACAAACTTGCAGACTTTGATCCAAACTATCGAGAAACTTTTGGTGGCGACGATATCAGGGATTTAGACTTATATACCCAAGGCGGAGTAAAAGTTGGCTCAGTTGCCGATGTGCTAGTTGATGCAGATGGTCGTTTTCGCTATCTAGTTATAGACACTCAATACAATTCTTCTAGTAAAAGAATACTACTACCGATTGGTCTTTCTCGTATTGATTATAATCAGCAGCGCGTGTATGTTGATGGACTCAGCAAAGAGCAACTGCAAAGTTTGCCTGAGTACAGAGACAACATGACCGTTGATTACGATTATGAAGAGCAGGTACGCGGCGCTTATCGTCCAATGTCTAGTGATGTGGCTTACAATCGCGATACCTACAATTACCAACAAGACGCATCCCTGTACAACTTGAATGAGCAGGACCATCAAACTTTCAAACTGTACGAAGAACGGCTCATTGCCAACAAAAACCGTATCAAGACAGGGGAAGTAGCAATTGGTAAGCACATTGAGACAGAAACAGCACGGGTTTCAGTACCAATTGAAAGAGAGCGAGTTGTCATTGAGCGAGTTAATTCTACAGAAGTAGGGACAGCAGTAAATCCCAGCGAACTCCACTTTCAAGAAGGGGAAATAACACGGATAGAAATCTACGAAGAAACACCTGAAATTCATAAAGAGGCGTTTGTGCGTGAGGAAATCCGCGTCAGAAAAGTGGTTGATAGAGATACAGTTGAAGCACAAGAAACAATTCGTCGGGAAGAGTTAGATATTAATACTCAAGGGGATTTGCCCATACAAACTGATGTAACTCCATCTGACCGTGTTTAAATTGCTTACTCAAATCGAGTAGAATTTTACTGACAAAAGTGCAGGCAAGAGGGAAAGTGTTCACTTTTGCCTGTGTTTATTATTTAAATAGATAATCTTAAACAGAAGTTTAATAAATCCTTAAAAAATCTACTATATAAATAAAAAAAAATAAAAAATATACTACTCTTGAGCATTAATAATATAAGTTAAGTCAGTCGTTAGGGAGATGGAGCAAAGTAGCTAATTCTTTAGCCTAGTTGATAGGAGATAAAAATAGTTTGAGGGGGAATTAGCATGGCTTTACACAAAATCGCAGATTTCGACCCAAATTACCGAGATGCTTTTCAGGGTGATGACGTTAAGGGAATGGGTGTCTACACAGAAGGTACCGATGAAAAAATCGGTACCGTTAATGATGTTTTAGTAGATGAAGAAGGTCGTTTCCGCTATTTGGTCGTTGACTTAGGTTTTTGGATTTTTGGTAAGAAAGTCCTGTTACCAGTTGGTCGTTCTCGCATCGACTATAACGTTAATCGCGTTTTTGCCATTGGGATGACCAGAGAGCAAGCAGAAAACTTACCTGAGTTCAATGAGCGTCAGGTTCTTGATTATGACTATGAAGAGCGGGTACGCGGTGTATATCGCACTCCCGGACTTTCTACTCAAGCTGTAGAATCATCGGCTCCTTTGGAAGCATCAGCTCCTTTGGCAGATACAACATATCCACCTGCGACAGCAGGATATCAGCAAACACCTGTAGCAAATTCCACTTACGACCGTAATACCTACAATTACGAGCACGATGCGCCTTTGTTCCAGATGAACGACCGGGATCATCAGACTCTGAGACTGTACGAAGAACGGCTGATTGCGAATAAGACTCGTCAGAAAGCTGGGGAAGTAGCGGTTGG
Source organism: Mastigocladopsis repens PCC 10914 (assembly GCF_000315565.1). Classification (NCBI taxonomy): domain Bacteria; kingdom Bacillati; phylum Cyanobacteriota; class Cyanophyceae; order Nostocales; family Symphyonemataceae; genus Mastigocladopsis; species Mastigocladopsis repens. Next base: position 4,714,883 of record NZ_JH992901.1, on the reverse strand, counting down.
CAAACACGTTGAAACCGAAACAGCACGAGTTGCCGTTCCAGTAGAAAAAGAGCGCGTTGTTGTTGAGCGAGTCACTCCAGCAGATGCTGGTAGAGCAGTTGCTCCTGGTGAAGCTAACTTCCGCGAAGGAGAAGTTGCTCGCATGGAAATCTACGAAGAAACAGCTGACATTCGTAAAGAAGCTTTTGTGCGTGAAGAAGTCAGAGTGAAGAAAGTCGTAGACCAAGAAACCATTGAGGCGCAAGAAACAATTCGCCGTGAAGAATTGGATGTGAATGCTCCTGGTCTTCCCATTGATGAGCGATAAATCAAACCTTGTACTTGCCTAATGAACCGTCAGCAGATGAATTTGCCTGGCTCGTAGCAAAAAGTCCTCTGTAAGAGAACTAGATGAGGCATTTACTCCATTTCAATGAATGTAGAGACGCGCAATTGCCTCGCTCCGCTTCGGAGTAGCTCTTAAGCGTCTCTACTTACCATTAATAAACAAATGGAATATAACATTTAGAGTTAACAGGTATTAGTTCTTAACAATGACTTACAAGACACTTCATATAAGCAATGAAAATGCAACTAGAATTGCAAGAATCAGCGCCCTGCTTGAAAGTTTGAGGACAAAAGTGAAAGATTTTGCCGTTATTGACAGGCAAGGTCAGCTAGTAGGTGGGGTAAGAGATTTAATTATAGATGCCAATCGTCAACTAGAGTTTGTGGTATCTCAATCAGATAGTCAGGTAAGCAATCGATCATTTCTATTAAGTAGCAAGATAGTAGAAAAAATCGATTCACAGATTCAAAAAATTTTTATAAACCTGGATAAATCACAAATACAATATCTACCTGAATATATAGAAAGAGAAAATCAAGTTAGTGAAATGGAACAAAATTCAAACTCTCAGGAAGTAAATACACAAGACTCAGAACTCAGGGCAGCAGTAGCAAATGCTACAGTTAGCTCTGTAGATTCAGTAGAAGATATTATTCGTTTGCTAGAAGAACGATTAGTCATTGACCGTAGTAAGCGCAAAGTTGGTGAGGTGATTGTCCGTAAAGAAATTGAAACCCAAATAGTACAGGTGCCTATCCGGCGCGAAAAACTGATAGTGGAACAAGTCAGCCCAGAACGCAAACAGCTTGCAGAAATAGATTTGGGGCAAGGAGAAATTTTTGGTGTTGATTTGAATGAAAATGAAAAGGAAACTCCTTTATTTGCCAATTCTAATGGCGCTCTAACTGTGAGGGGTGAATTTACCTCCCCTAAAATTGCTAGTTTGCTTTTAAATGCGATCGCCCTTGAGCGAAATCATGGATGCAAGGCGGTGCAAGTCACAATCCTTGTGGAAGACGAAGAACGTCAGAAAACATACCAAGAGTGGTTTGATCGCACCTCGAAAGATTAAGAAGCTAATTATTTAGTAAACAGTTATCAGCAATCAAATGACTGATAACTGTTTACTGGTAATTATTAAAACAAAGTTAAGCTAACGAGATTTTAACTTTAGTTCCTTCGCCACGCTAAAAGGAGTCAAGCCCATCGGCATTATGCAATGGAAGCGGGATAATTTTTATTTATATGGATTAGTAGAACCATTAACTGGAGAGCATTTTATTTGGGAATTCTCTCATTTAAATACAGCTTGTTTCAATATTTTTTTAGAAAAATTCTCAGAGACTTATTCTCAAGATATACATATTCTTCAGTTAGATAATGGAGCGTTTCATTTTAGTCAGCATCTCAAACTACCAGAAAATATAGTTTTGTTATTTCAGCCTCCGCATACACCTCAAGTTAATCCAATTGAAAGATTGTGGGAGGAGGTTAAAAGGCATTTAACTTGGGAAAGCTTCTCAACTTTAGATGAATTAAGAGAATTTATTTGGAAGCGATTGGAACAATTAAACACATCAATCGTTGCTTCTATTACAGGTTGGGATTTTATTCTTGATGCTTTATTTGTATCAGGCTTTTCGTGAAATGGTATCACACCCGAACAAGACGGACATATTTAGTACATTAGAACTGTATGTGAGGAGAGTTTGCTAGAGCTAAATAAGAATTACTACTATTAAGCTGAAGGTACAGTTAATAAAAATGATAATTATTTGTATGGAAGGTAAAGGCAGAGGCTGCCAACGTCAGCCTCTGCCTTTACCTTTTTTATAATTCCTTTTTTGGGTGTTTAAAGTGTTTATATAAAAGACAGAAATTTATCGCACAAACTCTGAGAAAAATGTCAAAATTTTAATTTCTATTGATTTTGGGTACTCTGTTGTCATGTTTAGCGTTAAAAATATTGAAATACAGAATATAGATCATTTGGGAATAGTAGACTCAATTGGGTTAGTAGACATAATTAATAATTTATTAGGCTCAGAACTAGGAGAAAAAGTCAGCGCTGGACATGTTGTCAAAGCAATGATTATAAATGGATTAGGTTTTGTTTCTAAACCTTTATATATGTTTCCGAAGTTTTTTGAGTCAATTCCTTGTGAACATTTAATCGGAACAGGAGTAAAAGCAGAGTATTTAAACGACGATAAACTTGGTAGAGTCATGGATAAATTATTTCTTAAAGGACTCGATACAATATTTTTAGCAGTGTCGTTAAATACAGTGAAAAAATTTAATATATCTCTCGAGTCATCACATCTAGACTCGTCATCAATGCATGTACATGGAGAATATAATTCGACTTTACCAGAAGTAATATTTGATTTCCAAAGAAATGGAAATGAGCAACACCAAGAAGATTCACAACTAAAATCATCACAAGCGATAAATTTAACATACGGTTACTCTCGCGACCACAGACCAGATTTGAAACAATTTCTCATAGAGTTAATATGCTCAGGAGATGGAGATATACCAATATTTTTTAAATCAGCATCTGGAAATCAAGCGGATTCATCATGTTTTGGTCAAATTGCAGTTGAATATAAAAAACAAATACAAGTTGATAGTCTAATAGTTGCAGATAGTGCCCTATATACAGAGCCGAATATCAAATTAATGTCCGATTTCAAGTGGTTATGTCGAGTACCTTTAACGATAAAAGCAGCACAATTATTAGTATCATCTCTAGACGAATCAGAATTTCTCGCAAGTAAATTATCAGGATATTCATTTGTAGAGAAAACAGTAGCTTATGCAGGGATAGAGCAAAGGTGGCTGGTGGTACAAAGCAAAGCGAGAAGGGAATCAGACCTCAAAAAACTATCACAAAAAATTACCAAGTCAAAAGAAAAAACAAAGAGCGATTTGAAAAAAACTCTTGCCAGAGAAATTTGCCTGTGAAGCAGATGCAATTCAGGGATTAACAAAACTCTCAAAACAATTTAAATATTACCAAATTGCTGAGAGTCAAATAACCGAGCAAACGTCAGATAATCCAGACGGCAAGCAAGAAAAATATTATCAAGTATCAGCAACTATATCCGAGAATGAAAGTAAAATCAACACGGAAACAAGAAGTGCAGGGCGTTTCATTATCGCCACAAATATTTTAGAATCAAATCAACTCAGTAATGATTCAATACTTTCTAAGTATAAAGCACAGCAATCCTGTGAAAGAGGATTTGGTTTTCTCAAAGACCCGTTATTTTTCGCAGATAGTATTTTTCTCAAATGTCCAGAGAGAATCGAAGCATTACCAATGATAATGGGTTTATGCTTATTGGTCTATACTCTGGCGCAAAGACAAATACGAACTGCTTTAGAAAAATCAAAATCTACGATTAAGAATCAGTTAGGTAAATCAACCAATCGTCCTACCTTACGGTGGATATTCCAATGTTTTCAATCGATTCATTTAGTGACATTTAGTCATCAAAAACAAATTTCTAACTGGAACCAAGATAGGGATTTTATACTGTCCCTCTTACCTGAGGATTGTCATCGCTACTATCAATTTCTTACATAATTTTTGATGCATTCTCTTTTTTAGAATTATTTATTGTTCCCCAAACGAGCTACCTTTATCCTGTTAATAGCTCTAAATCATCACGTTTAATTATATTTTTCCAAGTACTTACATATTCACAAACTTGATAATAAATGTAAGTCAGCATAGAAATTCATTTATTAATTATAGTCAAAACATATTTGATGATTATTGCTGCTTATTGACAATTGATTGGACATAGGAAATCAAGCTATTCACGCTCTACCAAATCTCTTTCTTGGATGACAAGTATTCTTTGCTTCTTTGTTGGTAAATTTATTTCAGTAATTACCGATTGTGACACTGGGGGGTGCGGAAGATGGGATTAAGCCCGCCTGCGGGGGCTATAAAATCATCGGGATTCCAGCGAGGCTGACTGATTATCCTGATGAGGACGCTGACGGGGGTGGTGTTTCATCATAATTTACCGCTTTGCCTAACCAAGTGGGACTGAAGGGGCAAAATTATGGTGTTATGAGCTATCTATCCTATGAGTGATTTGCTAAAATTTAATCCCATATTTAATGGGAAAACTGCAACACTTTCGCTTACAGCGTCTAAGCTGTTTCTTGACTCCTATGGTTCTAGCTTGCAGGCGATTTTTAGATAACTTCACGATTGCTGCTCGCCACATTTGTTGCATTTTGGTCTTGCGGTCGGAAAATTTGTGTAGTAGGTAATGATCCATAAGTCTCATGAGATGTTGCCAAAAATAGCCATATCCCAGAATGAGTTCATACCAACAGCGATCCCCAAATGTTTAAAAACTGTGAACCATTGATGAAAATACGTGGAAGATAACATAATATCAAGCAGAATTACTTTACCTATGAAAACAGGTCACTACAATTGTGCAATTAGATGCTGGTACTGCCAAATTGGAACTATTTCTTAAGTTTGGCAATCTAGGAATACGATTCATCTAAGTACACGGAGGCAAGTAGATAGAGCTATATTGGATGGCGAATCTCTAATGGCTAATACATAACTGAAGATTGGCTAGAGACAAAAGTACAATTAGCAGTTAAAAATGCAGTTATTTGAGTGCTGTTTAATTCTCCCTACCTGTTGATCATACCCATTTCGATAAAATGACTTGGCACAATCTGAAAACTCAACAGCGCTTTGATAAGCGACACACATGAATCAACTGAACAATGGTTTCACTCTTTTTCTGAGTCTGCTAGTCGAGGCGATACCTTTCTTGTTGCTTGGGGTTTTGTTCTCTAGTTTGCTACTGTTGTTTGTAGATGAGCGCAAACTGGTGGAAAAAATGCCCAAAAACCCCTTATTGGGTGCATTAGTCGGGAGTCTAGTGGGCTTTGTATTTCCTGTTTGTGAATGCGGCAACGTACCAGTTGCGCGGCGGTTGCTGATGCAAGGAGTACCCACACCAGTGGCAATTGGCTTTTTGCTAGCAGCACCAACTATCAATCCCGTCGTTATTTGGGCAACTTGGACGGCGTTTCGCGATCAGCCAGAAATAGTGGTGTTACGAGTCGTGTTTTCCCTAATGATTGCAATCATTGTTAGCGTTGTCTTTAGTGTTCAAAAAGACTTAGGGTCAATGGTACAACCTGCGATCGCTCGTTATCTGAAATTTAACCCACCTGCAAAACCAGAACCCAAACGCCGCAGAAGTAAATTAGTCCAACAGCAGCAAGCAACAGTACCCACTTTGTTACAGTCTGGGACTTATTTGCTTGGAGGGCAAGCAAGTCAAAGCACGCGGATGGATGCTAGTGCCTTGCAAGCAAACATGGCAGCCTCTAAACCCAGTAAACCCCTGCCAGATAAACTGCGGTTGTTGGTGGATAATTGTGTGCAAGAATTGCGCGAATTGGGGGCAGTGTTGGTCATAGGAAGTGCCATTGCTGCTGCCGTTCAAGTATTAGCCCCCCGTGAATTTATCCTCAGTTTGGGGGCAGGTCCAATTAGTTCAATCATTGTCATGCTGATATTAGCGGCGGTGGTATCAATTTGTTCTACAGTAGATTCATTCTTTGCCCTATCTTTTGCCTCGACCTTTACCAGTGGTTCCTTGTTAGCTTTTCTGGTATTTGGACCGATGATTGACATCAAAGGCATTGGTTTATTGTTATCAATTTTTAAACCAAGGGCTGTAGTCTACTTGTTTGTTTTAGCAGGACAGTTAACATTTTTATTCACCCTCTTCATCAACTTACACGTCATTTAACAAATGCGTTATTTGTTCCTTGCTAATAACAAATGACTAATGACTAAACACCAATGACTTCAATCCCAAAAACAAAATCTAAAATCCGCCCTGATAAATTACAGCCATGGTTGGATGTTTTAGCAATCACAGCTTGGGGCATTTTAATCCTAAAATACTGGCTAACTAATAAGCTAAACTTGTTAATTCACCCCGATTACTTTTGGTTAGCAATTACAGGTGCCATTGGCTTGCTAATTATTAGTTTATTTAAAGCACTGCAACTTTTGCAACGGCATCCTCGTGAGGTGACTCCAAATGTCCAGCACCTAACTTTATTTCCACCCGGTTGGGGCAGTGCTTTACTATTAACAGCAGCAATCCTAGGATTAACAATCACACCCCGCGTCTTTGCCAGCCAAACAGCACTTCAGCGGGGTGTAACAGATTTAGTGGGAGCAACACGCGCCCAACCTCAAGCCTTTCGCGCTTCCGTCCGTCCAGAAGAGCGAACACTCGTAGATTGGGTACGTACGCTTAACGTCTACCCGGAACCAGACGCATATACAGGACAAAAAGCCAAGGTACAGGGATTTGTTATCCACACACCAGATTTAGGAAAAGAACATTTATTCTTGGCACGATTTGTCTTAACTTGCTGTGCCGCCGATGCCTATCCCGTGGGATTACCCATAAAACTGAAAGAAACTCGTGATAACTACCCACCCGACACCTGGCTAGAAGTCGAAGGACAAATGGTCACGGAAAACCTCGCAGATAAACGTCAACTAACCATCAGTGCGACCTCCTTGAAAAAAATTCCTCAGCCGAAAAATCCCTATACTTACTAGAGAAATGGTTAGTTGTTAGTTGTTAGTTGTCAAAAATTCCGACTAACTACTAACTACCAACAACTAACTCATAAGTAATGATTAATGACTAATGACTACGAGTAAAACTTTTTTCCAACCACTAGATCGTGTTGCTATAGGACTGATACTCATCCTTAGTCTGCTGATTGGGCTATTGATATTACAAGGTGATGCGGTTAAGCCTAGCGTACGTCATTTTAGCTGGCAGAACCAACAAATTGGAGCAGATGATACATCATTCACCCTTACCTTTAGTCGCCCAATGAACTCAAAAAGCGTAGAGGATAACTTAAAAATTGATCCGCCCTTAGCAGGTAAAGTTAGTTGGGCAGGACGGCGAATGGTTTACACGCTTGTGACACCAGCCCCCTATGGCACAACGTACAAAGTGCAAATACAGGGAGCTAAGGATAAATTTTCCGAACAAGAAGGAAAAAATAGACAGATACAACCTTTTACAGCGAGTTTCAGCACACGCGATCGCGTTATTCTTTACGTTGGAGCAGATCAACAAGACAAGGGGCGATTAGTTCTCTACAACCTCAGCCAAGAACAAAAAAAGGTACTCACCCCGAAAGACTTAGTTGTCATGGATTTTAAGCCCTTTCCAAATGGAGAGAAAATTTTATTTTCTGCTCGTAAAGTAGGAAACCAAGATTTACTTTCAACTCAGCTTTATACTGTAACAACGGGTATTTCTGCACAAGCTGAAAAACAACCAGAAGCACCAGGTAGAGTTGACTTGCTTTTGGATAATAAGGAATATCAAAACCTGAAATTTGACTTATCGCCTGATGGGCAAATTCTCGTTGTCCAACGAGGGAAAAAAGATGATCCAGGCGATTTTGGGCTGTGGTTTATGCCAGTCAACAGCGAGAATTCTCAAGAACAATCAACCCCCAAACGTCTGCAAAGTCAACCAGGGGGAGACTTTATTATTACGCCGGATAGCAAAGCTGTGGCAGTTGCCCAAGGTCAGGGAGCAGCGATATTATCGCTGCAAACAAACGCCAGTAAACCCCTAGATTTTCTGCCACAGTTTGGCTTAGTGCAGGCTTTTTCTAAGGATGGTTCGCAAGCGGCAATGGTGAAGTTTAATACAGATTACACGCGAGATTTGTTTTTAGTGACTAACCAAGGCGTCCAAAAACAACTGTTACGCACCAAAGGCTCAATTCTTAGCTGTCAGTTTGATACTGCCTCACCCACCCTTTACTGTTTGCTGACACAGCTGTTGCCAGGGGAACTTTATCAGGAACAGCCATATTTAGTGGCAATCAACCTCAAAAACGGAGAACAGAAACCACTGCTGGTACTACCACCAGACCAACGCAATGTGGAGATGAGTTTAGCACCTGATGGTTTAGGGTTGTTATTTGACCAAGTTGTCCCACAGACAACCCCCTCTAACTCATCAGCAGCAAATATGTTAACAACTGATGACGGACAGCCAATAGCTAGCAGTAGCTTATGGTTAATGCCCCTGCTGCCCATCGCAGACCCACCAGCAACAAACGACATCAAGCCAGAACAACTTCCCTTAGTTGGATTTCACCCACGTTGGCTGCCGTGAAGAAGAGGGAGAGATGTTCTGGAGCCAGCGATAAGGATTAGTACCGATACTGCATTTACACCTTAATGGTAATATTCTTATAGAATAATAGACACTACGTGTACAACACACCTTCCCAAAATCATAGTTGGTATCTTACCGGGTGAAAACTGCTATAACTGTTTAGCACAAACAAGTAAAGTGAGGCTTTTCAACAGCATCTGTTGCTTCAGCAAAAACGGAAGTATTTTTTTACTTCTGCTTTTTTTGCACTTAGCAGTGAGGAAAAGCTATAACTAACTCATGTTTAGTGACTTAATCTCAGAGGAGCTAAACTTGCCTTCTATAGTCTCTTTTGATCAGACAGCATTTATATGTAATGCTACCGCAGTCTCTGCTTTTTTAATTTAAAGCTGGTGGGTGAGGAGAGAGTGATGAATGAAGCTGACACCCCAAACAATGGGGATTTTGTTAAACCCCTAACAACTCCCAATTCGCTGCAACCCGAGCAGGTGAGTTGTCCATTTTACTCGGTTAGCAAGAGTGAAAACACTGGTATTACGATGCCACTACTGGCACCAGCACAAAACAAGCCGTGCGAAAGCGAAATTCCATCAGAAGAAAATGCACCCCAGCAGGACTGGGTTGCACAGCCCGACCGCGAAAAACAAGAACTCGTAGACGCTGAATTCAAGAAACTGCTGGAGTTGAATGCAGAATTACATTCTGCCAACAACGACTTGTATGACAAAGTCGAGGAGCTAAAAGCTGCCTTAACTGAGTCGGAAAAAGCTTTGCAGTGGCAGAAAAAGCGCTCAAGTGTTACAGAGTCAATGCTTAACCAACAAGCTCACGAACTGGCTGCGGCTCAAGAGCAAGTAAAGTCTTTATTTCAACAGTTGGAAACTGCTGTGCAAACTGTTCAGTGCCAGGAAAGTTCGATTGATAATTACAAAGTGCAGCTAGAAATTAGCCAACAACGCCTCGCTCAGTTAGAACGGGAATGTGCCCTGATTCAATCTAGTTACAACGACCAGTCTCACCAGCTATTGCAATCAGAAAATGCTTGTCGAGAGCTAAAAACGAGGCTGATGCGACAACAACGTCAGACCTTGCAATTCAAAGCCGCTCTGGAAAAGTGTCTAGAAGCACCTGTCCCCAGCTACGATGTCTTTGATAATAACGACATAGACACCAGTCAAACAAGACCATCTGAGCACTCTAGCTTTTTGTTTACCCAAGCGCAGCCGATTCGACCTTGGTCAGCCCAACCAGAATCCTTTACGGATAGTCTAGATAATTCTTGGGAGGAAACGCCAGTATCACTCTCACATCAATGGGATACTTCCACACCCAATTTATCGTCTACTTGGAACACGTCAGATACACAAGAAACACCTACACAACCGCAACCAGTTGACACACCAGAACCGAAAATTGAAACAGTTTCATCTTTGGGTTCTACAACCTTAGAAGAGCAATTGGATGGTGTGATCCAAATGTTTTTCGTTGCCAATCCTGTCTCTACATCTTCACAGCCACCTGCTGAAAAAAATGCAGACATTACCCTGGCGTCTGAGACTATCTGGGAAACTTCTGCAATACCCCTTGCAGATGAACCAGAAACTGCTAAATTGTCGCCAATTCATGATGGTCTAGAGCAAACAGAGGATTACTGGACAGAGGTATCACAATCGTCATCCCTGGAAGTACCAGCAACTGCTGACCCTCAAGAGCCATCGACAGACCATCCCACCAACCTCAACTCCCCCTCCCCACTGCTCTATCCGCAGCGTCCACCCAAAAGGAGAAAGTCTTTGGCTGCTGTAGAGCTACCAAATTTTCGTCAGAATAGTCATTAGTCCTTTGTCATTAGTCATTTGTCAAAAATTCTTAACTAATGATAAACGACTAATGACTAAATGACTAAATGACTTTCGGCTTCTGAAGCGAGACTTCAGAAGTAACTTTTGTTGCCGAAGTGTGGGGGCGTGCAATGCCTGTGGTGAGAGCATAGCTAATCGCTAATAGCCGCAACCACAATGCCGGATATCGGGATTCCAGCCAAGGTTGTATCCGACGAAGGAAACGCGGGAACCATCCACTGAGCAAAGCACTAATCAGAGCATGGCGACTAAAGTCAAAATAGTTTCTAGTCCACCTCAGTAAATCCTTAGCACCCGCAAGTTCCCAAATCCACAGTAGTAATGCAGGGTTGTTACGAGCTGCTTTCAGCGCCAGCCGATTGAAGGTCAACCAATCAAATCTATCTTTAATGAAATTATCTGCCACCTCTAGGGGTTCATCTACTAACAACCCAAAAAAGTTGTTGAGCATAGAGTTGATTCGCTGAGGTGGTATAAATTTCCCTGTGGGAACCATCATTCCTTTGGAAAACATCCAAGTGACGGCAATATTATTTTGAAAAGCACGAATTTGGTTCAAATGCCGGAAACTCAGCAAGTCGTGCTTGAGGGCGGTATCCAAAAGAGTTGTTAGGCGTTCCAGGTTGCGAACCAGAGAACCAAAGCCTGTGAAAACTAGGGGAGACTGGAGTGATGCTGCATCACCTATGGCAATCAAGCGGTCAAATGCTACCGTGCGATCGCGACTCCCCACACTAAAATGCCCCGGTATATATCCAAATGTTGGCTTTTTCCACACCAGCTTATCCAGCTCACAGCGACGATACTCTGGCAGAATCGTGAAAAAGTCCTCGTACATCTCTAGCAAGGAACCGGGATTTTTAGGATTGACTTCGTGGTAATGAAATAAATAAATCGTCAATTCTTCATTTGCTCCAGGAAACAACTCCCAAATCAACTGCCGTCCTCGCGAGGTATCTCCATGACTGTAGAGAACATCCCCATACTGAGAATCCCATACCCCAGGCTCAAATCCACCCTCAATCACCGCTCCTACAGTCGGGCAAACACTGTCGAAGGCACGACCACCATTCAATTGCCATGCAATTGGTGAAGCCGTTCCCATCGCATCCACTAACACTCGTCCGCTCACTTGCTTCTGTGTTTGACTGGTTAAATCCTTGACAGTAACAACAACTTGTGAATTATAAATATCTGCCCGGATAAACTCTGTCTCATCGCAGATGTCACCGCCTGCTGCACGCAGCTTTTGCCCACACATTTGCAACAATTTCTCAGAATCTAAAGCCACATTTAGCACTGTGGGCGTGTGTAAAACAGGCGCTTTTAGCTTGCTGGGATTATTGGCATCAAAAAATTTATTAAATCCATCTTTGTATTCCCGCGCAATAATTGATTCCACTTCTGTAATCGTCAGCAAACCCAAGTTAAGTAAACTTTGAATCTCATCGCGGGAAATATTCCATTCTCGATTCATTCGCCCAAAAGGTAATCGTTCCATTAGCAGCACTCGATAACCGAGTCTTGCCATGACTGCTGCATGGATAACGCCAAGTGCCCCACCAATGTATATCAGGTCGTAGGAAGAGGAGGGGGAGAGGGGGGGAGTGGGAGAGGAGGGGATAGCTTCCCCTTGTTCTCTTGTCCCTCCTACGTGGGAAAATACCACCTGACGTGGTTGCTGGGGATTCCGCACACCTTCGCGCCATCGTTGCTCCCACCAGTAAACGCGCTTTAGGTCATATTCGCCCTTGGGCATTTTTTGAAAATATTGGACAGTCAGGGGGTAATAGGGAGCAAGTGCCTCAAAAATCGATTGCTCACACAAATCAAGCATTGGGGGTTCAGGGTATTCATAGGGAAAGCGGCTTCTAATCCCAGTGGTGAGCCTTTTAAGAATTTGTTGCTCCCTATGTAAGGGTTTATCTGCCCAACGGAACGCTTTCAAATACGTAGTTCGCTGCACTGACCAAACGAAGACAGAAAGTTCTGATGGTAACTTTTCCGAAATAGTCCCCAGACTCGTTGTAGTATCAGAAACTCTCAGGCGAAAGCCTTGCGGGGTAAGCACTTTTTCCCCAGTTCCCGGTTCAAAATCAGTCTGCAACCAGTTGTATACAGCGGCTGTATCGGGAGTAGGAATTTCTAGGTAAAGAATCTCTTGCATTTTTTCTGAAATCTCCAATAATTTTATGCTTTAAGACAGATCTCACAAAGGGATAAAGTATGGTAAACTCCGCCCTATCGGTTGAATGAAGATTCAGTAAAGAAATTTTAAGAGTTTCTCACATTTATTGTTCATTCTTTGTTTCTGTAAACGCACGCCATGAATTATCCCATCCCAGACAGCCCACAAGAAATCGTTGCCTTGAGACAAAAGCCGATCGATGAAGAGTTGGTTGCTGCCGCGATCGCTGGTGTCATCAAAATTGTCCGTTCTCAAGGTCAATCGTTAGAAGAGTTAACCACCCAGTTGTTAGCTGACGACAGCCTGCTAGACATACAACAGAGACGCTGGCTAAGTCAAGTCGTTACTCAAGCTTGGGAAAATTTCTCGTAAATTAGTAGGTAGTGGTTAGTAGTTATTAAACAACTAACAACTCACATACAGTCAAATTTTCAGCCAAATTGCCAATCACCTTTGTGGTGTGGGAGTTTCAATAAATTGTCTGGGATTGGCGATTTGAGGATTGGGGACATCGAGAGATACAGACAACAGGACGCGGGGAAGTTTCTTTTTCTCCGCGTCTTTGCGTCTCCCTCTCTCGTCATCTTCTTAGCCTCTTTGCAGTTAGATTCAACTGGAAGTACTCAAAGCTGCTTCAGCTTGAGAGTGTAACAAAAGACCGTACTCCAAACCTTCTACCACTGCTTGATAAGAAGCTTCCAAAATGTTTGTGGAAACGCCTACCGTTGTCCAGCGTAGATGAGCGTTGCGCGACTCCACTAAAACGCGGGTTTTCGCTCTTGTCCCCGTGTGTCCGTTAAGAATCCGGACTTTATAATCTGTCAACTCAAATTCAGCAATATGGGGATAGAAATTCATCAAAGCCTTGCGTAAAGCCGCATCCAAAGCAGCAACAGGTCCGTTTCCTTCCGCAGCTTCTAGAATATCCTTACCGTTGACAGTGACTTTTACAGTGGCAAGAGCGTTAGTCGTTTCTTTCCCCTCAACCAAGTCACAATGGACTTGAAAACCTTTAATTTCAAAGAAAGGCTGGCGACTGCCTAAAGCTTCGCGCATCAGCAACTCAAAACTCGCCTCCGCCGCCTCAAATTGATATCCTTCGCTCTCCAAAAGTTTGAGACGTTGCAGAATTTGCCCTGTTGTTGGGTTATTTTTATCAAGTTCAATACCAAAAGTGCGAGCTTTGGCTAAAACATTACTGACTCCAGACTGTTCAGAAATCACGATGCGGCGACGGTTTCCGACTTGTTCCGGTTGCATATGTTCGTAAGTCAGAGGATTACGTTCCACCGCTGATACATGAAGACCACCTTTGTGAGCAAAAGCCGAACGTCCTACAAAGGGAGCATGTTCGTCAGGAGCAAGATTCACGACCTCACTCACGAAGCGGCTAGTTTCTGTCAGTTGAGACAACTGGTTATCTTCAATACACTTGTAACCCAGCTTCAGTTGCAAGTTGGGAATTAACGAACAGAGATTGGCATTTCCGCAGCGTTCACCATACCCGTTCATCGTGCCTTGTACCATCCTCACCCCTGCCATGACACCACCTAAGGCGTTGGCAACTGCTGTATCTGAATCGTTATGAGTGTGAATTCCTAGCTGAGTGTCACCAGGCGTGGAATTAACCACATCTGTGACAATTTGAGTTATTTCGTGGGGTAAAGTTCCGCCATTAGTATCGCAAAGAACTATCCATTCAGCACCAGCAGAAATTGCTGTTTGTAATGTCTGTAAAGCATAATCTGGATTTCGCTTGTAGCCATCAAACCAGTGTTCCGCATCGTAGATAACGCGACGTCCTTGAGAGCGAAGATACTCAATCGTATCTTGTATCATTGCCAAATTTTCTGCGAGGGTTGTTCTGAGTCCTTCTGTAACGTGTAAATCCCAAGACTTGCCAACAATCGTCACCCAACGGGTGCCAGCAGCCAGAATTGCTTGTAGCATGGGATCACCTGCTGCTGTTTTTTCAGGGCGTCGGGTATTGCAAAAAGCGACAATCTCTGCTTGCTGAAGCGGCTCTTCTTGGAGATGCCAGAAAAATTGTACATCCTTAGGATTTGCCCCAGGCCAACCACCTTCTATAAAGGGAATTCCAAGTTGATCCAATCTCCGGGCAATGCGTAACTTATCTTCTATGGACACCGATAACCCTTCACGTTGAGTGCCATCCCGTAGCGTCGTGTCATAGATCCAAAGTTGGGTTGAGGAATTTGCAGTCATAAGATGGGGACTCTTGGAGACAACTTTCAAGGCAATGTGTAAGTATAGTTAAGGATAAGGCGATAAAAGTAACGCAGAGTACTTCTTACAGTTCTTAAAAGAAGATTTTACCGTTCCTGAGGCTCAAACGGAGATCTCAGTTGTCTAAAGGAAACAAACAGAAAATGACTCAGGAGTTATTCCTTGCCACTCTCAATTGCTGAGTAAATGCCCATTTATTGAGCATTTTCACAGGGTTCCCCCATATTTTTCAGGTTGTGGGGTCTCACTAATTCTTCTATGGCTACAGATGCACGAGCGCAAGGTTTTGCACTCCTAGCGCCTAGGTGCAAACTAGATGACGATCTGATTAAGTTTCTTGGGTTCTTAGGTTAGCGTTTATCATATAGTATCTCTGTCTTTTTCTACAACGAAATGAATTGTTACAATACAACAAAAAGCTAATTTAGTCATCCCGAATGCCCAATATCCAAGCTCAAGGTCAGACAATTGAGTGCAAACGCGGAGCTAATCTGCGGCAAATCTTGCTGCAAAATGGTGTTGACCTCTACAATAGCGGTGCTAAGGTTATAAACTGTCGAGGAATTGGCAGCTGTGGTACTTGTGCAGTTCTTGTAGAAGGTGAAGTGTCAACAGCCAATTGGCGCGACAAAGCGCGACGGTCACTACCTCCCCATTCTCCTACAAAAGACCTGCGTTTAGCCTGTCAAACCAAGGTTTTGGGCGATGTGAAGGTGACAAAATATGAGGGATTTTGGGGACAAGGTTCTCAAATAGTTTGGACATCAGAAGGTTAAAAGGTTAAAACGGAGAAAAACAATATGGGTAGATGGACACCACTTATTCTCATGGCAGGAGGCTTGGCAATTTTGCTTGGTACATTGCTGGGCATTAGCTTTCCTATGGGCGGACAAAACACTGCCCAGGCACCTGCACCTACACAAAGGGGCAAAGAATCAAAAGTCCTCCCAGCTAATATTAATGTTAATAGCACTGCCGCAGGTAATGCTCCCGCGAACGATAACAGGAATAGCGTTGCCCAAACAACTCAGGGAAGCGACTCTTACAATGACCAAGTTCAAGAAGACACAGGTAGTGACAATCAACCAACAAACAATCAATCACCTACTGAAAGCAATCAGGGTAACGAACCCATTCGAGCCTTGTGGTAGTGGTAGTATGTCATTAGTTACAAGTTGCAAGCTATGAATTACAAGTTATGAGTTATGAGTTATGAGTTATGAGTTACGAGTTATTAGTCCAAAGTCCATACTTCAAAGTCCAAGTTTTTATGACTAATGACTCTTGACTAATGACTATCGACTAATGACTATTGACTCTTGACTTAATAACTTAATGACTATTGACTAATGACTAGTGACGTTTTAATTATTGGTGGCGGCGTCATCAGCTTGGCGATCGCCATTGAATTAAAATTACGCGGTGCGAAAGTTACAGTTGTCAACCGCGAATTTCGCGTCGCTGCGACTCATGCTGCCGCTGGGATGTTAGCACCAGGTGCTGAAAGAATCCAACAAAAGGCAATGCAAGAGTTATGCAGCCGCTCTCTGTATTTATACCCCGAGTGGACGCGCAAGCTTGAAGAATTCACCAGCATCAATACTGGTTACTGGTCCTGCGGTATCCTGGCTCCAGTTTATCAGGAGACAAATAGACTTGAGGAAACCTTCCCCCCCTCCTCTTCATACTGGCTAGAAAAAGTAGCTATTCATCAATATCAGCCAGGACTGGGAGAAGAAGTTGTTGGAGGTTGGTTGTATCCTGAAGACGCACAAGTAGACAATAGGGCTTTAGCACAAGCTCTATTGGCAACTGCTAAGTCGCTTGGTGTTGAACTTCAAGAAGGTATTGCAGTCGCAGGAATTCAACAGCAGCAGGGGCAAGTTGTTGGCGTACAAACGAGCACTGGACTCCTTCGCGCCCAACATTATGTTTTGGCAGCAGGTGCTTGGTCAAACACATTGTTTCCACTTCCCCTGCGTCCTGTAAAAGGTCAAATGATCAGCGTGAAAGTGCCGGAATTTTTGCCGGATCTGCCCTTGACACGCGTTTTGTTTGGGGAGGACATTTACATCGTACCGAGGCGCGACAGACGAATTATTGTTGGTACCACGGTTGAGGATGTCGGCTTCACCCCCCACAACACTCCAGCAGGAATTCAAACCTTACTACACAGCGCCATCCGTCTATTTCCCCAAATACAGCACTATCCCATAGAGGAATTATGGTGGGGATTTCGCCCTGCAACCCCAGATGAATTACCTATTCTTGGCAGCAGCCCCTGTGAAAACTTAACCTTTGCCACAGGTCATTACCGCAATGGTATTCTTCTGGCACCGATAACAGCAGCATTGCTTGCCGATTTGATTCTCGAACAAAAAACAGACCCATTACTCTCTCATTTCCACTACTCGCGCTTCCACACAAAGTCATCTACCACCCCAATGCTTACTTACCCTACACTCAGAACTCACAGATCAGAACTTAGTACTCAGAACTTAGAGATCAGCACTTTAGAAGACTCACCACTCCAAATTGCCGGAAAAACTTTCCAATCCCGCTTGATGACAGGAACGGGCAAGTATCGCAGCATTGAGGAAATGCAGCAAAGCGTTGTTGCGAGCGGTTGTGAAATTGTCACTGTTGCAGTACGGCGAGTACAAACCAATGCCCCTGGACACGAAGGTTTAGCCGAAGCATTAGATTGGACAAAAATCTGGATGTTGCCCAATACCGCTGGTTGCAAAACTGCAGAAGAGGCAATTCGCGTCGCACGTTTGGGGCGGGAAATGGCAAAACTGTTAGGACAGGAAGATAACAACTTTGTTAAGTTAGAAGTGATTCCTGACGCTAAGTATCTGCTACCAGACCCCATTGGGACTCTACAAGCAGCAGAACAGCTGGTGAAAGAAGGTTTTGCAGTATTGCCCTACATCAACGCTGACCCCATGCTAGCGAAGCGCTTGGAAGAAGTTGGCTGTGCTACAGTCATGCCTTTGGCAGCACCCATTGGTTCTGGACAGGGATTGAAAACTACTGCAAATATCCAAATTATCATTGAAAATGCCAATGTACCAGTGGTGGTAGATGCAGGGATTGGAGCACCCTCTGAGGCGGCGCAAGCAATGGAAATGGGCGCAGATGCTTTGTTGATTAATAGCGCGATCGCCCTCGCACAAAACCCCGCTGCAATGGCTCGTGCCATGAATTTGGCAACAATTGCCGGTCGTCTGGCTTACCTTGCCGGGAGAATGCCCATCAAAACCTACGCTATGGCTAGTTCACCCCTAACGGGAACGATTACTGGTTAATCCACTCAAGAGTCAATGGTTCATAGTAACTCTTGACTCTTGACTCTATGTAACGATTTGTCTCCTACTTTTAAGAGCAAATATAACGTTTATGTAACATAAAATAAAGAAATAGCATAAGGAATTATACTCATGCCCTACACCACAGAAGAAGGCGGTCGTCTCAATAACTTTGCTAAAGAACCCAAAATTTACAAGGCAGAGCCTCCAACAGAGGGACAAAAGCGAAATTACATTATCCTAGGAATTACTGCTACAATTTTGGTCGGTGGTTTAATTTTTGTTGCTTTTTCTGTCTCAAATGTCAGTTGATCATAAATTTTTTGAGAAATTGAAAATTAAATTTTTGAGTTTTTTCAGGTTCCCTGTTTTATAGGAGCCTGTTTTTTTTATTTAGATTAAAATTCTTTCATTTATAGTATAAATATATACTTTCATTCTTTGAAACCACAAAGAATCGATTTATCCTGAGCAAAGCAACAATTACTTGAAAGTCGTAGTCATGGTCAGATTTACAGGCTACCTGTATGCACCCCAAGAGGGTATGTCCACTGCGTTTTGGCTCTTTAGCCGCCATGAGCGTAAATGAAACTGCACACTCGGATAATTTTACTTGGAATCGGCAAGTGTATCACCGCCTGAAACTTGCTCTCGGTCTCGGTTTACGGCGACAAATTTTTTTGGCGGTGTGTGATGATTTAAACCTGAGAAATCAGGTGGCAGCGCGTTTGCATTCAACTTTGGCTTATCCTGTTGGGCAAGTGCTATATCAGCCATCAAATATGCAGGAAGCAAGCACACCAGCCTATCCGCGATTAGTAACATTACGGCTGAATTTAAGCGACCCTAATCCCATAGCTCAAATAAATCAATGGTTGTCTAGTTATCCACCGCCGATTGTTGGGGCATCAAAAGACGCTCCAGGGCGACCATTACCAATACCAGCGTTTCAGATTGTGGGTGTCGAACAGCTGACGAGGCAACCAGTTGCAATACAGCGGTTATTTTTGCACTATCTGCGTTTAACAGAGCAGCAACTGTCTAAGTTTGAATCCAGCTTACTGTTGTGGATACCGCGTCCTTGGTTGTATGCTATTCAGCAATCAGCACCACAGTTTTGGCGTTACCGTACAGGTGTTTTTGTTTTTGCCGGAGAACCCACACCGACAACTCAAAATAAAAGCTCACCAGAACGTTTTTCCGGTTCTAGAAGTTTAGAGTTAGGCAATGTAGAAAAATCCATTTTAGAAGAATCAGCCATTGCGGATGATTTCGATTTTCCGGCACAGAGATCAGTCAATCGGGGACACAAACCGCAGGAGTTTCCTCCATCAAAATCAGAAAACTTAACAAACAAACCTCTTCAAGAGGAACTCGCGGATAAAGCAAGCACAAGCGAACCCCCATTGCAAGAGCGCTTATCTCACATTAGCCAAGAGTTAACAGAGCTAGTACTGGGAACTATTAACACAACAATTGCTGAAGATGATGACCAGAGCTTGCAAGTGAAGCAAATTCTAGAGGAGATAGAGGAATTACATTCACAACAAGCTTCAGGTGTCCAGATGGGAGCAGCTTATCACCGCTTAGGAAACTTATATCGCCTTCGTATTGAGCAAGGACAGTCAACCCTAGAAAACCTCATGGTGGCAATTCTTGCCTATCAAGAATCAATCACCCATGATGACAGTT
The DNA here is from genome assembly GCF_000315565.1 of Mastigocladopsis repens PCC 10914. Classification (NCBI taxonomy): domain Bacteria; kingdom Bacillati; phylum Cyanobacteriota; class Cyanophyceae; order Nostocales; family Symphyonemataceae; genus Mastigocladopsis; species Mastigocladopsis repens. Next base: position 4,695,018 of record NZ_JH992901.1, on the reverse strand, counting down.
CCCCCCAAGTGCCTGATACCTTGAATGACTTGGGTACACTCTACTGGATGCTTTATCGCACACCACCCAATTCTGAAGAGGGACAAGCTTACATAGAGCAAGGGATTGAATTTTATCATTTGGCTTTGAAGCTCATTTCACCAGAAAGTCACCCTGAAACCTACGCTCGTGTGCAAAATAATCTGGGGACAGCTTACGGTGATTTAGCTCGTTTTGCTAACCCTGCGGACAACTGGCAACAAGCAGTTTTAGCTTACAGTGAAGCTCTCCAGTTCCGTACAGCGCAGATGGAACCATTAAAGTATGCTGCTTGCCAGAATAATTTAGGTACAGCTTACTGGCATTTAGCACAATACAATCAACCTGTTGAGCATCTCAAGAAAGCCATTGGATCTTACAAACTGGCGCTGACTTACTACAGCCCTGAAGAAGAACCGCTTAAGTATGGCATGATTCAAAACAATATCGGCACGGCATACTGGAATATTGCACAATACGAACAGCCAGCGGAAAATCTGCCATTAGCTATTGATGCTTACCGCGAAGCGCTGAAATATCGGACTCCTGCGAATGTTCCTCCCGCCTGCGCCGCTACCCAAAATAATCTTGGAACTGCCTACTGGCATCTTGCCAATGAAGCACAAACTTTAAAGCAGGATCGGCAAAATTTGTTAGAACAATGCATTAGTTCATATGAAGAAGCTCTGACCCTTGCTCACTCACTCAATGGTATGCCTTTGAGTTTTGATGTGTTGGCTACTCACAATAATTTAGGAATAGCGCATTTTCAGTTAGCAACAGACCAGTATTTCGATGCCGATAAAGCGACTCGTTCTAAACACCTAGAAGCATCATTAGACAATCATTTGCAAGCCTTAAATGGACTGAGCAAGCAACCAGAGGCTTATCAAACAACTTTTGCTTATGTGATAAAAACGATTCGCGCTTTCCACAATGAATTAGGCATCCAAGGACAAAACTTGGCTTTGTCTAAAGTTCCAGGTCAGTTATTGCCAGAGATTCTGCCCAAATTGTAATTAGAGTAAAGCGTTTAAGATTGTTGCGTTACCAGATCAAGATTGGTCGGACTCCATATTTTACAGGACTGTTATCCCATCCACCTAAATCTTTCAAATCAACACGAGTCATACACTTTTTCGGGTTAGTAAATGGGCGGGCAAATACTTCAACTTCAATCACCCCTGTGGTATCCCGAAAAACTGTCCATTGCTCACTATTCGCTTGGATTTCGTCTTTTACGCGTTTTCCCAGGTCATTGTAGTAAACAATTACACTCACCCACCTTATAGCAACTTGTTCCATGACTTCCATTTCAGACTCAAGCAACATCGCTTGAAGCCCCGTATCCTGAAACAGATAGACAAATTCCTCTAAGACGCACTGCTTTAATAAAGTAGCAGCCCTCTGTTTACCTACCTTTAGTTGGAGTTTCAACCTATCGTTGTGGTCAGAGTTAAGCATAGTTTTGTTCTTGGTTAAGTTTTAATTAGGAAGACTAAAGCAAGAAACTGAGGTGCTTGTTCAGAAAGTTTGTAACTATTGCCCAATCTTACATACGAGATAGGTTTTTTAACTACTACAGCACAGCAGAAATAACTAAACAGTTAAAAATGACAAAAAAGCTGTTTTGATAGGCACTATAGTCTTCTGTATTCACCATAGCTACCTTTTTGTACTAGTGATAGTTGGACACAGTACTTACCCTTAATCTGTGAAGCGGTAAAGTCGCTATTTTTTTTTGAATAATCTTTAGCTTACACTTAATTTGTACAAGTTTTCTAAACTTGTACAAGTTTATGATGACAATGTGTATAGGTAAACGTATGTTAGAAAGTCCCCGATGTGGTAAGCGAGGTCCAGCCCCTTCATGGAAACTTGGGAGTACCCGTGCTATTAGGGTGCCAATTGTCTTAGCTGATGCTTTACTTAATTTGGCTAGGCGAATAGATAACGGTGAAGTGACTCTAGCTGATGCCTTCTTAACAAAATCCGAGCAACAGATTTCCTGCGTTCTGGTTGCTCAAAACGAAGATGAAAAAGACACTGATGAGGAACGAAATCAGAAAAAGCAGGCTTTAGCTATCTAAATGGAGCAAGAAGACTCCCGTCACACCCAAAGGGTTGACGGTGAGATGAATTGCGACCAGTATAAAACCGGCCGCAGGGAGAATTCTACACAGATTGACAGCGTGTGTAGAAAACCCTAAGATACAGAAACATTCTGGAGGTCGAGAATGCTTACACTTACTTATGAATTCAAACTCAAACCAACAAAAGAACAGGTTGAAGATATCGAAAATATCTTAACTGTTTGTCGCAAAGTCTGGAATTATGCTTTGCGTGAAAGAAAGGATTGGGTTAATTCTCGTAAGTGCAAAGTGAATGCTTGCTCTGTTGAATGTGAATACATCATTAAAGCTGATGAACCTTTTCCTAATTATCATGTTCAAGCCAAAAGATTAACTGAGGCTAAGAAAACTAATCCTGAATTAAAAAGTGTAAATGCCCAAGTTTTGCAGCAAGTTCTCAGAACTTTAGATCGTGCTTGGGATGATATGAAATCTCGAAATTTTGGATTTCCTAGATTAAAAAAACACTTCAGGATGAGAAGTTTTGTTTTTCCTCAATTAAAAGGAGAAATCCTGAAAGCTAATCAGGTTAAATTACCTCAACTTGGATGGATTAAGTTTCATCAATCTAGACCAATTCCAGATGGATTTGCTGTATGCCGCGCTAGGGTGGTTAGAAAAGCATCTGGGTATTTTGTCATGCTGTCTTTACAGCTAGACGTTAATGTACCAGATATGCCTTTTCACGGGCATCCGATTAGTATTGATGTAGGCTTAGAAAGTTTTTTAGCTACTTCCGACGGGACGCTAATTGCTAGACCTAAATTCTTCTTGCACCTCCATCGTAAGTTGAAATTACTACAAAGAAGGTTGAAGCACAAGAAGCTAGGATCTAACAATCGCAAGAAGTTGAACGCAAAGATAGCTAGACTACACCAAAAGATTTCTGATACTAGGAAGGATTTCCACTTTAAAACAGCACATAAACTTTGCGACCAAGGCGACTCAATATTTGTTGAAGATATTGATTTCAGAACCTGGGCTAAAGGTATGTTCTGTAAACATACTTTAGATGCTGGATTTGGTCAGTTTTTCAATATCTTGAGTTACGTAGCGAGTAAGAGAGGAAAATACTTTGGCAAAGTAGATAAGAACTACACCAGCCAAACTTGCCCTAATTGTGATGCGCTGATTGGCAAAAAAACACTATATGTAAGGATACATCATTGCCCTGAGTGCGGATACACAACAAATCGAGATGTTGCTGCTTCTCAAGTAATAAGAAATCGTGGTGTAAATGCCGTTGGGCAAACGGTATTAGAAAATGCTTGATGGACTCGTACTGACGGGGATTGGTAGTAATACCAGTCTAGTTAAGTGGGGATGAAGCAAGAATCTCCCGTTACAGGCCCAGCCTTAGCGGTGAGAGTGTCAATTATATGAACAGGCTGTAGAGGCGCACGTAAATGCAACACGAGTTCATATTCAGGCAATTAATTTGTACACAAAGGAAGTGGAAAAACTGCTGAAGACAATTAACTTGCAGCGCAAAAAACCTTTGCCGCCAACTTAATTTTCGATAAATCCCCTCTAAGCTAGGGGAGCAAGTTTCACCATTCTGGTACGGTTGTATAGGCGGTAAGTTGTTTTGCTCCGCTGCAATTAGGAGGAATCATAGAAAATGCCTGGACACGATATTATCGTTATCGGAGCATCGGCAGGCGGAGTTGAAGCGCTTTCTTATCTAGTCAAGCATTTATCGCCAGACCTGAATGCTGCAATACTTATAGTCCTTCACGTTCCAGCCCACGGCACAAGTGTTCTGCCGCGTATCCTAAGCCGTGCGGGAAAATTGCCAGTGTCACACGCTACAGATGGCGAAACAATTCATCCGGGACACATCTATGTTGCCCCGCCAGACTATCACCTGCTGGTGAAGTCTGGATATATACGCTTAACGCGGGGTCCGAGAGAGAACAGCCATCGCCCAGCCATCGATCCGCTGTTTCGCACCGCTGCACGAGCTTACGGGCGGCGAGTTGTCGGCGTGGTGCTCACGGGTGTGCTTGACGACGGCACGGCGGGACTGCAGGCGATAAAAATCCAAGGTGGTGTGGCGGTTGTGCAGCACCCCGATGATGCGATGTATTCTGGAATGCCGCGTAGTGCGATCGAAAACGTAGACGACATTGATCAGATCCTGCCACTGGCGGATATTCCAGATGCCTTGGTCGTTCTAGCTAACACGCCAGTGCCAGCAGAAGCAGAAAACCCTGTTTCTAAAGAGATAGAAATTGAATCTGAATTGGCGGAAATGGATATGACAGTCCTAAACAACGAGCACAGACCTGGTAAACCATCTTCTTTCGCTTGTCCTGACTGCGGTGGTACTCTCTGGGATCTCTCAAAAGAAGATGTGTTACGGTTCCGGTGCCGCACTGGTCACGCTTTCTCCGCTGAAACTCTGCTGGCAAAGCAGTCAGATGCCTTGGAAGATGCGCTGTGGATTGCCCTGAGGGCACTTGAGGAAAAATCGTCTTTAGCACGTCGCATGGCTACGCGAATGCGCGATCGCAACCAAAATCTGTCAGCCAAACGATTAGAAGAGGAGGCGCACGATTCTCAAGAACGTGCCGCTGTTATCCGGGATGTCCTTTTGAAGGGCAATAGTGTCAAAATAGAGGCGAATAGCGCTCAAGTCTCTGAAGACATAGAAGCGATTAATGACGAATAAAGAACTCAGAACACAGAACTCAGTAGTCAGAATAATAAACGGTAAAAAGGAACTGAGCCGCCTGTTTTTAAATAAGCGTGCATTTATTTATGGGGATGCCCAACTGAGTTTCTCGCTGAGGACTACTGAGTTCTTCTTAAGAATAAAAAGTATGTTGTTGGCACAGGAAAATTTAGGCTGATCCTATGCACCCCGAGGTGTTGAAAAGAGTTCTACTTTAGAGAACTTCAAAATTGGGCTTCTAGGCGCAACTTCATTTGCACCAGGCAGTCTTTTGACTTTTCCATCATCTCCCTGGTGTTTTTGATATGAAGCTTTGATGTCTCTACATGATCCTTTGATATCTCCATCCGTTCGTCAGACGATGACTTCTCGTGTTTGTTTAATCTCTGATACATAACTCATCTCCAAAGGTTTTTATTGCGGTAATATCTCAATAATTAATCTAAACTTTAATTTAAAAAAATAATTATTGTTTTGTTTTACATTCAGTCCAATATGCCTGAATTTTACTATACAAATCTTTCATAGTCATAAACCGCCACCCAAGCCCCTCATACTGTTTTGAAAGCTGTTTTGAATGATGTTTAAGTTTGTTTGAATTAGCAAAAATATCACGGACAAGATCCTTTTTCAAAGGAACTGTTTTCATATTTAAGCTATCTATTTGTTGCAATTCCTCCGGTTTAACTGCACAGCCATAGATAGTCGTGAGTAACTCAGCGAAAGAGACTCTAGCAGATTTTTCACTTTTCAAAAGTATCCTAGCAAGTTCCTTCGCTTCATCAAGACTTAACCTATCTTCCATAAGTGCAGTAGACAACTCCTGGTTTGTCATCTTTAACTCTTGCTTCAATTCTTGCAGTTTCTGCTCTTCGTGCCGCCGATTGAGATTTTCGCTTTCTACCAACTCACGCAAAAACTCTACCTGCTCATGCAAAAGCTGTATCTCCATCAAGGCTGCCGATAATCTTTCATAAGCAGAGGTTATCTCTTGTGAAACTTGACACTCTTTTTGGTTTCCCTGCATAACTTAAAAATGTTATACTATAAAAGTTAAATATCCTATAATCCTAGTTATTAAGTGTATACGTTAACTGCATAAAAAATATCCTTCTTTATAGTAGTTAAAGAATTCTAATAGGTTGATAACTCTTACTATAGAGATAGTAGTTAGTAGTTACTCTACTTTGCAGTATATGCCAACTGACCTAGAATCGTCTCAACATAAGTAATCGGCTGGCTTGTCCAAGTCCTAAGAGGATGTCTGAGAATTTACAGGGTGAATGTAATTCGCGCAAAACTTTTCAGATTGTTTGCTACATTTACCGTCCAAGTTTCACAAGCTTCCTCTGTCTAAAACCTCGGAATTGAAGGATTTAGCAGGCTTCAAAAGCAGGTAGCTTCAGATGTCAAGGATAGTAAAATTTTAGAAAAACTTACAGCGGTTTGCGGATGAGTGAGTTACAAAACTTCGGTCTTAAAGCTAGATAGAACGACTGTTTTACTTCTGTGCCTCCTAGGTCGGAACTGCGTTAACGCGCAGCATACACGGAGGGCATATTCTGACGCCCGACGCCTTTGTTCTGCTATATACACAATTTAACTGAACTATAATTCTGGTTCCTACTTAAAATAATTTTATTCAGTAAACTATCTTTAAATTTTTCATCCAACCTGCTTTAATAGTCAACTATTAAGTAGAATTACTAGGTAATATATGAATTGATTTTTTCTCTATCATTTACTAGTCGAGCTAGAAGATGAGCTTTAGGGGGTTTTCTAGCTGCTATTTTGCTTAAAACATGGGGTTAGCGCCTGTGCTTTACTTGACAGAATAATCTACAGAAGGGAGACTGTAGCCTCTTGAATGCGTTCCAAAGCAAAAGCTTTAGGAACAAGAGTAAAATCTAAAATCCCGAAGAATATATCTACAAAAAAATATGAGTATTACGGAACTCAATCCTGACTTAGAGAAACTTTTAGAATACATAAAACGTAACCGTGGTTTTGATTTTAGCGGCTACAAGCGTACAAGCTTAAGCCGCCGCATTCGCAAACGGATGCAAGTCCTTGGTGTAGAAAGTTATAGCGATTATCTTGACTACTTAGAGGTTCACCCGGACGAGTTTATTGAGCTATTTAACACGATTTTGATCAACGTCACGACCTTCTTCCGAGAACCACAGGCTTGGGAGTACATAGCTAATGACATTATTTCTCAAATCATTGCAGGCAAGCACACTAGCAAACCGATCCGGGTTTGGAGTGCTGGATGCGCTTCCGGAGAAGAAACCTACACCATAGCCATCTTGCTGGCTGAGGCATTAGGCATGGAACAATACATAGCACGGGTGAAGGTCTTTGCCACCGATGTAGACGTGGATGCCCTCAACTATGCTCGCCAAGCAAATTACAACCCTAAGCAAGTACAGAATGTTCCCCCGGAGCTACTGGACAAGTACTTTGAGCGAGTCAATGGTCACTATCTTGTGCAAAAAGAACTGCGTCGCGGTGTGATCTTTGGTCGTCACGACTTGATGCAGGATGCACCTATCTCAAGGATTGACCTGCTAGTATGTCGTAACACCCTCATGTATTTTAATACCGAAACCCAAGCCAGAATTCTTGAACGCTTTCACTTTGCCCTGAATAACAACGGCTTTCTGCTTTTGGGCAAAGCAGAAATGTTGTTTACTCGCAACCACTCGTTTACACCAGTGGATTTGCGGCAACGGGTGTTCACCAAACTGCCTAATGGCAATATACGCGAAATGCTGCTGAACATGGCTCACTCTAGTAGCCAGAAAGCTGCCCCACAGATGGTTGACAAACTCCGCATTTATGAAGCTGCCTTCGAGATTGATCCGGTTGCCCAGGTCGTGGTGGATCTCAACAGCATAGTCATCCTAGCCAACGCCGAAGTCCGAAAGTTGTTTAATCTCAATTTCAAAGACATCGGTCGCCCATTGCAAGATTTAGAACTTTCCTACCGACCAGTAGACTTGCGATCGCCTATTGACCAAGTTCGCACCAATCGTCGCTCCATCACTTTAAAAGAGATTGAATGGTTGCACCCAGAGCGCGAAAGCAGATATCTGGACGTGCAAATCACACCACTGTTGGACGAAAACACCGATGAACTGCTTGGCTTAAAAATCATTTTCACCGACGTGACCCGTTTTAAACAGCTACAGCAGGATCTCGTTCACACCAACCAAGAGCTAGAAACAGCATATGAGGAACTCCAATCTACCAACGAAGAACTGGAAACCACCAACGAGGAACTTCAGTCCACAGTGGAGGAACTAGAAACAACCAACGAAGAACTTCAGTCCACCAACGAAGAACTAGAAACAATGAACGAAGAACTGCAATCCACCAATGAGGAATTGCAGACCATGAACGAGGAACTACGCCAACGCAGCGAGGAACTCAACCGAGTCAACAGCTTTTTAGAGTCAATCCTCACCAGTCTCCGCGCCGGAGTTGTCGTTCTCAGCCCCGACTTGCATATCCTGATTTGGAACCGTAAAGCTGAAGACTTGTGGGGTTTGCGCTCTGATGAAGTTTTTTCCAAGCAGTTCATGAGCTTGGATATTGGTTTGCCCATAGAGCCACTTATCCAGCCACTGCGGGCAATGATTTCTGGGGAATCAGAATACCATGAAATGCTGCTGAATGCCAGAAACCGCCGGGGTAGGGCAATTGAATGCCAAGTCATTTGTACACCGTTATTAACTAACAAGTCGGAGATCCAAGGAGTGATTTTACTCATGGAAGAGCGCGACCAAGAGGAATAGTCTTCAAAGGGAACCCCTAGCCCTTAAGCTTTACTCCCCTTGACAGAAGAGAGTAACCTAAAGAAATAACCAACACTCATTAGAGTTATTATCAGATTAATAACTAGCTAGATAGATTTTGGATATTGGCGCGACAAGTATCGTGGTGGGTGGAGGAGCGCACAAGAGGTAAGCAGTGAATCCGGACAAGTTTGGTCAGCAAATAAAGGAAGTAAGCCAGCGCAGCCAATTGTTACAAAATAGGGTTAGCGAATCACCATTGCGGCAAGAAAATTTGTTGTCACAAGCTTTCGAGGAACTTAGCACCGCCTTGGAAGAATTACGTGTAGCAGAGGAAGAATTACGCGCGCAGAATGAGCAGTTAGCAATTGCTCAGGAACAGGTAGAAGCAGAGCGCTTGCGCTATCAAGAATTGTTTGAGTTTGCCCCTGATGGCTATTTTGTAACAGATACCTACGGGAAAATTTTGGAAGCCAACCGCGCTGCTGCTATTTTGCTGAACATATCAAAAAAGTTCCTGATAGGCAAACCCTTGAGCAACTTTATCCCTCAGGAAGAACGTAGTGCCTTTCGTGAGCAACTTTTACGGTTGTGTGATCTAGAGCGACTACAGGAGTGGGAAATTCGCTTAGAACAGCGAAAAGGTCATATATTTGATGCAAGTTTAAATGTAACTACTGTCAGGGATAGAGAAGGCAAACCCACTGCTTGGCGTTGGCTTGTGCGGGACATCACTGCTCGCAAGCAAGCAGAAGAAAAACTGCGAGCAATTCAACTCCAGAATATGCAATTGCAAGAAGTTGCACGCATCAAAACCCAAATTATGTCAGTTCTATCTCACGAGCTGCGTACACCTTTAAATTCAATTTTAGGGTTTTCCCAGCTGCTGTTGCGCCGCTACTACCATCTGTTCCCCCCCGAATTAAGAGATATGGTAGAACGGATTGCCAACAGTGGCAAACACTTACTAGCGCTCATCGAGACTATACTTGACTTCTCTAGGCTGGAGACAGATAGGCTAGAACTGAAATTACAAGAACTTAACATAGTTGAACTAGTCACAGCAACCACAGAAGAACTACGTTGCCTTGCCGAACAGAAAAACTTAACCTTGGTTCTACACTCAAATCTCCAAAACCCCAGAATTATCAACGACCCCATTCGCCTACAGCAGGTTCTGGTGAACCTAGTTTCCAACGCCATCAAGTTTACAGATACCGGGGGCGTGTTTGTGGAAGTGCAACAACTTAATCATAACCGAGTAGCGCTCATGGTTAAGGATACAGGTATTGGCATCCCAGAATCAGAGTTGACAAATATTTTCGGGGAATTTTGGCAAGTTGATAGGTCCACGACACGCAAGCATGGAGGCGTTGGTTTGGGACTGGCGATAGTAGATAAGTTGGTACGCTTAATGAGAGGAACCATCACAGTTGAAAGCAAACTGGGTGAAGGTTCAACCTTTCGCGTAGAGTTACCACGCGAAGTTAGTCAATTGTAGAGACGTGCCATGGCACATCTCTACATTATCCTCTCGGCTATCCTCAACTTTGCAGAACGAGCGCGTGGGTTATTGACAATTTCCTCCTCTTGTGCTTCTATTGGCTTTTTCGTCAACACCTTTAATAAAGGGGAATCTTTGAAACTGTGCTTCACGATGCGGTCTTCTAGGCTGTGAAAACTGATGACAGCAATTCTGCCACCAGGTACAAGAGCGTTTGGCGCTTTGCTCAAGAAAGTTTCTAGGGATTTTAACTCGTCGTTGACGACAATTCGCAGCGCTTGAAAAACACGGGTAGCGGGGTGAATTCTCCCGTAACGGTATTTAGGGGGAACACAAGAAGCGATCGCCTCAGCTAATTGCGTCGTAGTATGAATTGGACGCCGTTCGACAATACGTCTGGCTATCCGCCGCGATAACCTTTCTTCACCGTATTTAAAGAAAATATCTGCTAAATGAGCTTCATCCCAACTATTAATCACATCAGCAGCCGTGAGAGGTTGTCCCCTATCCATCCGCATATCCAAACTTGCTTCGCGACGAAAACTAAAACCCCGTTCTGGCGTATCCAAATGGTGGGAGCTAACGCCTAAGTCGGCAATTATACCATCAAACAGACTATAAGGAAACGCGTAGGAAGCAAAGTTGCTATAGATAAATTTTATACGCTCCCCAAACATCCCTAATACCTTTTGCGCCGCCGCCAAAGCATCCTCATCTTGGTCAATTGCCGTTACTCGAGTATCCGGTGCAGCCTCCAAAATCAAACGACTGTGACCGCCACCACCTACCGTTGCATCTAAATAATGCCCACCGGGACGGACAGCCAAACCCGAAATCACCTCTCGACTCAACACAGGCACATGAAAAAATTCCTGTGCCTCCATTCCCTGCATCTCACGCTCCATATAATAATAGTTGAATAAGTGCAACAAAACGAAACATCAAACAAGACCCACCAACGACCAACCTCTCTCCAACTTAACGCTAACTCCGCGCTCTGTTGCGGCTGTACGGTTCAATTTTAAAATTTTCCAAGACCGGAGAACACTGATTTTATGGCAAGATTAGAAACCCGCACCGAACCAATGGTGCTAAACATGGGTCCCCACCATCCCTCCATGCATGGAGTGATGAGACTGATTGTCACCCTAGATGGCGAGGATGTGGTTGATTGTGAACCGGTAATTGGCTACTTACACCGGGGAATGGAAAAAATTGCGGAGAACCGCACCAACATTATGTACGTCCCCTACGTCAGTCGGTGGGACTATGCAGCCGGAATGTTCAACGAAGCCGTCACCGTTAACGCACCAGAAAAACTAGCAAATATTCCTGTCCCCAAACGCGCCAGCTATATCCGCGTCATCATGCTGGAGTTGAACCGCATCGCCAACCACTTACTGTGGTTTGGTCCATTCTTGGCTGACGTCGGTGCTCAAACTCCCTTCTTCTACCAATTTCGTGAACGGGAAATGATTTACGATCTGTGGGAAGCCGCCACAGGTTACCGGATGGTCAACCATAACTACTTCCGTATTGGTGGCGTAGCGGTTGATTTACCCTATGGTTGGGTTGACAAGTGCCTGGACTTTTGCGATTATCTATTACCTAAAATAGACGAGTACGAGCGCTTAGTGACTGACAACCCCATCTTCCGCCGTCGTGTTGAAGGGATTGGCACTATTTCGCGCGAAGAAGCCATTAACTGGGGACTTTCTGGTCCAATGTTACGCTCTTCTGGGGTGAAGTGGGACTTGCGGAAAGTTGACCACTACGAATGCTACGACGACTTTGACTGGGAAGTGCATTGGGAAACCGCCGGCGACTGCTTCGCCCGTTATGTGGTGCGGATGCGGGAAATGCGCGAATCTGTAAAAATCATTAGACAAGCTATCAAAGGACTTCCCGGTGGTCCCTACGAGAACCTAGAAGCCAAGCGTTTAGCAGCAGGGAAAAAATCCGAGTGGGATGGACCTGATTACCAATACGTCAGCAAGAAAATTGCTCCCACCTTCAAAATTCCCAAAGGTGAAATCTACTCCCGTGTAGAAAGTGGCAAAGGTGAACTAGGAATTTATTTGATTGGCGATGATAACGTCTTCCCCTGGCGATGGAAGATTCGCGCAGCCGATTTCAATAACGTTCAAATTGTGCCTCATTTACTTAAAGGCGTGAAGGTGGCGGATATTGTCGTCATTCTGGGTAGTATCGACATCATCATGGGTTCTGTAGATAGATAATAGAATTCCGTTCCTAGAACACTGGTTCAGTATTCAGACTTAGGGCTAAAAAACCAGGTTTTGTCGTAGAGACGTAGCATGCTACGTCTCTACATTATTGCTTTGACAACAGTATGATGAATTCCAATCCGGCTTTGTGTGAAGTCATTGCACACCGTATTGCTACCAGTTCCCAAAAGCGAATAACTTTCGCCGAATTCATGGACATGGTGTTATATCACCCTGAACTTGGTTACTACTCCACCAAGGCGGTGAACTTGGGAAAGCAAGGCGATTTTTTCACTTCTGTCCACCTTGGTGCTGACTTTGGCGAATTGCTTGCGGTGCAATTTGTCCAAATGTGGGAGATTTTAGAGCGACCTGTCCCATTTTCTTTGGTAGAAATGGGAGCAGGTCAAGGACTATTAGCCTTGGATATCCTCAAATATATTCAGCAGCAGTCCCCTGATTTTTGGAATGCTCTAGATTATGTCATCGTTGAAAAATCTCCTGTTTTAAGGCAAGAACAACAGCAACGCTTACAAGAATTTTCTGTGCGCTGGTGTGATTTAGAGGAGATACCAAGTCACTCTATAACTGGCTGCTTTTTTTCTAACGAGTTGGTGGATGCTTTACCCGTGCATCAATTTGTTCTCGAACAAGGGAAACTGTGGGAGATTTTTGTAACAACACAACAAGAGTCAAAAACCCTCCCATCTCCCCCCACTCTCCCTACTCCTCTACCATCATTTGTAGAAATTGCAGATACGCCATCCACACTCAAGCTTTTGGAATACTTTAACCTTGTGGAAATTAATATCAGTGATTACCCTGATAGTTATCGTAGCGAGGTTAACTTAGCCGCTTTGGACTGGTTGAGTTTGGTGGCGAACCGTTTGCAGCGTGGATACCTGTTAACTATTGATTATGGTTACTCTGCCAATCGTTATTACAACCCAAGGCGATCGCAAGGGACGCTACAGTGTTATTACCATCATCAGCGCCATAATGACCCGTATATCAATATTGGGGAACAAGACATAACGGCTCATGTTGACTTTACCGCTTTGGAACGATGGGGTGAGCGGTGTGGATTAGATAAAGTTGGTTTTACGGAGCAAGCGTTGTTTTTGATGGCTTTAGGGTTGGGAGAACGAATTTCCGCCCTCTCTTACACAGAACAACCCATCTCACAGTTGCTGCATCGCCGGGATGTCCTGCATCAGCTTTTAGACCCTTTAGGACTGGGTGGGTTTGGTGTCTTAGTTCAGAGCAAAGGACTGACAACTGAAGAGGCTGCACAACCGTTGAAAGGACTCAGTGTGCCAGAACAAATCCAAATGCAAATGTGAAAAGTTAAGCGCTATTAACAGTATGTTAGTGATTATTGGTCTACCATAGCAGTAATTACATTAAAAATAATAACTTCAGGAGAGTAATAATTATGACTCCTCATGACCTGTTAACGCTAGTAACCCTACTGACTCCGGGAATTCTACTTTCAGTGCTGATTATGGTGACATTTGCGGCAGGTGGCTAATTACGAGTTACGGGAGATGAGGGAGTCATTTCTCCCTCTACTCTTTCTACTCTCCCTACTCTCCAATACCTACTCTTCAAAGAATTAAAATCAAAAGATTGAAAAGCAAGCGCTTACCAAGGGAAGGTGAAAAATGAAGGTAGCATTTCTGGGGACTGGATTAATGGGACTACCAATGGCTCAAAGGTTGTTAGAGGCAAATGTAGAGGTGATTGCCTATAACCGCACCCCAGAAAAATTAGAACCACTCAAAGCAGCTGGTGCTGAAGTCGTAACACACTCCTACCAAGCAATTAGTGCTGCTGATTGTACCATCATGATGCTGAGTAATGCCGCAGCAATATACAATGTTTTGCTTTCGGATAGAGCTTGGCAATCTGTCGCCGGACGCAGCATCATTCAAATGGGGACAATTACTCCCACAGAAAGTAAAGAAATCTCAGATGCAGTGGTTGCTGCTGGTGGAGAGTATCTAGAAGCACCGGTTTTGGGTAGCATTCCAGAAGTCAAAGATGGCAAACTGATTGTGATGGTAGGCGCACACCAAGAACAATATCAACGCCACCTAGAGTTATTCAAACATTTTAGTCCAGAGCCTCTACTTGTAGGTCCCGTAGGAACTGCGGCGGCGCTGAAACTGGCGTTAAATCAACTCATTGCTTCCATGACAACAGCTTTTGCCCTGAGTGTTGGTTTTGCCCAACGTCAAGGTGTTAGCGTAGATCTATTCATGTACATTCTGCGCCAGAGTGCTCTTTACGCACCGACTTTCGACAAAAAGTTGCAACGGATGCTGGAGAGCAATTATGCTAATCCCAACTTTCCGACAAAACACTTGATGAAAGACGTAGATTTGTTTATCTCAGAGGCAAAATCGACGAGTTTAAATCTCAGCAGCATTGAGGGTGTGCGGGACATTATAGAGATGGCAATGAAAATGTCATTTTCTGATGCGGATTACTCATCAATATTTTCTGCCATTAATTCATCAACTGACGGTGCTTGAGCCTTTGTTGGGCAATAGCAAAGTATCCTCAATTGACTGTCGCACTTGATGAGTGATGTAACAATCACTGTTGAGGCAATCGATAAGCAACTTTTTAGCGTCCTCATACTGCTTTTCCTCGCTTGCCAAAAGACTGTCGAGTTGGCGTTTCATCAATTGCAACAGCTTGTCTGCGTTTGGCAACATTTCCACTGCTAGTAAAAAGACTTCTCGCCAGCGCTTCTCACTCATATGGCGGACAAGGTTTTGCAAAGCTTCTTCAGCATGATGAGGTGGACTAGAAACAATTTTTTTGGCAGCCAAGTATTTCTGAAAGATGATATGGGAAAAGGAGTAAATACCCCTTGCCCGCTCAACAAGTAAACCATGCTGAACTTCAATCGACTTCAAAATATCTTCGCTGTCAACTTGAAGTGTTTCTAAAAAGGTGCTACCCTCAGGTAATGTATGGATATGATGGGAAATCCTTGCCTCAATAGCTTTTTGCTTGAAGAAATACTCGCTACGTTCAAAGGTAGTCCAAGCAATTTGACTTAACAAGTCTTCTTTATGCTGCCGGGATTGTTTGTAAACCTGATTTCGCTCAATGCCGCGCTTATTATCCCATTTTTTCAGTAATAAATCCAGCCCTTCTTGATAAAGCTCACAACGATTAGCTGGAAAGTCAACTCTTTCCTCAAACACCAGGCACAAAAGGGTTAGCAGTAAGGGATTGGTCGCTAGTTCTTTGAGTGGTTGATGTTCTTGCAGCTTTTGCACAAAGCGTTGTGCTTTTACCGCATCTTGACCTTGAAACCATTTGGCGGCAAAGCTAGCAATTTGTTCGTCATCAAAATCGGCAACTTCCACTTCGGTGAACTGTTCAAAAGTATATTCCTGTGCTGCAATCCGACAGGTTATCACTATAGAATTGGCAAAAAACCGCGTTGCAACAGCGCGAATTTCCTGCAACACTCGATCAAGGTCGGCTTGCCTGACTTCATCCAATCCATCGAGTAAAAGTATCGTTCGCCCCTGACTCAGCAGTGTTTGAACTGCTTGGGGTTCAACAACTCCACATTCCTCAAATTGTGCTGTCATGTAGTCCAACAAGCTTGGTTGTCCGCTAGTCTGGGCAAAGTCCTTCAAGGTGATAAAAATAGGGACAGTATTACACAGAAACTGACCTGAGTTGCATTGCGTTGCTACCCATTTCAAAAATGTCGTTTTGCCCGAACCTGGTTTTCCCCAAATCATCAGCTTGTCGTAGCATTCTACCGCTTCGAGTCCTAGGACTTGTTCTTGGGAAATGTTGCTCAAGCTAAAAGGCTCAAAGTTCTCCTCGTCACAAGCCTCGTACAATTCTGGAATGGAAAGCCGTTTGCGTCCAGTGACTCTTTCTAAAATATTCACATCTGTGTATATGCTGTCCAACCTCATCGGCTGCTCTCTATCAAGCAAGCGTATTATGCCACAACGCCTCTGAACACTCTCATGAACTTTTTCTCGTACCGTCTGCACCAGACTCTCTATCTGATAAGTACTTGCTGCATCATCTACATTTGGAATTGAGCATAAACTAGCAATCTCAGCCCATTCCAGTCCTAACTTTTCGCAGATTGTGACAAAAATGTAGCGGTCAACAGCTTTCCCTTGGAAAAATTTGCTCACTGGCTGACGGCTAATACTTAGTTCTTCTGCTAACGCTTGTTGTGTAAGTGAATTACGAATGAGGGCAGCTTGCGCTTTTTTAATTCCCTGATCAGATGCTTGAAGTGAGCGTCTTGCCATTATACCCTAGAAGAAATAACTTTTATAGTTTAATCTGCTATTTTTTTATCCTTAATGCACAAGTCATGCATATCTCATACATAAATCAATCATAACACTTACCGGAAATCACTCAGCCAAATGTGATTCTAGAGATGTAGGTTCTGGACATCTCTTACACACAGGAAGCGAATACAGTGACAAATTATCAGTTGTCCAACAGCCTTAATCAGCTTATACATGTTCTTGTCCATCCCCAAAGGAGGGGATTATGACTGCAATAACTCTCTCATACACAGACCAAGATTCAACCAAACCTGTCACAACGACAATATATTCTCGTTCAACAAAAGCTGTAACACCACAGCGGCTACAACTCATTGCAAAGGTTGTGAAGGCTCTCAGTTGTTTACCGCAAGATGAGATTAAATGTTTAGCAGATCAGCTTGAAATGACCCATGACAAGCCAAAGTCATCTCACAATAACACTGACTTGGCGGCAAAACTTGGTGTCGATCCAATCAGTGAAGATGAGCAAAGAGAATTAGAACTTGCTGCTCTGAAAAATTATTTTGAGTGGAGACAAGAGTTACTCAAAGATTCATTCTCAGCATCTGAAGTAGCTAAACTGCTGGGTGCAAAAAGTCGTCAGACACCACATGATCGACGGAAAAATAACAGCTTAGTTGCAGTTGAAGATAATGGTGTTTGGAAGTTTCCACGCTGGCAATTCGATCCTCACGGTTCAGACGGCGTTATTGATGGACTACCAGATGTCTTAAAAGCTCTCAAGGTTCCTGCTTTATCGCAAATCAGTTGGTTAAACCGACGCAACCCAGCTTTAAATGGTCTAACCCCTGTACAAGCGCTGAAGCATGGTCAAAAAGATGACGTAATTGCTCAAGCAAGGGCTGTAGGAGTTATATAGCTGGTAGGGGGTTCACTTTGGGAACTCAACGACTGATAACAATATCCGAAATTACACCTAGAAGATAACCGTAAATACACTAAGAAAAATAAAAGATCCGGAATGACCTCAATAGGTTTCCGGAATTACCTGAGCGGCTTTTGAATCTCTGGATTAGACTGGGCTTTGAAGTTTCGGTCTTATGACGGCTCAAGAGTATTGAAACATTGAGTGTCAAAATTTTGTCAGTCAATCCAGATTTAGGAGTGATAAAGGTGGTAAAAATCTTGCTTCCGCCTCCTCGGTTTACGGAACCACAATTTTATGTCTTAGACAAGAAAACAAAACTTTTCAGAATTTTTCGTCCCGAATACAATCCAACTGCCCTTACCTTTCGTTCTTGGGGTCCACTTTTTCGCTTTGACCATCACCGGGGCAACCCGCCCACACCTAACTATGACATACACAAATGCGAACCGTGTGATGATACAGAACGTCGGATATGCTACGTTGCGCTTTCACTTTCTAGCTGTCTAGTTGAAGTTTTTGGTGATGAATGCTTTGGTGATAAACATAATGACTATGCACAAGTGACTGACCATAACCTTGCAATCCTCACTCTTAAGAGTAACCTAAAGTTACTGGATGTACGGGGTTCTGGTGCAATGCAGGCAGGTGCTAATGATGCAACCCTAGCAAAAACGGAGCAACGTGGTATTAGTCAAGCTTGGTCGCGCTACTTTTATGAGCAACAAGCAATTTACCCTGAAATCCAGGGGATTATTTATGGAAATGCTCATAATAATGAAGATGCGATCGCATTTTATGAGCGTGCTAAAAATTTCCTCACTTGTCAGATAGAAGATGTATGGATGCTGAGCGATCCAAAGTTACGTCGTTATATTCTCCAAGCCACAAAGAATAATAATCT
This sequence comes from Mastigocladopsis repens PCC 10914, assembly GCF_000315565.1. Lineage (NCBI taxonomy): Bacteria > Bacillati > Cyanobacteriota > Cyanophyceae > Nostocales > Symphyonemataceae > Mastigocladopsis > Mastigocladopsis repens. Next base: position 4,676,535 of record NZ_JH992901.1, on the reverse strand, counting down.
AAGATTGGCTTTTCCTGACTGGCAAGAACATGGGTATATTATGAATTCTCAAATGGTGACTCCTAGCTACGCGAATGCCGATAGATAAAGTAAGAATATGGATAGCAAATCAGACACTGAGGCGCTTAAAAGCGTAATTTCAAGGGAAGCAGTAGATTGGCTACTGCAACGCATCTTCCAAGTTCCGAAAAAATGGTTAATTATTAGTATTATTCTTATCCTTATTAGTACTTGTGAAATTAGCTGGGGCAAAGAATCATCATTTAAATTTAGAGTCACGAATACAACAGCGGTTTTCTTGTCACTGATTTGGTTACCATCTATACTTAAAATATTTGCTTTAAGTGGAGGAGCGCTGAAGACGCCAGCGGGAGAAATTGGTAGCTCAGGCATGAAGACTATGCTAGAGTCATTAACCAGTGATTCATTGGGATTTCTCATTGAGCAGACTAAGCTAGCGGAAGATGCTGCTCCACCGCAACAACAGCAAGAAATGCGTCAAATTCGCCAACAATGGCAGAAAGTCTACGCGTCAAGGATTCCTGTATCACAAGCACGGCAAGAAATGGAGCGTTTAGCCGAACGCTACAAGGAACTAAGAATGACAATGCCTTCTGGGGTGCAGCGAACATTTGAGATGGAATCAGTCGCTGGACGGATGCGTGCTTTAGCTCCAGAAGTCAAATATAGCGTACAAGAAGTGAAAGACCTTCTGCAATCGAGCGACCAAGGGAAACGGTTGCTCGGACTTTCTGTTGTTGAGTGGTCTGGAGATCCGATTTATTTTGATTTGGTTCTACATTTAATTAATCATTCAGAAACGGCGTTTGAGCAAACGATTGCATTGCGTTCTGCTCAAAAGATGGCGTCTAAGCTCGATACTAACCAGAAGAAAGACTTACAAGCAGCACTTATTGAACAGCGTAATTTTAATCCAGACCAGAAGCATTGGGTTAAACCTGATTCTAATCGTTGGATATTGAGCGATCGCATATTATCCGCCCTACAAATATCAGAAAGTTAAAAGTACTAATTCATCTGTGTCCATCGGTGTCCATCTGTGGTTCATTATTTCTTGCTATACCTCACCCAATTGCAAACCGCTATATATCAAAGGGTGGGTTTCGCGCCTCAGGATGCACGTACTTGCCGCTGTCGCACCCGTTCGGGACTTCCAGTAGGAATTGAGGCAATAAGCTTCTGCGTGTATTCCTCTTTGGGTTCACGGTAGATACTCTCTGCTGTGCCTTGTTCGACAATTTGACCACGATTCATCACCAAGATGCGATCGCTCATAAATTTCACGACGCTGAGATCGTGGGAAATGAAAATATAGGTCAAACCGAACTCATCTTGCAACTCTTTTAACAGATTCAGCACCTGTGCCTGCACTGACACATCCAGCGCCGAAACCGATTCATCGCAGATAATAAACTTAGGATTTAATGCCAACGAACGGGCAATACAAATCCGCTGACGTTGACCACCAGAAAACTGATGAGGATAGCGATTTATCCCATCTGCACTCAACCCCACCCGTTCTAGAAGGTAAGCAACCCGTTCTCGCCGTTGTTGCTTTGTCTTACCAATCGAGTGAATCACCAAAGGTTCCATAATTGCTTCCCCAACCTTGAGGCGCGGATCGAGGGAGCTAAATGGGTTTTGGAAAACAATTTGCATTTCTCGCCGCAACTGCTGCAACGGTTTGCCTTTGAGGGTGGTAATGTCTTGTCCTTCAAAAAGGATTTGACCGCTCATTGGTTCGATTAATCGCAGCAAGGTTCTACCAAGAGTAGTTTTACCACAACCAGATTCTCCCACCAATCCCAGCGTTTCTCCCTTTTTCACATCAAAGGAAACACCATTGACTGCCATAAAATAGCGTTTTGTGCCACCAAATATTCCCCGTACGGGGAAACCAACCTTAAGGTCACAAACTTGCAACAGAGGTTGCTGCTGTTCTAAGGTTGCCAATCTTTGAGCAATCTCTTCAGTTGTCACTTCCAAAGGGTGTTCGGGTTGTTTCTCCTGAATCACCAAATCTCCTGCTGGCGTTTCCTCCACATTCATATAGTCGGAAACTGTCAGTAATTTGTGGGGACGGCGGTTGAGTGTGGGGCGACAAGCTACCAAACCTTTCGTGTATGGATGCTGCGGATTTGTGAAAATTTGCGCTGCCGAATTGTATTCTACAATTTTGCCTCTGTACATCACCGCCACTTGGTCAGCAATTTCTGAAATGAGTCCTAAGTCGTGGGTGATAAAAATCATTGCCATATTGCGGCGCTGCTGCAATTCTCGCAGCAACTCAAGAATGGTTGCTTGTACCGTCACATCCAATGCTGTTGTTGGTTCGTCAGCAATCAGTAGCAATGGGTTGCACGAAATAGCCATTGCTATCATCACCCGCTGCAACTGTCCCCCAGAAAGTTGATGCGGGTAACGCTCCAATATAGCTTTTTTGTGTTGCTTCACCAACTGTGCTATCTTTTGCTCATCTGGGGTTGATGACCCAAAAGAGCTTGGTTGCCAATTCTCAATATACTGTTGCGTCAGCGCTTCATCGCTGGGGAGGAGTTTGACCTCTTGCAGGCGAGCGATCGCCACTCGTCGTGCTTCCAATGGTGAAACATTCTGGTGTCGCAAAATGGCTTCAGTAATCTGAAATCCAATTGTATAAACCGGATTGAGTGAACTCATCGGTTCTTGAAAAATCATGGCGATGTCGCCGCCTCTGTGGACTTCTATCTGCTCGTTAGGCAATTCCACTAAATTAATGGGTGCGCTATTGTCCTGGGCGCGAAACCAAATTTCGCCGCCACTAATTCTACCAGGATTCTGGAGCAAACCCATAACCGCTAGGGATGTTACTGATTTTCCGCTCCCCGACTCCCCCACTATTCCTAGAGTCTCTCCTCGATGTAGCTCAAAGGAAATGCCATCTACAGCTTTGACAATTGTGGTCTCACCAGAAAATTCAACTTGAAGATTGCGAACGTCTAGGATAGTTTCTTTCATAAAAGTCGGGCGTTTAAATCGTAACTTATAAATTATTTGGTATTTGGATTTTAACAGTGACTTTGATATTTTTGCGGTAGTTCACTTCTGGTAATTCATCCATCAGTAGGTTTATGCCGAATTGTTGAGTGTACTACAGTTGCAGTTGTTGTCAGATATACCGTATGTCTTGGAGGATGGATGCCACAATACTTCGGAAAATTGCCCACAACTGACCAACCTTGGACAACTATCGGTACAGTACAAGCTGTACATTGGAACCAACATAATATCAACTTAGAGTGTGGAGAGTCACGCCTGAGTATCAGCGTGCTAGCACCAAATTTAATCCGCGTGCGGATGTCACCCAATGGTGAATTTATGCCCCGCCGTCCTTGGGCGGTGACGCTGGATGATACAGAATGGACAGTCATACCCTTCCAAGTACGGGAAACAGACGCAACAGTAGAAATCGAAACAGAGCAAATACGTGTGTGCGTACAGCGGGAAAATTGCCGTATGACCTGCTTCGACAAAGCTGGTCGTCCCTTCGCCCAAGATGCTGATTTGGCTATAGGTTGGCGCTTGGGTGCAGTTGCTGCGTGGAAGCGCATCGAAGCCGACGAACATTTCTACGGCTTTGGTGAACGCACGGGCTTTCTTGATAAACTGAGCGAAGTCAAAACGAACTGGACGACCGATGCCTTAGATTACGGTTCTCTCACCGATGAAATGTACCAAGCCATTCCATTTTTTATGGCTTTGCGTCCAGATGTTGCTTACGGTATCTTCTTCAACACCACTTTCTGGAGTCAGTTCGACATTGGTGCAGAACAACCAGGTCTGTGGAAAATGGAAACTCGCGGCGGTGAGTTAGATTACTACATCATCTATGGTTCCGAACCTGCTGAAATCCTCCGCACCTACACCCAGCTAACTGGTAGAATGCCGCTACCACCGAAATGGGCGCTGGGCTACCACCAATGTCGTTGGAGTTATGAGTCGGAAACTGTCGTGCGTGAACTGGCGCGGGAATTCCGCGATCGCCGTATTCCCTGCGATGTCATCCACCTTGATATTGACTATATGCGGGGCTATCGCGTGTTTACCTGGAGTCCTAAGCGCTTCCCTGACCCGGCAAAATTGATAAGTGACTTGACAGAGGTTGGCTTTAAGACAGTCACAATTATTGACCCTGGTGTGAAGTACGAACCAGAAGCGAACTATCACGTTTTTGACCAAGGTATACAAAACGACTATTTTGTGCGTCAAGCCAATGGACGCTTATTTCATGGCTACGTATGGCCAGAAAAATCTGTTTTTCCTGATTTTCTGCGTTCCGATGTGCGTCAGTGGTGGGGCGACTCACACAAAAGCCTCACAGATATCGGGGTTGCAGGAATTTGGAATGATATGAATGAACCAGCCATAGACGATCGCCCTTTTGGGGATGATGGTCATAAAATTTGGTTTCCACTGGATGCACCCCAAGGAGATGGGGGAGAAATGACTCCCTCATCTTCTCCATCTTCCCAAAATGCAAGGGCGACTCACGCAGAAGTGCATAACTTGTATGGTTTGTCAATGGCGCGAGCTAGTGCAGAGGGTTTGCAAAGACTGCGCTCTCATGAGCGTTCTTTTGTACTAACTCGTTCTGGTTTTGCAGGAGTGCAGCGGTGGTCGTCGGTGTGGATGGGCGATAATCAGTCATTGTGGGAACATCTAGAAATGTCTCTGCCAATGCTGTGCAACATGGGACTTTCTGGTGTAGCATTTGTCGGTTGCGATATTGGTGGATTTGCTGGTAACGCCACAGCTGAATTATTCGCTCGGTGGATGCAGGTAGGAATGCTCTACCCCTTGATGCGTGGTCACTCGGCGATGAGTACAGCTCGTCATGAGCCGTGGGTTTTTGGAGAGCGTACAGAGAAAATCTGTAGAGAATATATCAATCTACGTTATCAATTGCTGCCATACATTTACACCCTCTTCTGGGAAGCAGCAACTACAGGAGCGCCGATTTTAAGACCATTACTCTACCATTTCCCCAACGACCCCAAAACCTATACACTCTACGACCAAGTTTTGCTCGGTTCTTCCCTTATGGCTGCACCAATCTACCGTCCTGGAATTGAGCATCGCGCCGTGTACTTACCCGAAGGGACTTGGTATGACTGGTGGACTGGCGAGAGTTACTCTGGTCCGGTTCATATCCTCACCCATGCTCCCCTGGAAAAAATGCCTCTTTATGTCCGTGCTGGTGCGATTATACCTATGCAACCTGTCATGCAGTATGTTGATGAACATCCAGTTGAGCACCTACGCCTACGTATTTTCCCTGCTACTGGTGAATTTACACTTTATGAAGACGATGGACATACATTTGAGTACCAAAAGGGGAATTTTGCAACCATAAATTACCGTGTCTCAGTTGATGGAGAACAAACAATTGTGGAAATTGGAGCGCGAGAGGGAACATGGACACCATCGCCGCGTGAGGTCATTGTTGAACTCCTTGGAGTTGGCGAACAGCAATTTCAAGACGATGGTAAACCACGTACTTTGAAGTTTTGAAATATGTGAGTGGTTAGTTGTTGGTTGTTAGTTAAATTTTCTACTAACTACTAGACTTCTTGCAAAAATACGATTTATGAATTTTTGAACCACAGATGGACACAGATGAACACAGATAAATATCGGTTTTTATCTGTGTAGCCTACGGCACGGCTTACGCCTACATCTGTGGTTTAATTTCAAAAAAATTGAATGAGTGCAAGAGTTCTACTAACAATTAACCACTAACTACCGACTGCATCTTTGACCTCGCGCTTTTTCCATAAGTTGGACATAAATGGTCGCTCAAAAACTAAATAAAACCAATAGGCAATAAGTAAAGACAGTGGTACAGAAACTACATAAAATGTAGCTGCAAACAGAATTGGTGACATTTGAAGATTAAGAAGGAAATTCCCCACAACTGTGACTACTACTCCGTGAGTGAGATACAAACTGTAAGAAATTCCTCCCAATGCAATTGCCCAACGACTCTCAAAGAGGCGCAGAATGAAAGGTGCTTTTTTGCCTTCAAGCACAAATTTTGTGCAGTAAATGAGTAGACAAGCTGTCGCCAAACCACAAAAACTATCACCAATCCACTTATCTAATCCTAGTTTTTGCCATTCGGTGATCACAGCAACAACAAAGACTATCATCGCCAGCACACCCCAAGGCAATGAATTTCTTATTGTTGTTAACTTAGGTTTTTGAGAAAATCCAATATCTGCTGCTGTCATTCCTAAAGCAAATAAGCCGAGAAACCAAGGATGGACTGATTCCAAAAATCCATTCAAAAGATATATCGGAGCTAAACCAATTAAAAAGGCAGTGATGACAACAGTAAATAAGCCGAAACGCCGCCATATAGGTAGCAGTAAGAGTGGGAATAAAAAGTATATTTGCCACTCAGTGGCGACACTCCACAGTGGTGCATTAATAGAACCAAGTGTTTCGCGACTCAGGTTGTGAATAAGTAACACATGGGTTATCACATCAATAGGAGAAAAGAAAGGATGGAATTCCCCAAAGTCCGGAGATTCATGCCATTGAAAATGGGAAAAGTGAATCAGTCCTACGATGATGACTGCTATGAGCAAACTAAAAAAAAGAGCCGCATAGTAAGGGGGCAAAATTCTCCGCGATCGCCTCTGAATATAATCCCACAAACCTCTTGAAAGATAACCGCTGTGTGAACGGGCTATCGGTAGCATGAGAACGTAACCGGAAAGCACAATGAAAATTGCCACAGCAAAATTTCCATATCTGAGAGTTTTGCCTATTAATTGCAAAAATACAGGCAGTCCCTCTCCCATGTATCGATTGATGTGAACAAATACTACATACAGAGCTGCCAATCCACGTAAGCCGTCTAAGTAATCAAGTCGCAGTCTCTGTTCAGTAGATTTCCCAGATTTTAATACTTGCATTGAATGACTCTAGCCGTTAAATTTAATCTTTGCTTAACAATCAACTTGTTAATCTTTGCTGAAAAATAAACTGACCATCTAATAAGCAGTTAGTTAGTAGATGATGTATTCAATTAATAAAGTAAGAAAATCTTTGCTCAGTAATTATGAAGGTCTAAAAAAGAATCATGAATTTTTTTTAAAGTCTTAATTGAATCTTGATTTAATGAAAATTTTTACGTTTTTTTACTGTAAAAATTTATACATCCAATTCTCTTTTAAAAAGAATGCACAACTTTATCAGTTAGGCAATTGCTTCTAAAGCAAATTTGCTTGAAAATCGGTCTTGTTGCTTTACATCTTTAACTAGCTCTAACAAGACAATCTATGACTTTAATTCTTACTAACGACGACGGAATAGACGCTCCCGGTCTTCAAGCGCTCCTGAAAGCTGTAAATGGAAAAGAAGTCATTGTGACTGCTCCCAAAAGTCATCTCTCTGGCTGTGGACATCAAGTCACTACGACTCAACCAATTCACGTCCACCGTCGCTCAGAGAACGAGTATGCGATCGCAGGCACTCCCGCTGATTGCGTCAGAATTGCTCTCACACATATTTGCGAAAATATCCAATTTGTGCTTTCCGGAGTTAATGCTGGGGGCAACATGGGGGTGGATGCTTACATTTCCGGTACTGTCGCTGCTGTGAGGGAAGCAGCGATACACGGTATTCCTGGAATTGCAATTTCCCACTATCGTAAAAGAAAGCTGAATGTTGATTGGGATGTGGTCGCACGCTGGACAAGTTCTGTTTTAGCTGACTTACTCAATCGTCCTTTGGAAGCAGGAACTTTTTGGAACGTGAATTTGCCTCATCTGCTTCCAGGCGAACCAGATCCAGAAGTTGTGTTTTGCCAACCCTGTACTAAACCATTGCCTGTTAACTACCGCATTGAAGGCAATGATTTTTATTATGAGGGTGAGTATGCCAAGCGCGATCGTACTCCTAATAGCGATGTTGATCTCTGTTTTTCAGGGAAAATTGCCGTAACCCAACTGCGAGTTTAATTAAGGAAATGAAGGATAAAGGCTAGAGGGTAAAAATTACTTAGACTTTATACTTCATGCTTTTTTCACAGTTTATACTGTACAATTTCTCAATCAGATGGTTCTTCAATCATCGTCATCAATCGGTCTAAAGTTAGTGTAAGTTGAGTGAGTTTTTGCAGAGATTCATCCTGGTTTTCTGCAAGGATCTGTACAGCATCACACAGTGCTAGGATCTGATATCCTTGCTGCTGTAGTTGCTTTCCTTGTTCTTCAACTTGTGTGCTAAGAGTATCTACTCTTTGAGCAAGACGTTCAATCGTCTCAGTGGTAGCTAGTACTGCTTCCCCAATTTGTTCAACAATCGATTCCAAGCGACTAACTTTAACTCCAACTTCTGCTACAACCATTTTTTTAGCACCTTGATTTAAGATCGTATTACAGTAGATTTACTGTGATTTTTGAACAAGTGAATAAAGCAGCAGCGCCAAACAGCGACTGCCATCTGGAACTATGTACAATCTAGTAGTCCGCCACATACACACATACGGTTTGCGGGGTTTGTAGTGAGCGCTTTAGCGCTAAAGCGCCAACTACAAATTACACTTACCCGTCATTTTTGGATTGGCAAACTACTAGTGGTCTATGTCATTAATTTTGAGGGATTCGTTGTGAGCACAAGAGCGCTCTCGGAGTCTAGGACTAAAGTCCTTACTACGAACTTGTACAACCATCAGAATTAATGCGATGAACTACTAGTGGTAAATTAGCTTTTGTCATAACTCACACCTACTACCTGCATCCTGCAAGACAAATTATCCGACCATTTATCAATAGACTTCTTGCACTCAATCGATTTTTTGTGAGGGGAGAACCACAGCTAGGAACTCACAAATCAGGAGAAATACTGCCTTCTTGCGTTCAGCCCAAGCTGCGTTCTTCTCTATTGATTGATGAATGAGTGCAAGAGGTTTAATAAAATCAACTTTTTAGGAGGATGAATTTTGCCTCAGGTTTACACAAGCCAGCTATGAGTTTAACTTTTCAGGTGACCAAGAAAGAACTCAGTAGTCACAACTCACTAGTCAGAATATTAAACGCGCTCTTCAAGCATGAATTAAGAGTTTTGGTCTTGAGTCTTGGTATAGCGCCCCCGGATTTATCCGTGAAGACCAAGTAAAGTCTTTCCTGATTAAATCAAGCGGATTCTCTCCGTGGGGATATTCTGATTACTGTGTTCTGTGTTCTGCGTTCTTCTTAAGCACTTAGTTGGTAGCAGATTCTAACACAATTGTTTTGAATCGTCATATTTATAGTGTTCTTTCATCCCACATAAGATACATTTATTTAGCTTTAACTAAAATTTATAAAAAATCATGATCCCAGTCGTTTTGATGAAGATTCAGTGAAACTACGGTTGAGCTTGATTTCCTTCTGGAAAGCTAAGTTTATAGTCAAATTAATGTTAGGTAATATTACGTTTCTCGCTAAATAATTGGCTTAACGATGTATCAGATATCCTGCACAACCGTTATTGAAGGTGTAACTGCTGACAATTGGGAACTACAACTGACTCCTCATCCATCAGTAAATTCTAAATTTAAACGATTTTTGGACATTATGGGGAGCCTAGTAGGACTATTGATTTTAGCGATTTTGTTTGTGCCCATAGCGATCGCAATAAAAATCGACAGTCCTGGTCCAATTTTCTTCACTCAAGAACGCTATGGACTCAACGGACGCCCTTTCCGCATCCGTAAATTCCGCTCTATGGTTTCTGATGCCGAGAAGTTAAAATCTTTAGTGCAAAACGAAGCTAACGGCTTAATCTTTAAAAGTAAAAGTGACTTCCGAGTGACAAGGGTAGGGCGCTTCTTAAGAAGTACAAGTTTAGATGAACTACCACAGTTTTGGAACGTTCTGGTAGGCGAAATGAGTTTAGTGGGGACACGTCCACCAACAGCAGATGAGGTTCGTCTCTACAATCAGCGTCACTGGCAACGTTTAAATGTCAAACCAGGTTTGACAGGTGAATGGCAAATTAACGGTCGTTCTCATGTAAAAGATTTTGAGCAAGTTGTTGACTTGGACTTGCAGTATCAGAAAAAATGGTATCCCATGTATGACCTGTTATTGATAGTGAAGACATTCTTCATCATCGTTGGTCGAGTTGGAGCTTTCTAAGGAAGAGATTATTAGTGTTGAGTTATTAGTTGTCAGTTATTATACGACATCCAGTTCAATAACGCTCTTTTCATAAAGTCCGCCTGTGCGGACTTTGTTTGTATAGCCGCAACCTGTAGTCGCGGCTACACAGCAAGGGTTTGTATCATGTTTAGGGAATCTAGTACTCCACCATACAAACTACACTTACCCGTCATTTTTGGATTGGCAAACTACTAGAAAATATTGTAAAAAACTAATGCAATAATTCCTCTACCTGATGCTGACTCCATAAAGTTCTATAAAGCCCAGGCTCCTGCAAAAGTTCTATTTGCGTACCTATCTGAACGATTTTACCCTTGTCCATAACGAAAATACGGTCAGCAGCAGCAGCAGCAGAGAGTTGATGAGTGATAAAAACCACTGTTTTTCGTTCCGTACCACCAGAGATATTTCTCAAGATGGCTGTCGCTGTTTGATTATCGACACTGGAAAGGGCATCATCCAAAATTAATACTGGGGCATCGACGAGTATTGCCCTAGCCAAAGCAGTGCGTTGTCGTTGACCGCCAGAAAGAGTAATGCCGCGTTCCCCAACAATCGTGTCATATTTTTGGGGGAAGTTGATGATCTCTGGATGAATTTGCGCCTCTTTGGCAGCCTTTTCTACTGCTTGGCGTTCGCTGATAGGGTCGCCGTAGCGGATGTTATTTTTAATTGTGGTACTGAAGAGAAAGCTATCTTGAGGGACATAAGCGATCGCACTCCTTAAATCTGCCAAGGCTATCTTGGTAATATCCACGCCATCCAAAAACAACTGTCCCGGCTCAATATCCAACAATCTGGGCACAGCATTTGCCAAAGTTGATTTTCCCGAACCAATAGCGCCCACAATTGCCACCGTCTCCCCAGGAGCTATGGTAAAGTCTAAGCCTTGTAGCGCAGGAATGGTAGAACCAGGATAGGTGTAACTAAGGTTTCTGGCGGTGAGTTCTCCTTTAACTTGCTCTCGTGGCAAGTGAAAAGTATCTGGTGCGTCTTTAATTTTGGATGTGACAGTAAGAATCGACTCAATGCGGTCAATACTCACCTCACCCCGTTGGTAGGCGGTAATGGTGAATCCTAACAGGGCTGTGGGGAAAACCAGACGCTCTACGTAAAGAAGTAGCGCGATAAAGTCACCAACTGCAAAGGTTCCATTAGCAATCCGCGTGGCTCCCAGCCAGATGATGATAAAAGAACTCACTGTGGCTAGTCCACCAATCAGTGGAAACAGTGTATTTCGGCTTTTTGCCAGTTTCAAATTATCCTGCAATAGCTGCTGGTTTTTGCTGGCAAAGCCACGGCGCTCGTTTTCCTCTTGAGAATAGATTTTTATCAGGGCAATACCGCTGACATCCTCTTGAATCAGTTCGCTGATGTCGGAGAGTCTCTCCTGCACAGCTAACTGTTCAATGCGTAGGCGATCGCTAAATAAATGCACCAACAAAAACATCAAAGGATACACTGCCAGTGAGGCTAATGTGAGATCCACGCTGATCGCCAGCATCACTGGCAGGGTCAGAACGTAGGCAAATAGAGTGTTTGCCAAACTCAGTACTGCAAAACCTAATAGCCGGCGGATATTGTCCACATCACTCGTCGCCCGACTAATCAAATCACCTGCGGTGTTTGTGGCAAAATAAGATGGCTCCAGTTTAAGTAAGTGTTCAAAAATCCGTTGTTTCAGGTCGAATTCCACCTGACGCCCCACGCCAAATAGCCAAATCCGGGAAGACATCCGGATGAGCCACATAGCTGAACTCAACAATACAATTTGTATGACAAAATATATGACTTGATTTAAGGTGAATTCTACTGAAAGTCTTTCAACGCAAGCGCGAATCAGCAGAGGGATGTAAACACCCAATCCATTAACGATTAATAAGGCAATAATGCCTAATGTCGCTTCCCGCCAATGAGGACGCAGGTATGCAACGAGTTTAGCCAGCCGTCGTGATTTTGCCATTCAAGCAATTACGCAACTTTATAAATCATAAACTAAGTCAAAATATACCTGTCTTCTTACTATAGGCGCAAAAAAACTAGTGGTTCATCGCATTTATTTTGAAGGCTTCGTAGTGAGTGCAAGAGCGCTCAAAGAATCTAGGACTAAAGTCCTTACTACGAACTTGTACAACCAAAGAAAAAAATAAGGTCAGCCACGACTACAGAACGTGGTGACCGATGAAGTACTAATTTTCTCGACGTATACCTAACGACCACGCAGGAAAAAGTATATCTGGTTAAGATAAGTTTCCCATACTCGTGTTGTTATTTGTAGTGTGTCCGCATTTGGTACAAAATCTTCTAACCTCAACCCCCTTGTTCTAATATCCTGTGGAGTTTGCAACAGGTATGGTGTTGTTCTGATGTCAGATATTCTTGAGGCATAGATGATACCATCGCTGGTTACGGTCGTATCTGGTTCCAATGCGACAAGTGTCTCAGATGTTGGTATGGTTGAGCGCAAATTCTGGACACTTTCAAGACTTGCTATAGGTGGCTCGCCCACCATTGCTACAGGTGATCTCACAAGGAAGTAGGCGACAGCTGGTGTACTTGCTAACAACAAAATTGTTAGCGCCCAACCTATTAAGTATCCTCCTGGTGCGTCTAACGCCCCTCCGCCTTTCATCCTTTGTGCTGCAAAAATCATCAGTAAAATCGATGCTCCCAGAGGTTTGAGCGGAAACGACACGACCCTCCATAATGAGGCAACCGCTGGTTCATTGGGGTTAATAAACGACAGCAGTATGACGAGCAACAGAATGACTAAGATTAATCGTCCTACAAAAGTTCCTGAGGGATAAAATCTCTGGAACAAGCTGTATATAATGGTGCCAACAAGCAGCCACAGTAATACCCGGCTTAACAGTACAAACATGAATGATTGACTCTCAAATATTCATTTTGGGTTCAGCAGTACAAGGCTGAGGGCAGAGGAGCCATTGCGGTGGAGGCAACGCCTGCATAAAGCAAAGGAAATTCTCAAGACAGAAGAAGGAATGATGTATTTAGCAGCGAAGCTGCTACTTCTGCCTTAGTACTTCTGCCTTTTTGAGCACTATTACCTAACTTCAAATACCTCACACCCTCACACCACGACAACCATCGTAGTGATTTTAGAGCAATTTCTTACAACTGCATCTACTATCTGTAATTTTCCAGATCAGTAATCCGCCTCCTGTAAATTAAATTAATTAAGTAGTCGTCACATCAAAAGGAAAAACTATGTCGCCTGGAAAACCCACCATTTTGGTGACAGGGGGAGCTGGATACATCGGTTCCCATACGGTGCTTGCTCTCAAGCAGGCTGGTTTTGACGTGATAATACTCGATAATCTGGTGTACGGACATCGCGATTTGGTAGAAAAAGTTTTACAGGTAGAACTTGTGGTGGGAGACACAGGCGATCGCGCGCTGTTGGATGATTTATTCAAAACGCGCGATGTAGCTGCCGTCATGCACTTTTCGGCTTATGCGTACGTGGGGGAATCGGTTAGCGACCCTGCAAAGTACTACCGCAACAACGTTCTAGGCACCCTGACTCTGTTAGAAGCAATGTTAGCAGCGTCTGTTAAGAAATTTGTATTTTCTTCTACTTGTGCAACATACGGGGTGCCCCAAGTTGTGCCAATTCCCGAAGACCATCCCCAGAATCCGATTAACCCCTATGGCGCGACTAAGCTCATGGTAGAACGGATTCTGTCTGATTTTGATGTGGCATACGGTTTCAAATCGGTGCGGTTCCGCTATTTCAACGCCGCTGGTGCTGCTCCCAATGGCTTATTGGGGGAAGATCACAACCCAGAAACCCATTTGATTCCCCTCGTGTTACAAACAGCGTTGGGCAAGCGCGAATCTATATCCGTGTTCGGCACTGATTACCCCACGCCTGATGGGACGTGCATTCGGGATTATATTCATGTTAGCGACTTAGCAGATGCCCACGTTTTGGGATTGGCTTATTTGTTGAAAGGCGGCGACAGTGAAGTTTTTAATTTAGGAAATGGCAATGGCTTCTCAGTCAAACAAGTCATTGAAACTGCCAAGGAAGTCACAGGAAAAGATATCAAAGTCGTGGAGTGCGATCGCCGTCCTGGCGATCCACCAGCACTTATTGGCAGTGGCGACAAAGCTAGAAAAATCCTAGGCTGGCATCCACAATACTCTTCTCTTGAGGAGATTATCGCTCACGCTTGGCAGTGGCATCAGAGCCGCCATAAATGAGGAGTGATCATTCCATAGTGTAGAGACGTGCCATGGCACGTCTCTAGATTGTCGTACCTAAAACCTAGCTCCTCTTGACCATCCGCAGTACCAAAAAGAAGACACCCACTGCTAAAAGACCTGAGAGGGCGAGCGCCCAAAATGGCACGCCCTGTGTTTGCTCCTCAGCTATATTCCTATTGACATTTTGTACATTTTCTATATTCTCTGTCGCCACTGAACCAGCTGCTACAGTGACCGGAAACTTTAACTCAAATGGCTGGAAGTTCTTTCCATCTTTTGGTTTACCACTGAGCTGTAGCTGATAAGCTCCTGGTCTGGGAAAGGTAATTTCAGTACCAGGTATGCCTTGATACCGCTCTGCCGTAATAGGTTGTAAAGATGGTTCGAGGAGTGGAGGTTCGCCTGGTGAGTGAGGTTCAGCGTAAACAGCTAATTGACAATTACACTGTGCCAAAGGGATAACTTTTCCACCTTTACGAGCCAGGGCAAACCAAGTTTTTGCCGATTCCCCAGCACGGGGATTATCATTTGGTTCAATGTGTAAGGTTGCGCCAACATCTGCTGCAGTTGTTATCTTATGACCATAGACTGGGTAAGCAGTGGTTAGATATGTAACTAAAAGAAACAACAACAATACATAAACACTACGGTGAACACACCTTACCCCAATATGTTTACCTTGTTTTACAGCATTCTCAACAAACCCAAGAGCCAGCCTGGAACTTAAGTTCCAGCCTGATAGCAAAAGTCCACTAAAGAGGACTAGAAAAGAATATTCAGCCCACTTTAGTGGACTTAACCTATAAACCAAGGATTTTAATCCTTGACTTATGAATTTACTGTGACTTTCTTGGGGGAACATAAAATTTCTGTAAAGATAACATTGACCAAAAAAAGCGCCAACGTACCAGCAACACAGCCAGAGTCACTAATCCCAGAAGAACTGCTGCTAATGTATTCCCCCAACTAGATTGAAAAGAACCTAAGTAGTGGGAGCCAATAATGACAGCATGAATGGCGCTTAACAGCAAAGCTGGTACGCTTAATAAATGAATTGGTCGCCAGCGCTTGCCCAAAAACTTCTGCAAGTTGTCAAAACTGGTGAGGGCTGCGGGAGTCATCAAGACCAGCGCTATAGCACCCAAAACCATGCCCAACTGATACTCTGGCGGCAAGAAAAAGAAGGCGGCAAAATTCCATTGCAATGAATGTTCCATCATATGGGTGGTGTGAGCACTAGACAGCACAAAAGCGCCTACTCCCAACGCACGACGGTAACGCAAAGGTGCTGCCCACAAGCTGCTGATGGGACGAGCAACAAGCGCCAGAATTAAACAGATTAACGCAGCGTGTCCGGTGTAATCTACCATTGTGTCGCCAGTCCGCAGCAGCGTTAGCACACCGATGGTGAGAGTCACCCAACCACCGAGGCGGAACAATTGACTGCGCCTGTCTTTACTAACCAACGATGTAGACACACCCACACCTAACATTGTAGGCAGAGTTCCCAAGCCAAAAGCTAGCATTGTCGCTGCACCCATCCACCCATTGCCAGTTTCAGCAGCTTTAATTTGGGCAGTATACAGGAAACCACAGGGCATTAAACCCCAAGTCATACCCAAAAGTGCTGGAGTCCACCATCTAGTTTGTAGAGAAAGCTTCACCATTCCCTGACTCAGTGAGTTATGTAGACGACCTTGCACCAGAGGGTGTAGCAATGGAATTCGAGGCAGAAAGCCGGGTTTTATTTGTCCAATCCCAAACCAAATCAGCCCAATGCCAGTGATAATCGCCATCCATTGACGTAATTCGCTACCAATTCCCGCCATTTGTCCACTTTTGAGTAACACTGAACCCAGCGCCCCAATAGCAGCACCAACGAGAACATAGCTCAACATTCGTCCTAGGTTGAGTAATGCGTGAAATTGCAATTGCTGTCGCCAATGGGAATCCTGCTTGTGAGATAGGGAAAACGCCACTGCTAAAGGACCACACATCCCAAAGCAATGTCCAAAACTTCCTAAGAACCCCAGAGTCATGATGAGCAACAAATGTAGCATCAGTTATTAAAAATTTAAAAAATGAAGATTAAGAATTAAAAATGCTATGTATTTTATTCTCATTACGCTTTTTTAACTTGATTCTCTCTAATATTTGTGGAAACTTCTTGCAGGAACTTCTATAATTTCGGTATCTTGAATGAGTTTTCCGTTATTAACTAAACTTTCATGATTATTGGCATTTAAACTAACTGTTATAATGTTTTTCCCTGGTGGCAAATTTTCCAGATAATACCAATTCCCATATAATCTGGCAATTTTTTTCCCATTTACATTAAGATGAGCGTGACCTTCTCCAGGTTTATCAGCTGTATTAACGCTTTCTGGTGCAAAGCTAAAGTTAGTCACTTTTACCTCCAAATTCCATCCTTTCTTAGCATCTTGATGCACAACTAAGTCAACAGAGGGGATAGGCTGACCAGGAGAAATTTCTACTGTTTTGTGATGATGAGTTGTACCATCACCATCTGGAGTATCACCACTGGCTACTGTCAAACTGTTCCCTAATACTGTTAAGCAAATTAATGCAGTAGATGCTAAGAAAAATCTCTGGAGCATTGCTGAGAAGCACGAAAGTTTCATGGGGAACTTTAAATGAAGTTAGTCGATATGTCAAAAGACACAATGTCAAACTTGGATTTGCGCTATCCTATGTCAGGAATGCAGCAAGGAAACAAGGAGGTGGGGTGGTGGGTCAGTAGGGGAAGTAGAAATGATCAGGGGACAAGGGGATAAGGGAAGGTTTTTTGATGAGATATGTGAAAAAACGGTTTTGGCTGGTGCTTTTGTTATTGACGACAGTAGTTGCAGTGGTGGTTACTAGTCTGTTTGTTCAACAACACAAGGAATCAGTGATTTACAGCATTAGAGTCGAGAAGAATTCCCTCAGTGCAAATCAAGAAACAAAGACATCAACAGGGGAAAATGCACAGACAATGAAACGCAAAGATACGGAGATAGAAAATTTCCCAGAGTCCTTGCAAGTTTCTGCGGATAAGCTTTTTGCCCACCTTCAAAGATTAAATTTTACACGCCATACCCCAGCAGAGCGATCGCGTACTTGCGCTTACATCACAAGCGAACTGAAAAAATTGGGCTGGAAACCTAAGCTAGAGAAGTTCCAAGATGGTGTCAATGTCTTTGCCCAAAGACCTGGGACTGATAAAAATGCAGGCGCAATTCTGGTAGCAGCTCATTACGATACGGTTTATATCTCACCGGGTGCTGATGACAATGCTACCGGTGTTGCTGTGGTGCTGGAAGTTGCCCGACTTCTTGGTTCGCGTCCCACTCCCAGAACGTTGCAACTCGCCTTTTTTGATCAGGAGGAAGCAGGACTTTTAGGCAGTAAAGCCTTTGTAACAAACAAGGAACATCTGGAAAACCTGCAAGGCGTTATTGTCATGGATATGGTGGGTTATGCTTGTCACACTCCTGGTTGTCAGAAATACCCAACGGGTTTACCAATCACCCCACCCAGTGATCAAGGTGATTTTTTGGCGGTCATAGGTGATGCAGAACACTTGCCACTACTCAACGCTTTTCAAAATTCACAGATGCTCCCTGTAATCTCTCATAAGGGAAGTACGAAGGACGAGAGTGAATCAATGCCACCCGTGCTAAGACTGCCAATACCCCTCAAAGGCTTGCTCACACCTGATACTTTACGTAGCGACCACGCCCCATTCTGGTATCAAGGAGTCGGTGCAGTGCTCGTAACTGATACCGCGAATCTACGGACTCCCCACTACCACCAACCCAGTGATGTACCAGCAACTATCGACCGCAAGTTTTTCACAGGGGCAGCACAGGTTGTCTTAAATACTACTCATTCTTTGTTAGAAAATAGTAATTTCTTGAATAGCCCAGTATCAACCTTGCCAGACCACTAGTAACCAGGATGATTCCGTTGTAGTAAGGGCTTCAGCCCTAGCTCTATGCAACTTGAATGCTCATTAGCTTATGTATTTGTTCCTGCTTGGATAGCAAAATACAGTTGATTAAATTCTCTATTTGGTAATAAACCTGTTTTATCTAAAGCAAGGCTATCTTTAATCCGTTTAACAAGATACATATCAGTTTCGCCCTTATTTTTAGCAGTGATTTTTCCGCGATATTCAACTGCAAAAAAATCTTTAATTAACTCAAAAGTTGCTTGGGAAATATTAATGCTTCCAGGAATACCAGATGATTCCATCCTGGAGGCGATGTTAACAGTGTCGCCCCAGACATCGTAAGCAAACTTTTTGTGTCCAATCACACCAGCTAATAATGGTCCTGAGTGGATACCAATACGAATGTCCCAGTAAGGCTGGTTCAAAACCGACTTCTCTTTTTTGCGCCACTCCATGAATGTGCGAATGTTGATAGCAGCTAGAACAGTATCAATGGCATGGGTTTTGTTAGGAGTAGGAATTCCCCCAGCACACATATAACTGTCCCCGATTGTTTTCAATTTTTCCAAACCATGCGCTTCAATAAACTGGTCAAAGCAAGAAAAACAATAATCGAGTTCATCAACTAGTTCTTTTGGGGTAAGCTGTTCTGATAACTTGGTAAAATTCTTGAAGTCTGTAAACAGAACAGAGGCACATTCATAATAAACAGGTTTAACTGTACCAGTTTGCTTGAGTTCAGAGGCAATATCTATTGGTAGTATATTCAAAAGCAATTGGTCAGTCTTGCGTTTTTCCTCTTCTAATTGAACATACAGCCGATTTAACTCTTCAAAGCGTTCAGCATTACGGATGGCTGCTGATAATTGCACCGCCACTAAATAGCCAATGCGTAAATCTTCTTGTGTGTAGGTCTTTGGTGCTGTGGTGGCAAAGTTAATCGTACCCATTACCTGAAGATCGCATTCTAAAGGAATGATAATCTGCGATTGGTACTGGCTGAGAAAGCCGCTTGTACAATTTTCATGAATGAGTTGGGCTTGACCTGTTTTTAGGCTAATACCAACTGCACCCATGTTTGGGATACCAGAAGATTCAACTTCGACAGGAGAACCAAACAACGTCACTATACGCCAAGAATTGTTAGTCAGACGGAGGCAAACACTACAATGCTCAAAGTCCAACAACCATTTTGCTTGTTTGCCGACTACCTGCAAAATCTCATCTAGCTTCAGCGAACGATTGATTGCTAGCGCAATTTCATTCACAGCAGCGATGCGACTGGAAAGCGCTTGCGCTTCAGCAAGTAGGCGGCGGGAAAGATGCAACAATTGTTGATATTCCTGTTCTTCCAGCCTACGACCAATAGAGGCGGGGATAGAAGTCATAGTGTATCAATTTCGAGTGAAATCGAATCAGTGTATCGATTTATACTCGTAAATAAATCTGCCGTGGCGATAATCTCAAAGATTTCAGAATGGTCTAAACCTAAGTCATAGAGGTGTTGGTAATCTTGAGCCGTCAGTTCATGGGGTGTGGTGGCGGCTTTCAACCCAAAACTGATAACTGCTTTTTCACGTTGAGGAAGTGGACAGGCGGCAAAATCTGAAACGAGGGTTTTTAAAACTTCCTCACTCATTCCCAAGGACGATAATCCATGCAGGTGGACATTCAATGCATAAGGACTGCTATTAGCCTGGGAAATAGCAATTCCCAACATTTCCTTGAGCGTGCGGGGCACATCTCCTTTGAGGACTGTAGCACGGAACTTCTTCCAGTTGGCTTCCAGCACATCAGGATTGATTGCCATTGATTTAAATAAGTTTGGTACTATCCCAAACCCAAGTTCTACCTGGATTTCTTGATATATCGTTTTGACCTTGGAATTGGTCAGTTGGTCGTATTCAATTAGGGGAATTTTTGCCATTGTCACCTATAGCTAGACGTGGGAACATTTTTTGAGTCACTCAACTCAACTAAACCTTGTCCTATTTTTTGTACAATCTATATATTTTTTTGGAAGATCAATACTTAGGCAGGCACCCCATCATTACATGGCACAAGTTTTTATCCGAGTTGCTTTATCGGTAAAATACATCTTGTCGTAAATCTTTATGCCATTATAAATAGTCTATCAAAAGTATAATAACATTGGCTTTGGATTTCAATAAGCGCAGGTTTTCTTAAGAAATTTCTTGTTTTGAGAGAATAGGTAATAAAAAAACACGCTAAGAATTATGCAGGCAGAATATCGGCAGCGCCGTGAGCAATTGATGTCAAAAATCGGTAGTGGGATTGCAATTTTTCGCAGTGCGCCAACAGCGGTGATGCACAATGATGTCGAATACGCTTTTCGCCAAGACAGCGATTTTTACTATCTGACAGGGTTTAACGAAGCGCAAGCAGTAGCAGTTTTAGCACCATCACACCCAGAACATCGGTTTGTGCTGTTTGTACAACCCAAGGATAGGGAGCAGGAAATCTGGAGTGGTTATCGCTGTGGGGTTGAAGCGGCGAAACAAATGTATGGTGCAGACGAAGCTTACCCCATCACCGAACTTGATGAAAAGTTGCCACAGTATTTGGAAAAAGCTGATCGCATTTACTACCACTTAGGACGCGATCGCACTTTCAACGATAAGCTCCTCAACCATTGGCAGCGTTTAATGCGGACTTATCCCAAGCGGGGTACAGGACCAATTGCCATTGAGGATACCAGTCCAACTCTGCACAGCATGAGATTGATTAAAAGCCAAGCAGAATTGGAGTTGATGCACAAAGCTGCCGATATTGCAGTAGAGGCACACAATCACGCAATGGAATTTACGCAACCTGGGCGTTACGAGTACGAAGTCCAAGCAGAAATCGAACATATCTTTCGCCTCCGGGGTGCGACTGGGCCTGCTTACCCCTCAATAGTGGCTTCTGGAGTGAATGGGTGTGTCCTGCACTATATTGAAAACAATCGGCAGATGCAGGACAAGGAGTTGCTGCTAATTGATGCAGGCTGTGCCTATGGTTATTACAACTCCGATATCACGCGGACATTTCCGGTAGGTGGCAAGTTTACGCCAGAACAAAAGGCACTGTATGAGATTGTTTTGGAAGCACAAAAGCAAGCTATAGCCCAAGTGCAACCTGGCAACCCCTATAAACAAATTCACGATACTGCTGTGCGTGTCCTCACGGAAGGCTTAGTCGAACTTGGTATCCTTAAGGGTGAAATTGACAAGCTCATAGCGGAAGAGAAATATAAGCCATATTATATGCACCGTACTGGTCATTGGCTAGGCTTAGATGTTCATGATGTTGGTGTGTATCAGCACGGAGATGATAAACCGCAGATTTTACAACCAGGTCAGGTGCTAACGGTAGAACCTGGACTTTATATTGTGCCAGATACCAAGCCAGCAGAAGACCAGCCAGAGATAGACCCTCGCTGGGTTGGCATTGGTATTCGGATTGAGGATGATGTTTTGGTGACAGCGACAGGTCATGAAGTGTTGAGTGCTGGTGTGGCTAAGGAAGTTGCCCAAGTGGAAAGATAAGCAGCAGGGTGGGCATTGCTCACCCTTTGAGAGTCGTTTTAATCCCTGATCAAGATATAGCAGTCCTAAATCATTTGTAAGAAAAATGAACCACAGATGCACACGGATGCACACAGATAAAATACGACGCTCTCACGATTCATGTAGGATTGCTGTATAAGCTCTATTGAGGTAGACTAGTCACTCTCGGTTGGTCTAGATAACCATAAACCAGCTTAGACACTTGACTAATAAAGTCTCTTGCTCTTGTATCACCAAAAGGTCTTTTCACCAAAATGCCTGCCAAGTAACGCTTACCTGATGGCAACTCGATGATACCTGCATCCCCAAGGAGAACTCCAAGAGTTCCTGTTTTATGAGAAATGACCGCACCTTTACCAAGACCAGCTGGTAGCAATCTTTTGTTCTCAACACGACGCATGATACCCAAAACCTGGGAACGGCTTGTATCATTAAGCAACTTATTATTAGTAATCAATGCTGACAGTCTGACCAAGTCTTTAGGACTAGTTGTATTAGTACCTTTAAAATCACCTAATAAATTGCGAATCACGGTGTTTTGTAGTCCCCAACTGCGAAACCGCTGATTTAACTTAGCCTTACCACCTAAACGGTCAATAATCATATTGGTAGCGGTATTGTCGCTGATAGTAATCATCTTGGTGGCGGTAGCTAAAACACTCAATCGGGTTCCCACTGGTTTGTATTGTAATACTCCCGAACCTTCAGCTTCAGCTTTCAAGTCACGCCGCAGCACTAAGGTTTCATTCAGCTTAACTCTGCCAGCATCGACTTCCTGAAATAAAGCAACCAAAATGGGAAACTTAATGGTGCTAGCAGCTGAAAATACCTTCTCTCCATTAAAGTCTAAATAGTTGCCTGTATCCAAATCGAGGAAAAACATTCCAGGCGAGAGAAAGCTGTAGCGAGCCATCAATGTTTTCAGTTGAGAGTTGAGCTGCGACAATTCCTTGCCTAAAGGTACAACCCCAGCAAAGGTCGAAATATCGCTGATTTGGACAGGAATTTGTTCTTCTCCAGAGTTAGTGTCTACATCTTTTACTTGTGCATCACCAAAAGCTACACGCTCAATTGAGGAGAATTTCACTATCCAGTGGGAGGAAGAATCTCCTTGAATGAGTAATTTTTCAGGAGAAACTGTGTAGCCAGGTGCTAATTCAATAACTAATCTGGTGGTTTGGGAATCAACCTGTCCAAAGCGAATTTCCCGAACTGCTGAACCAAGACTTTTACGCACTGTATTGTCATCTAGATTCGTCGTTCCTGGTAGGTCAATGACAAGTCTCATCGGGTTATTAATTAAAAAAGCTCTGGGTTGAACTCCAGAATCAGTGGTTATATCTAGTTGATTTTGAACAGGATCGAAATACCAAGATTGCAAGCGAGCCGCTTTGACTGGAGAAGATAACAGTACAAGACTGACAATACTAACTAACAGAAAGCTAAATCTCATCCGTGTGATTTTTGTGAGCGATAATAGACTTTGCTTGCACAAATCTTCTAGATTTTTATAGCCTTATCCGGAAGAAATCTGAGTGAAACTGTAATTATTGCTAATTTATTCTCCATTAAAAAGTAATTTTAATAACATATAGCTGATTTGCCGAGAACACAGCCTCAATCAGCAACAGTTCATCCACACCGAAAGCTTCGGTGGGAACATTGTGTCAGGTATATAAGTCCTTAAGAAAGTCACTCTTGCCGATTTGTTCCCGATAAGGAATTAAATAGGGAACGGCAACTGTAATACAGCAGAATCCAGAACTCAGAACTCAGAACTCAGAAGTAAAATTGGCTCAATGTCTGGCTTTTAGACAAAGCGCGTTGTACTTCATTTACTTGCAATGTGCTGTATCTAGGGAAATATGTTGTATTAGGGTGCAGTGAATTAACTACGCAAAAAGCCCTCATCCTGCCTTAAGGCACTTCTCTCAAAAATTGGGAGAGAGTTTTCGAATGAGGGTATTTATGAGAAATAAGCTGCTGGCAAAAGTTAAGAAGAATGAAAATGAAACCACAGATGGACACAGATGGACACAGATAATTTATGTGTGTTAATCCATGTGCATCCGTGGTTTTAAATATCGTTATATGAATTTTGCAAGAAGTCTAATTATTAGCTGATGAGTTACTCAAATTGCGCGGGAAAATTTCTGCTCCTGTTTGATTGTATGAGTATCAAAGATAACGGCAATATTTCGTATCAATAACCTGCCGATTTCTGTGACGCTGATGTGGTTTTTTGACAGCTTAACGAGTTCATCTGCTTCCAGATACTTCAACGCTTCTAGTTCCTGAGAGAAATACTCATCAAAACTGATATGGTACTTGTCTTCAATATCTTGCTTATAAAGTTGAAAATGACACATGATGTCCATGATGACATCCCGTCTCGTCATATCATCCCAACTCAGTTTAATACCTTTACTAATTGGTAAGATACCTGTATCAATTGCCTGATAGTAATCCTTTAATTGCTTGTGATTTTGGGCGTAAGTATCTTCTAGCATACTGATGGATGTAGCACCAAAACCAAAGAGTTCTGCTTGTGGCTGAGTTGTGTAGCCTTGGAAGTTACGTTTTAGAGTGCGATCGCCTTGAGCAATTGCCAATTCATCATTGGATTTTGCAAAATGATCCATACCAATGAATAAATATTGGTGACTCGTCAACTCCTCTACAGTCATCTTCAGAATTTCTAACTTTTCCTGTGCTGGGGGTAGTGCCTCTGTTGGTATATTTTTTTGCACTGGCTTGAGCCAAGGGACATAGGCAAAGTTAAAAACAGCAATCCTGTCAGGGTTTAATTCAATCGTCTTTTTCACCGTCTCCCGAAAGGTCTGGAGAGTTTGATATGGTAAACCATAAATGAGGTCTACATTCACGCTTTCAAACTTCGCTGCTTTAATCCAATCCATCACATCAAACAACATTTCTTCTGGCTGGATGCGATTCACTGCGACTTGAACTTGACGATTAAAATCTTGGATACCAAAACTAATTCGGTTAAACCCAATTTCTCTCAAAAAGAAAATGTAATTTTTATCGACGTAGCGGGGATTAATCTCGATAGAGATTTCTGCTGTTGGACTAATTGTGAAGTATTGATTGATACTTTTCCATAAAAATTCCACTTGTTCAAGGCTCAAATAATTAGGAGTTCCGCCACCCCAGTGAATTTGAACCACTCTCCTATCTAAATCAATTAAGCTTGCTGTTTTCCTGATGTCTCGAACTAGATACTCCAGGTATGGTTTAGCAATATTCTTGTTGTTTGAAATCACCACATTACAGCCGCAAAAGTAGCAAGGACTTTGGCAAAAAGGTATGTGGAAATACAAAGAAAGGGGGTTTTTTCTTTGATTCGAGGCGGCGATCGCGGCTTGAAAATCTGTGTGAGTAAATGCTTCTGTTAACTCTGTAGCGGGTGGGTAACTAGTGTATCTGGGTGCGGGAGTATCATATTTTTTGATGATATCGAAATCAAATTTGA
Organism: Mastigocladopsis repens PCC 10914; assembly: GCF_000315565.1. Lineage (NCBI taxonomy): Bacteria > Bacillati > Cyanobacteriota > Cyanophyceae > Nostocales > Symphyonemataceae > Mastigocladopsis > Mastigocladopsis repens. The sequence continues at coordinate 4,651,074 of NZ_JH992901.1, read as the reverse complement.
CACCAGGAATTTGAAAAACCATTGAGGTTGCTTCCAATAAAATAAATGTCTGGAGGATACAAAGGTGATAACGGATCTAATGGATAAATCATCCGCGATCGCCGTTACAAAATCCGTTACTTATATTTCAAGAATCCTATATTTTCACCTGCTGTGCGCGCTTGTTGTGTTCCACAGCGAACTTTTCCGGTTGGATTGCTACTCATTGTTAAAGTAGTTCTCGTCCAAATAAAGTACGTACCCAATACCTACGAGGTGTGGATTTCTTGAAATTTAGGATTTTCGCACAATTCCCGATGTCAGACTATATCCTATAGTTTGTAGTGAGGACTTCAATCCTCAACTTTGAGAGCGCTTTAGCTCTTACTACGAACTCCTTATTAAGACTATTTAACTATTAAACAGTTGTATAACTATAAAAACAATTGGATTTCTTAAGATTTCCCTCATTGCCACTTCATGAAAAATCTATTTTAAAAATTGTTTTAAATAATTTTACTTTTGATGGATTTAAATAAAAAATCATGCTTATATAGCTTTAAAAAGATAAATTCATCGAACGGTTCTCATGGCTAAGTCTCTTCAAACCTCAGAGCCTGAGTTGCTTAAGCTAGGTGTTAAAGCCCCTGTGCAAGAAACATTGTTAACACCCCGGTTTTACACCACTGACTTTGAGGCTCTAGCGCAGTTGGATATTTCGGCGCATCAAGCCCAATTGCAGGCTATCGTGGATGAACTACGAGCTGACTATAACCGCGATCACTTTGTGCGCGATTCCGAGTTTGAGCAGAGTTGGGAACACATTGATGGGGAAACACGCTGCGCTTTTATTGACTTTTTGGAACGCTCATGCACTTCGGAGTTTTCCGGCTTTCTTCTGTTCAAAGAGTTATCGCGCAGGCTGAAAAACCGAAACCCTATTCTAGCAGAAGCCTTTCATTTTATGGCGCGGGATGAAGCACGTCATGCAGGATTTCTCAATAAAGCAATGTCAGACTTTAATCTCTCGCTGGACTTGGGTTATCTGACAAAAAATCGTACTTACACCTTCTTCCCGCCAGAGTGGATTATTTACACAGTTTACCTATCTGAAAAAATTGGCTACTGGCGCTACATCATCATGTATCGTCACCTAGAGTCACATCCAGAAAACCGATTCTATCCCCTCTTCCGCTATTTTGAGAGTTGGTGTCAAGACGAGAATCGACATGGAGATTTCTTCAAGGCGCTGTTGCAATGTCTGACGACAAGCCGCTCCGCGTCTACGCAGCCTCACTTATGGAACAAGTGGAAAGCACGTTTGTGGGTGAGGTTTTTCCTGTTGAGTGTGTTTGCAACTCACACTCTCACAGTGTTGGAACGGGCATCATTTTATCGCTCTGTTGGCATGAATCCATACGCGTACAACATCAAAGTTATTGAAAAGACAAATGAAACCGCAGCACGAGCATTTCCGGTGATACTGAATACAAATCATCCAGAGTTTTTCCGGCGGCTGGAGGAGTGTTCGGATATGAATCTCAAGCTGGCGGAGATTGACAGGAGCAATAGTCCAAAGGTTGTCAAGTTCTGCCAAAAATTACCCTTGGTACTTTCAATGATCGGGCATTTGTTGCGGATTTATCTGATTAAACCAATTGATGCTGAATCAACTCGGGAAGTAGTTTGTTAACTTCGTGAGGGTGTAGGGTATCAAAATTTTGAATTTTGAATTTTGAATTTTGAATTTTTAACCCCTACTCCCTGAACCCTTTTTCTTATCATCAGCCACTGAACTGCGAACGACTAGGCGATCGCCTATAACTTCAACGTCTTGAACCTCCACAGGTAGATTCTTCAATTCCTTTGAAACTTGTTGCTGTAGGCTTTCTTGGGAAATCCCAAAACGCTGATATATATCGGAGATAGAAAAGCTCAGATTGCCAAACTTGATGCGTGTTTTGTCATCCAAGCTCACTTGTTTATTGCGGATATTCGGTTTCCCTTCAATCTCTACATAAATGGGGTGGTATTTTAAGATTGGTACAGTCGAGAGCAGTTTTGAAATTGCGGCTTGTTCCCCTGCTTGTAACTCGTTTAAGGAAACTGTTCTTAAATCAATCACTGCACCTGCGGAGATTTTCCCATCTTTAATTTGAGTATTTGTGCTGACAACTGCTTGAGCAAGCCGACTTTTATCGGTTGTTTTGGCAATTCCTGAAACAATCAGCGTATTAACTTCATTAGCATCGAGTTGAACTTCACCTTTAGCATTTGAGCCTTTAAGATTATCGGAAATTTTACTGAGTACTTGCTGTTGTATTTGCTGTTGTGATAGTTGAATTTGGGTTTGGGTTTGGTCAGATATGGCGGGTGGACTTGCTGTTGTTGGTGGATTTGTGTACCACTTAGGTAGCTGGATTGCTTGTTGCCAAAAGAAGAATAAAACAGCACCAATACCGCCGATACTACAGCACAACAGTAACAAAACTCGCTTGAACATGACTAAATTCCAAATGAGAAGTCCGTAGAGGGAGATTTGAACAGCCTTCGTTCAATACGCTTATCGGCATAGGCTTTTTATTAAGTCATTGGTTCACAATAAAGAGTAGAACACTACTTTGTGCTTTTTATTCATGCTGCATCGTTCAACAAAACAGGGTCTCATTTGCATTACTCAACCTAACCATGCTAGGCTTTCAGGTCAACTGGCACAGGCTTGGGGAAATGAAGATTTTGGTCAGGTTGCCCCAAAAACAGAAGTTTGTCAAGGTGCGGAACTACATGACATTGGTTGGATTTTTTGGGAACAATCACCCAAACTGAACCCGCAAACTGGCTACCCCTATCAATTCATGGAACTTTCAACTCAGGAGCATATAGATATTTGGTCTGGTGCTAAACATCTCGTACTTCCTATGGGTAGGTACATAGCGCTACTTGTTTCACTGCATGGCACAGGATTATATGAAAGATTCACAAGCTGGCAGAACTCACAAACGTCTACTGAAATTGTGCAGAACTTCTTAGAGCGGGAGTATGCCTTCCAAGAAAAGCTTGTTGCTGTTCTTGGTAATGACGAATATTATTCACCATACACAACACCGGAAGTGATTTCGCGCAATAGAAAGCTGGTAGCTACATGGGACGCACTATCAATAATTTTATGTCAAGGATTTACTTCTGAAGCACACGTAGCTCAAGTACCAATGAGTGACGGTGAAACCACTCTCAAACTCACGTTGAAAGAGGTTAAAGATAACCATAATCTCTTAGCAGTATCTCCCTGGCCATTTCAGCATAGTGAGGTAGATCTGGTTTATGAGGGACGGCTTCTACAGCAGACATTTAGCGATGAAAAAGCGATGCAAGAGGCTTTGATGAGTGCTTGTTGGGTGAGTGTCAGTACTACCTTGAAGCCAGAATAGGAACTTTTTAGACAAGATTTGCTTGCTTGCCGATATTGTCTCGACCATGTGGTTCTTTGAGGAAGTTCGGATCTGGTCCGGAGGGGATAAGACCGCCTGGATTAAGCGGGAACAGATTTCCATAGTAGTCCTGCTTTACACTTTCCAAGTCGCAGGTGTCAGCAACGCCTCTAAGCTGATACAGCTCACGCAGGTAAGCTCCTAGGTTCTGATAGTCCTGAATTCTTCTGCGGTTACACTTAAAGAGCAAGTAGTACACAGTATCAAAACGGAATAACGTTGTGAATAAACGGACATCTGCCAGTGTGAGAATGTTTCCACACAAGAATCGGCTGGCATTAAGAGTTGTATCAATTTCATCTAAAGTGGCAAACAACTCATCACAAACTTTATCATACGCTTCCTGTGTCTGGGCAAAGCCACAACGATACACGCCATTGTTCACGCTTGTGTAAATTTTCTCATTCCATTGGTCAATTTTTTCTTTGAGTTCCTGTGGGTAGAGGTCTTGCGTGGGATTTTTAGCGAACTCGTTGAACTCTGAGTTCAGCATGACAATAATCTCTGCACTCTCGTTGTTGACAATGGTCTTTGTCTGGTTGTCCCACAACACAGGCACTGTAAAGCGTCCACTGTAGCCAGGTTCTGCTACTTCGTAGAGTTCAGCAAGCGTACGGCAACCCTCATATTCCTCGTTGAACACCCAACCTCCTTCCATTGGAGAAGGTGACACAATTGTTACCGATATCGCTTCTTCAAGTCCTTTGAGCGCTCGAACAACAAGGGTACGATGTGCCCAAGGACAACCCAGCCCAACTATGAGATTGTAGCGCCCGGTTGCTGGTTGGTACAGGTTGCCTTCCTGCGTTCCAATAAAGTTTCGGAATTGGCTGTTGGGTCGCAGGTATTCTCCTGATTTATTGCGGGGGGCTAGTTTCGACATCATCATGTGCCAAAGAGTTGTCCAGACAAACTTTCCCAGCCTAATGATCAGCTTTGGAGGAAGTGACTTGCCTTTTTTATTTCTAAATTTTTTGTCTGCTACTGGTGAAAAAGTATCTTGTGACATAACACCCCATCGCGATCATACAGGACAGAAGATGAGTGTCGGCAACAAGCACCTGTTGAGAAGGCGCTTGTTGAGCCGAATCATTGGGTTATGTATATATCTAAGCTTGTGATTTGACTTACGGCAGTATACTAAAAGGATATTTGTCAATATAAAGATATGTTGCAAGGATGAACCATAGGTTAAATTGATGTTGACTATGAACAATCTTGCTTTACTCCACCAACTTGTTGATATGGGGTGGAAATGAATACTATCTAAATTCTAAGTGATGATCCCAAGACGAACGGAATAGAGTTTATTGGCTACTCCACCAGCAGTGTGGGTAGAGAGTCTGCTTGATGTTGTAAGGTCAGTAATTCATCCCAAATTTCCTTTGGATTGTTTGGGGGAAGCAATTTACCGCGAACCACTTCTCCCACTGTTATAGGCTGATTAGCGTAACACCAGCACACTTGAGCCTCCCTGATTTGTGTTACCTTGTACTGCAAGATCAGGTAGCTTTGGTCTCGATCATCCCTTCCTATAACCACAAAATCTGATATTTGCTGTTTATTGTCCTGTTTCACTGCTTTTTCTAACTGAATCTCGAACTTGTTGATTAATAGTTGATACTTGCGATCGCTGTCACTATCCGGCAATTACGTACAAAATTCCTGTAATAACTATAATGTCAGGATGTCATTTTTATTAGGTCAAAATGTCATTTTTATTCTGCATTTCCCCCACTTGCCACGACTTAATACATGCAGCATAGCAGCATTTAACCAGCTAACAACAACTCGATTAAGAAAAAAAGAGTGGGAGCAAGCATACCAAACGCTATCACACTCCCACTACCATTTACCGCTGAAGAGACAGGAATATGTACAGACGCTGCCAGTGATTTAGGGGGCTAATGTGCAGGTCAGCGACAACGCCAGTACAGGCTGAATATTCCTGTTGCGGTAAATGTAAACCTAATTCTTGATATTTCCTTGTCCTGACAAATAGTAAGTACATCATTTAAAGATATACTTTACTATTTGTCTTTGGGATTCTTTGGTAGAAAGTGTATCACATTTAATTTAATATGTGATACACCCTGATAACAACACCCTTGAAGTCGTTTACCTTCTTTAATTTAACTGACTTGCTCATAGATTGGTTGCCATTTTGGCAAGTCTTTTATTTCTTTTATAAACTGTCAAACACATCACAAATTGACATGGAATTCCAATCATTCCTCTTTTTTTTGTTTTTCATCATCTTCACTATGAGCTAGCTTTAGTTATAGTTAAAATCGCTCTCTAGCTTGATTTTATCCTTATTTGTTTCACAATTTAATGTGGGGTTACACCCCTTAATTTAAGTAAATAAATGATGGGTTACACCCCTTATTCTTATATAAATTGATGATGGGTCACACCCCTTCATTCGTCTGGCGTTGGGGATGAGGGTCAGGGGGCTAGTACCGCTGCGCGGAAGTCAAAAGTCAAAAGTCAAAAGTCAAAAGTCAAAAAGCTGATTACAGCAATTTTCGGGTAAATAGACCACATTGTAGAGACGCGCCATGGCGCGTCTCTACAGAGATTGAAATGAGTGCAGATGTGGTTCATTGATTTGAAAACCGCTGTAAGTGGGCTTTTCGCTGCTTTGGAAGGGTAGCTTTATTTCCGCTGCGCTGTACTAGGGTGTTAGGTTTTGTATTTGAGTCAACTGAGAAAACTATAGATAAGGATGACCTTATCTACCCAGAAAGCTTATTCCCCGTCTCTCACCAAAACCTTCTCAAAGACAATCGAATCAATCCATACATCTGAGTTGAAAATCAGTTCTCCCACCCGCCGATACCCTCGGTTTTGATAGAATGACAAGAGCTGGTGATGCGTTTTTACTGCATCCAACCGCACAGCGTGATAACCTTGCTCGGTGGCGAGTCTCTCAATAACTTCCATACACCACATCCCCAGTCCTTGTCCTTGCCAAGTTGGAAGTATTGCTAGTTTATATACGTACACAGCAGGAACATTTAAGACTTGCCAAATAATCTTTCCATACTTGATATAGGTTAATGGAACCTCTGCCGTCATCTCCAGTGTAAAGGTGCCAACTAGATTCTCACCCACTGTAAGTGCATAAACCTCATGCTTATCTGCGTCTTGAAGCATTTGCTCAAGTGGATAGATTGGTGATAACCAGTGATGAAGCCCGAAGCGGTTTTTCAAGTCGAAACCGCATGCCAATATGATTTGGTGAAGCGATGGCACATCAGGCGCATTAACACGATGAATAGCCGGTTCCATCTTCCCTATGTCTTGGTAATTCGTGATTGAAACCGATGATTATGAATGACAAATGAATAATTTGTATTAATTCTTGCGTAAGATTGAAGACAATGGAGTATGTTTGCGTATATCTAACATACTTGCTAAAGATTCTTTATCCTGACCCATTGAGACGCTTTGCTCTGGTGATAAAACTGTGACTACGGGTTCTGTTTTATCTGGCATGACTACAACGGGTGTCCTTGCTTGTGATGACTCAAAAACTGGGAGATTTTGGGAAGACGGGGGTTTTATTCTTGGGCGATGTTTTGCGAAGTGTGCTTGATAGCGATTGATATGATTCTTGACCTTTTGACGCTGCGCTGGACGGTTTAGCAGTAGGAATAATATTAAGCTACCACTAGCACAACTTAGAGCAATAGCAGCCACTATCCATAAAGGTGTAGAATTGGTTGTTCCAGAGGGTGTTTTAATTGGTTCGACAACCTCAGCTTCTGCTATTTCTGCTTCTTCCGGTTCCATACGCCCTGCATAACTCAGGCTGTACAAGGCAAGGGAACTTGTACCTAAAAAAATCACTAACAAGCCAGTTGGCAATAGCCAAGGATAATGTATATGCAGATGTAGCAGAGGATTCTTGCTCCCTGTTCGTTCTGGGATTCTCTTCTGGGACTCGGGTATAGGTGCTTCTGCTGGGGATAACGGCTGCTGTACACTCTGGGTATTTTCCATAGTTGCCTTACTAATTTGTACCCTTCAGTTCTTGATTGTACTGAAGGGTTAACGATGATAGTATCCGTAGAAACATATCCTATTTAAGTATATTTTTTTTAACAAAAGCTACTCAATCCGATATTTTTCTACTAGAAATTGGTCACTTTTTATACTATTCCCAGCATAAATACTGTAAATCAGTTCTCCTCTTCCTTTGTTGGGACAGAATGTCTCTCAAGAGCAAGTTGGATTAATTTATCAACTAATTCAGGGAAACAGACACCGCTATGCGCCCAGAGTAGCGGATACATACTTGTTGCTGTAAAGCCTGGTAAAGTGTTGATTTCGTTGATGAAAACTTCTCCTGTGGCTTCTACGTAGAAAAAGTCTACCCTTGCTAATCCAGCAGCATCAACGGCTGCAAACGCTTGCAAAGCCATTTCCTGAATTTGATAAGTTACAGCTTCGGGTACGGGTGCTGGAATCAGTAAATCTGCCTTGTCTTGTGTATATTTACTTTCATAGTCATAAAAATCTGTTTCGTAAGTGATTTCACCTAGAATTGAAGCTTTAGGAGTATCATTTCCTAAAACGGCACATTCTAATTCTCGTGCTATAACTCCAGCTTCCACGATTATCCTGCGGTCGTAGCTGGCGGCGTTATCCAATGCAGCTTCTAATTCTTGCTGCGATCGCGCTTTGGCAATGCCTACCGATGAACCCAAATTCGCAGGCTTAACAAAGCAGGGATAGCCCAAAGTTGCCTCAATTTCATCACAAAGTTTGGGAAAAACACAAGGATTCGACCAAATTTGCGTTCTATTTAACGCCATATATTTGACCTGCGGCAATCCTGCTTGGGCAAAGACTGTTTTCATAACAATTTTGTCCATTCCCACCGCCGAACCTAACACTCCAGAACCAACAAAGGGGACTTGCATTAAGCTGAGTAATCCCTGTATTGTGCCGTCTTCACCGTTGGGACCATGGAGAATAGGGAACCACACATCGACTTGTGCAACTTGGGAAGGATATTGCCAACGGTTAGGAGGTTGAGGTTTGGTCACTGATAATTCATGATCAGGAGTAGAATCCGGCGATTGCAGAGGTGTTCCTGATTCTAAGACTTGTTGCGGTACATCCCCTGCTAACCAACGTCCATCTTTCTGGATATAGAAAGGCAATATTTCATATTTATTAACATTTTGCTCATCACTCAAGGCTCTAGCGATCGCCCGTGCGGAACTTATAGAAACTTCATGCTCTCCCGAACGACCACCAAAAAGCAATCCCACCCGCAGCTTGGTCATCTGAAATACCTCTGTCACACGTTAAATTCAGATAGCCTAGCACAACGAGCGGGAGTTACTCCAATTTTCATGCCAGTAGCGCCCAATTGTTACGGGGGTAAAACCCATACGAATGAGCGCTAGCTTGTCAACGAAAAAGCTTTCCACTAACATCAAGCGCGTGAATTTAGTCTACATAATCTGTTGTAATTTCAGACTTTTCAGTGTTATTTGAAGTGATTGGACGGCTACCATCTACCTCAAGAGTACCCTCAACTTGAAACTTACTCTTAGCAATTGGACGTTGACCGTCTATATAGAGAGTATCCCTAACCTCTAAATCACTCTTGTCAATCGGACGCTTACCGTCTACAGCTATGATATCATGATCCTGAAAATTGCTCTTGGCAATTGGGCGCTGACCATCTATATCAATTGTTTCCTGAATCTGAATATCACTTGAAACAATTGGACGTTGACCATCTATGTCGTAGGTATCTTTAACCTCAAAAGAAGTTGGATCAACCGGACGTTGACCATCTATGTCAATTGTTTTAGGAATTGGTTTTGATTCGTTAGATGATGGCTGAGAAATAATGTTCGCTTCAGTATCTGTTGTATTCTGAGCCGAATTATCTTTGTTTGTGTTATCCATGCTTTTTGCTTATTATTTTTTTGAACTCGTAATACTTCTTATACTTATCATGACTGGAGACAGCGAATGAGGTTTGCGCTGGACGACTGTGCATGAATTCGCTTGTGCAGTTCAGCTAGGAATTAATACAGCTTCCGGCACTTCCACGGGTTCACCCGTTAAACTAAAAGCACGAACTTCGGTAATTCTTACTTTAATCAACTGACCTTTCAATTCCTTGATATCCCCAATGAAGAAGGTGAGACGATTTCCACGAGTGCGTCCCATCAGTTGAGTTTTGTCTTTGGAATTTTGGTCTTCTACCAGCACTTCTTCAATGCGTCCCATGTAACGGTGCGATCGCTCGGCTGCTTTAATATTAACGAGATGATTGAGCCGTTGCAGGCGATCGCTCTTCACCTCTTCACTCAATTGTTCATCCCACACCGCTGCTGGTGTTCCCGGACGTGGCGAATATGCGGCTGTATTCAATAAGTCAAAGCCAATATCTTCTACCAGTTTCAGAGTGTTTTCAAACTGTTGTTCTGTTTCTCCTGGGAAACCCACAATAGCATCAGCACTAATTGATGCATCCGGCATATACTGCCGAATTGTTTCAATGATCCGGCGATATTTCTCGTGAGTGTAACCCCGACTCATCCGTTTTAATACTTCGTTATCCCCAGATTGAAAGGGGATATGGAAGTGTTCGCACACTTTGGGTAATTCTGCACAAGCTTTGATTAGGCGTTCGGTGAAATAACGCGGATGAGATGTCGCAAACCGAATCCGCTCAATTCCGGGCACATCATGTACATAATAAAGCAAATCTGTCAAGGTGTGCAGATGGCGACCTTGTGGCGTCACTCCTGGTAAATCCCGCCCATAAGCGTCAATATTTTGACCCAGTAGGGTAACTTCTTTGTAACCTTGTCGCCCTAGTTCTGCCATTTCTGCCCGAATTGCTTCTGGTGTACGAGATTGCTCAACACCTCGTACATTGGGAACGACACAGTAAGTGCAGCGTTCGTTACAGCCGTAAATCACATTCACCCAAGCGGTCACAGTGGTATCTCGTCGCGGCTTGGTGATATCTTCCATAATGTGGACTGGCTCAGTTGCGACAACTTGGTTGCCATCAAACACTTGTTGTAGCAAATCTTTCAAGCGGTTGGCGTGTTGTGGTCCCATCACCATGTCTAATTCTGGCACGCGCCGCAACAATGCTTCGCCTTCCTGCTGGGCAACACAACCTGCAACAATCAAGGTAAGGTCTGGTTGCTCGTGCTTACGTTTCGCTTGTCTACCGAGATAAGAATATACTTTTTGTTCAGCATTATCCCGAATACTGCAAGTGTTGTAAAGAATGACATTTGCATCATTCGGGTCTTCTGACCACTCAAAGCCCATGTCTTCTAAGATGCCAGCCATCCGCTCTGAGTCGGCTTTGTTCATCTGGCAACCGAAGGTAGTAATGTGATAGCGACGGGGTGAAGTGGTCATGGTTAACTATACAGAAGAATAAATAGCGTATTACCTTGATAAATTATAAATTTTTCTCATCTATCTGGTTTGATAGGGCAGCCTGCTCATTCAGCCAGCCTGCGCTACTACTCGACCACCCAAAATTGTCGGTGAAGATAGACACGGGGACGCGGAGGCTGTGGTGGAATATTACGTAAATAAACGTAATCTTTGTACAAATTTCACACTACTTAGATTAGGTTGTGCCAAACTTGTGCAGTTACAGGTTGTATCTCAGTTGGAATCTGGAGATCGAGAAAAACGATGAAAACAGCAATATTTGGAGCCGCTTTGACCTTGGTTAGCCTTAGTCTTCCAGCACTAGCCGCTACCACAGACCAATACCAATTCAAGGGGGAGAACGCTTCTGCCTCGTTTTATCAGTATGATGGCTGTAGCTCGACCTCCGTCTATGTTTATGCTTTTGACAATATCACCAAGAGTGAACCAGGCGCTCCAACTTCCCAAAAAGAAGCTAACCTGTACTATTCCAACTATAACTACTGCAACGGAACAGGGTCGTCTGGTTATGGGTCTAGTCAAAGTGCAACTTTCACAATCAACAATTCACTGAAATCTGCCACTTTGAAAGGCACCTTCACAGTCACTGATTATTCCTCAGGGAATACCAAAACCGCAGACGTAGATTTGACGTGGACGGGTACAGGTGATACATATCGTGGCAACTACCACAGCCACTCTCAAGGACCAGGTTACACCTCAAATTATCGCTCCGCCGGTGCCTATCGTGACGCTGAGGTATCGGGTAGCGTGACTTTGGATAACACAAACTTGATTGCAAATCTTTCCAGTTCTGGTTCTCTCGGTTCCTCTAACAGTGGTTCCCTCTACATTACTAGAAAGTAGATAGTAGTTTGATGGGGAAAACTTCTTCGTTGCTTCGTTTGGGTATCAAGGAAGTTTTCCCCATATTTTGGCAAACATTAAGCTCCTTTCCAAGTACCGTGGAAGCTGTGAGGAATAACGCTGGGTAGTCCTAATCTGCAAAGGGGTTCCTCATCTAGCTTATCGGCATCAAACACCCAAACTTCACTCCTATCAGAATTGCCATCGTAGACAACTGTGATTATCCATCCCTGTTCAGGATTTTGAGGATTTGGGGCATATATAGGTTCCGAGGGATAGCGATTTTCGCCGCAGTCAGCAATGGTGAGGGTGTCAGTTTTGTGGTCGAAACGGGCGATCGCCCCAAATATCTCTTTCCTATTATCCACCCCTTGGCGATGCACGGTGAGATAAGTATGGCGAGTCCTGTATCCCTGGTCTTGCGGTGGTACAATCGGAAATTCACAATGGCGATCCATGATTTCCTGAATTGCTTGTACCTGACCCGCTTTAGGGTCAAGCTGTACTCGCCATAGTGTACTCACAGCTGGGGTGTGAGTCTCGCCTGTTGCTACTTCCCTAAGATATTGGTTGGTTTGAAAGTCTTCATAGCGCGCGACATCGACAATAACCAATCCACTATCATCTACGTATCCATTACCGAAATGCCACTGATACCAAGGTTCAGTTTCGCCACGGCTGACCAGAGATAGAGTTTCGCGGTCAAAGACAAGAAACTGAGTCCCTAGCTGCGGTTTCCACTCAAAAGAATCACCGTAGCAGCTAAATCCACTTAACACTGGTAGGGCATTTAATCGCAGTGGAGGAAGGAAAAACACTAGGTATTGCCCAGCTAGGACAAAATCATGTATCAAAGGGAAACCATCAAGTTCAAACGAGGTTTTTTGCAGAACTTGACCTGTAGAATCGCTCTTGTAAATATTTAGTACCCCATTCAATCCAGGAGAAATGCCAAAGTTAAAAATCGAGCCAGATTTGGGGTCAACTTTGGGATGAGCGGAATAAGGCAATCCATTATTCAACGCTCCTAAATCATCCTTGCCCAAAGTGTGGAGCGTTTGCAAGTCGAGGGCGTGGGGGTTGTCGCCTTCCCAAAGTGCTAGTAATTTATCTGGTAACGCCAGCACTGAGGTATTAGCAGAATTCTTAATTGGTTTGAGCCATTTATTCCAAAATGGTCCCGGTGCAGTCATGCCATAATTGCCATAAAGCAGTTTACCTGCTGCTGCTTCTTCTTTGTAACCATCCGTTTGTACGTAACGATAAACTCCAGTTACACCTGCATCGGTAAAATGCACACCAAGAATTGCACCGTCTCCATCAAACCAGTGTCCCACGCCGATACCACCGCGCTCTAGCTGCGCCACACCATTGCGGTAGAGTGTACCGCGTAAGCCTTCAGGTATTTTGCCAGAGAGAATTTGCAGTTGAGTGGGGGAGAATTCCTTTGCGGGTTGGGCAAGGGCTTTTGCCCAGGTGTTTTTAGTTGACTTTTTCTCAAGTGTGTGCATTAGGAGTTTAAAGCTGTGTCAACGAATAAAGCATTACATAAACTTGATTGTTATTGCAATTTCGTTACAATACCTCTTCCCAAGGGATAAGTTATGTTGAACCACACAGGCACTCAGTACAGCGTTTTAATTTGTAGTAAGTGCTTTAGCGCTCTTCGTGCTAACTACAAACGCACCAGTAAGGAACCATAGCTATTTAGATCTTGTCTCAAATATTGCCGTCAAGACTGAGTCAATCTTTTTTCAAATCTTTTCAGCCTTTTGGTATTGTCAAAAAACTCGCTCAAGAGCAAAAATAATGACCAGCACAGATGGAGCACATTTGGTGTTAAAAAAAAGGCCCCTGTATAATCAGGGGCTGGGCTGTTACGTATCAACTAGGATGATTCCGAGAAACGGGCGCGATCGCATTGATTTGCGTCTGTCGATCAGGTGATAGCGATCATCGCTTGCGGCGCTGGACTTTGCTCTAACGCCTCTAAGACTACGCTTTGCGTGATAGCCTTATAAAAAAGCCTTGATCATCTGCCTGCGATTAGACTAACAAAAAATAAAAAAGCACCAGCTAAAAGCTGGGCTTGGTATAAGTCGTCAAACTAAAGATGACTAAGTGAAATAATACTTTTCCCTTATCCAAGTTGTTGCCAATTTGGCAGATTTAGCAGTTCTGAGCAGACGTTCGTGTTTTTAGTTGCCCGGAACTAACAACATTCGCTCCTCAATATCTTCCCAGGTTTTGGGCGACACCCGCACTGCTGCTTCTTTGCATTGGATGATCAGGTAATTGGCGTAAAAATAATTATCTAGTGCCTGCAATTCTTGCTTAGATAAATTGACCATTTCTAAGGTAAGATGAAATGCATCAAGCCAAGTTTGTAGCAGGCGTTTAAAAAATGCTCGGCGCAGTTCTTGAGGCTGTTTATCATCAGGAATTTGAGCTTTAAGTTCTGTGAGTCGGGCAATCAGCACTGAGAAGTTGACAGCTTTGAAAATTTTTATATTTTCCAAATGTTTCGCCTGCTTAATAAACTCATCGATGGCGTTGGCGTTGGCGTTGGCGTTGGCGTTGGCGTTGGCGTTGGCGTTGGCGTTGGCGATGGCGATGGCGATGGCGTTGGCGATGGCGATGGCGATGGCGATGGCGTAGGCGATGGCGATGGCGATGGCGTAGGCGATGGCGATGGCGATGGCGTAGGCGTAGGCGTAGGCGTAGGCGTAGGCGATCGCACGTTTGCCCACAGGTTTAATATCCCCTTGCGATCCAGCAGTTTCCTGTTCTGCCCATCTCAGTAAGTCTTGCAACTTAGAAGTATTGATATACTTTTGAACTTCTTTTTCCATCGCCAACAGCAACTCATCTGCCCCACCGGGCATTAAACCAGCCACAAGTAAAAACACTTCTTTCCAACGTTCATCAGTTAGGTGTTCACGCACCAATTTTTCAACTTGCCGATGGTCATCAATATATTGTGCTGTTAAATATTCTTGCAGTGTCAAATGGGAGAATGAGTAAATACCCTCTGCCCGTTCTACTAAGACCCCATGTTGTACTTCAATTGACCTGAGAACATCTTCCCCACGAGTAAACTTCTCATCGGGTAGCATTTCCTTCAGCAGGTTTTCAATTTTGTCGGCAATTTCCCGACGCGGCAAAAATAAGCGGTCTTCTTGAAAAGCATCATGGGCAATTTCCGAAAGCATCATTTCCTTACGTTTAGTATCCAGACCCTTGTAAAGGTCTTCTTGAGGAATGCTTTTTTCCGCTGCCCATTCTTCTAATAAAACTCGCAATGCTCTTTCATAAAGTGTCGCTCGGTTTGTAGGAAATTTGCGAGAACGTTGATAAAGTAAACATATTAATGTCAGCAATAATGGTGTTTGAGTTAGCTCTTTTGCTGCTGTGTGTTCAGGGCTATTTAGTTTTTCCCAGCAGTCTTTACCTGTATTTGGTTCACTTCGGAACCAATTGTTAATAAAGTTTTCAATTTTCACGTCGTCAAAGTCTGCTATTGCGACATCTGTAAACCTGCGAAAATTGTGGCGATAAGCTGCTACCCTACAAGAAGCGATAAAGCGATTTTGATCGTAGCGGTCAACAAAGTTTTGAATTTGGCGAATAGCCTCATTCATATTCTTTGTGGGTACTTCATCTAGTCCATCCAGCAAAACCAGTAATTTGCCTTGTTCTAACGCCCTAGTTGTAAATTGTTCAGGTGTGGGAAAGCCACAATTACCAAACTCCTCAGCAATTTTTTGTTCAATATTGATTTCGCTAGAAGCAAAGCCTTTCAATTCAATAAAAACCGGGATACATTCATGCTTGAATGCCTTTTTCTTCCCCTTGAGTGCTTCCAGTCCCATCCGTCGTAAAAATGTGGATTTACCTGCACCTGGTCCACCAAGTACCATCAAGAATTGCTTTTCATTAGCAACTTTCAGTCCATCTTTTTTTACGCAATCTTGCGTCTGAAAACTCCGTTTTTGAGCTTGGCGATAACCCTCTGCTAAAGTATCAATCGATTCAAAACTACGGAGAGCCTGATCATCCAAAAATTGCACAGCAGTATACACCGATTCTAATTCCACAGGCTGCCGCATACCTAATACTTTCAGGATGCCATGACGCTCTTTGTAGTTCTTTTCATACTGCTGAGATACAAACTTGATGTGTTGGATTCGTTCATCCAAGTTTTTACCAAAAAGACCGAGAACCCTACCTCCGCCTCCCCAGATAGTCTGGAAAATGGGGACAGCTACACCACTAACTGCTTGAGTGAGTAATCCTGTGATTAATGGTTCAGCGCCTGTCATAAGGATATGGGCGAATTAATAAATGAAAACTTAATTGTTATAATTTTAACGCTTATACTAAGTTGAATTCAAAAACCTCACCCCGCCCTCCGGGCACCCCTCTCCTTAGCAAGGAGAGGGGCGGGGGGTAGTTGCAGCTATGAACGCAACTCGGTATTAAACCACCGCCGCTGTCGCCTTCAATTCCAAAATCTTGTCAATCACATCTTCTACAACCTTATCTGGCGTAGAAGCACCAGAGGTAATTCCGACGACAATTTCCCCATCTGACAACCAGTTTTCTGTGACTTTCAAATTGCCATCTAATTCCCGATGTTCAATGCGATTTCCTGATAGAATTCGCGCTTCACTATCGATGTGATAAGAAGAAATTCCTCGCTCTACTGCAATCTGTTGCAACTGTGTGGTATTCGATGAATTAAACCCACCAATGACTATCATTAAGTCTACTTTTTGTTGTACTAACTCCAACATTGCGTCTTGGCGTTCTTGGGTTGCATCACAAATGGTATTGAAGCTTTGGAAATGGTTATTCAATTCAGTGGGACCATACTTTTGCATCATCGTCCGCTCAAACAGTTTCCCTATTTGCTCGGTTTCACTTTTGAGCATTGTGGTTTGGTTAGCAATACCTACCCGTTCTAAATCTTTATCGGGGTCAAATCCAGCGGAGCAAGCTTTACTGAATTTTGCTAAGAATTCCTCCCGGTTTCCTCCATTCAAAATATAGTTAACAACATATTCTGCTTGCTGCATATTTAGCACAATCAGATATTTCCCAGCAAAGGAACTCGTAGCAACAGTTTCTTCGTGCTTATATTTACCGTGAATAATTGATGTGTAATCGACTTTTTTGTGCTTTTCAACAGTATTCCAAACTTTAGCAACCCAAGGGCAAGTTGTATCAACAATTTTGCAACCTTTCTCGTTCAGCAACTGCATTTCTTGAACACTTGCCCCAAAAGCTGGTAAAATAACAACATCACCAGACTCGACAACAGAAAAGTCTTTTTTACCTCCTTCAACGGGGATAAATCCTACTTCCATTTCCAGCATCCGCTGATTGACAGAAGGATTGTGAATTATTTCATTCGTAATCCAAATGCGTTCCGTGGGGAAGTGTTTGCGAGTTTCATAAGCCATCGCTACAGCACGTTCTACACCCCAACAAAACCCAAAGGCTTGCGCTAGCTGGATGGTGACATCTCCCCTTTGCAGAGTGTAGTTGTTATTGCGAATTTCCTGAATCAAATTGCTTTGATACTCAGACTGCAACTGAGTCGCAACTTCTGCTTGATGACCAAATCCTTTACGATGGTAATTTTCTGAATGTTGCAGAGAACGTTTAAAAGCTTTGGTATCCATTGTTTTTTCTTTTTCGTCTGAAATTGCCATTTTTTATTGTCTCGTGCAAAGACGCAAATTAGGACACGGAGATGTTTTGCTTCTTTGCGTCCCCGTGTCTTCCCCTGTGCGCGTCAACAATCAGGGGTGTAAGGGGGTAAGGGTGTAAGGGGGTGTAGGGGGAAGAAGCGAACAAACTAATCCATGTGAATTATTTTTTTCACTTACACCCATACACCCCACACCCATACACCCCTAAACCCCTATACCCCCAGTCTTGGTCAGCGAACACGCTGTGCTTGCAGTTGCATTTGACTATACAACTGTAGAGCAGAACTCCAAACCAGATAACCTTGTGAATTTAGATGTAACCCATCAGTACTGAGTTTAGGACGCAGAAGACCTTGCTTGTGAGCAAACAACGGATACAAATCTAAATATTTCACGCCTTCTTTTTGGGCGATCGCTTGCAATTTCTGGTTCAATCGGCGAATACGACTATTGGAAATCTCCAAAAGTTTTTCTCGCCCTTCCCAAGTTGCGTCTTCTCCTCCATGCGGCAAAATCGACTGCACAACGATTTGCGTCTGTGGATGCACCTTTTTGAGATAACGCATAATTTGCCGCTGATTTTTTAAAATTGTCTCATCACTGACCCCTCGAATCAGGTCATTGATGCCAATCATCACAAAAATTGTTTCTGGTTGGGTGGAGTCAAATAATTCTAATCTTTTTAATAATCCTGTACTAGTTTCCCCAGAAAGTCCTTGATTTAACCAAGTTCTATTTTGGGGTAATAACTCAGCAGGAAACCACAGACTCAAAGAATCTCCCACCAGTATTGTTAAATGCTGAGGTCGCTTTTGGGCAGCTACTTTGGCTTCTTGTCTAAGAACGTCTACCCATTGCTGATAATTCAGTTTGTGACGCGAACCTAACTCAGGTGTAACAGCTTGACCTTGACTGTCGGGCTTGAGTTGTGCAGGGGAAGTTTCTGTCGCAAAAAAAGCGGTCAATCCCTGCTGTCGATAAATGAGCAGGGCGATCGCTAACATGAGAACAATGTTGGTTAGTAGAGAGAAAAATGCCCAGATTGGAAAGGTTTTTGCAGGATTAGACACGAGTGGCTAGACTTACCAAATCTTTGACTCAGATCAAATCCTACTACTTGCTGCTGAGATTGACGCGCTCTCCGAACTCCTCGTTGTAACCTTCTTCACCATGTTCGTTGATATCCAAGCCTTGGAATTCAGCTTCTTCTTTGACTCGCAGACCAACTGTGACATCGATAAGTTTCAAAATGATCCAGGTCCCAACCGCAGCGATGATGTAGGCAACAACAATTGCTCCGATTTGTGTGATCATCTGACCTGGATTGCCATATAACAAGCCATTTTTCCCTGCAGAGTTGACTGTTGTGGTAGCAAAGATGCCTGTGAGAATCGCTCCCACTGTACCGCCGACGCCATGCACGGGAAATGTATCTAAGGCATCATCAATTTGCAACTTGTGCTTGAAGCTAACGGCATAGAAGCAAACAACAGCAGTCATGCTACCAATTAAGATTGCTGCCACTGGCGTGACAAATCCTGCTGCTGGGGTAACGCCCACCAAACCTGCCACTGCTCCTGTAGCTGCCCCAACAGCCGTTGGTTTGCCGCGCAATGCCTTTTCCAGAATCAGCCAGGTTAGAGCCCCTGCTGCCGCACCAGTATTAGTGGCAACAAAAGCGGCTGTTGCCAATGCACCAGAAGCCAAGGCACTACCAGCGTTGAAGCCAAACCAGCCAAACCACAGCAAGCCTGCGCCCAGCAAAATGAAGGGAACATTGTGAGGAGGGCTGAGACGGTCAGGATAGGTTTTGCGAGGTTTGAGGACGATCGCGGCTACGAGAGCAGAAACGCCAGAACTAATGTGGACGACTGTGCCGCCAGCAAAGTCAAGCGCACCCCAGCCACCATATAAGCCTAACAATCCACCTTTAGCCCAAACCATATGGGCAAGGGGGCTGTAAATAAATGTTGACCACAGCAAGACAAACAAAGAGTAAGCGGTGAAGCTCATCCGTTCTGCGATCGCCCCAGAAATCAGTGCTGGGGTGATAATGGCAAACATGGCTTGGTAAATCATGAATGCCTGATGGGGAATAGTCGGAGCATAGGAAAGCACCTCAGCGGGATTTGACCCCTTGAGATAATCGGTGACTTCGTATCCGACACCATTCAAACCAAACCACTGCAATCCACCGATGATGGCGTTCCCTGGAGCAAAGGCGAGGCTATAGCCCCATAAAATCCAGGTAACGCCTACAATTGCCATCAGTACAAAGCTCATCATCAGGGTATTGAGGATGTTGCGCGATCGCACAAATCCACCATAGAAAAACGCCAGTCCGGGTGTCATCAGCAGCACCAAGGCAGATGAGAGCAGCATAAACGCTGTATCAGCAGCCGTTTGAGCATTAGAAATCGCCGCGTTAACATCATTGGGTGCAGCGAAGACCTTGCCCATCAAGGGTCCACCCAGAAGTAGTAGGGTCATAACCCCAATGATCAAAACTTTTTTCAACACTTGTTTTTGTTCCGAAGCACCAACTAGTTTGTTAGGTATATAGATTTGAGCATTGTTTAATACTCTTATTCCGTATGAAATGTTACGAAATTTTGACTTACTGGAAAGTTTAATAAAAAATATACTACTTTTTATCGTTGTCAAGATTGATGATTTTGTGTATATCAACAAAGCAATACAGTACAGAAAACCGCAGTAAAAGACCCGCCCCCTCTATGAAAGGCAACAGTAGAAGAGGGCGGGTATATAGTATGACCAAGAAAGAATCATCCGTCAGAACACAGAACTCAGAATGTTAAACGCGTTTTCTGCGTGGCTTTATTAAGAGTTCTGGTTCTGTGAGAACTGGTTGCAAGCAAGCGAATTGATTCGTGGAAAAAAAGAAGTTTTCCTCGTTCAAATCAAGCGGATTCCATCCGTGGGGATATTCTGATTACTGAGTTCTGTGTTCTGTGTTCTTCTTAATAATCAGTAGGAGAATCTAACGACTGAAAACTTATAAAGTTGTGGGTAAATCTCCTGTACGCGAAACGCCAGTACTATGGCTACCTGATTCGGTAAATCCATTAGCGCCAGCTTCTTTAAGGAATCCGCTGTAAGCCTCCATACCGTGTTCGCCGATATCTAAGCCTTCAATCTCCTCTTCTGGTGAGACTCTGATACCTAAAGTTGCCTTGAGTGCTAACCAAAAGATGGTGCTGAGGAGAACGGTTATCCCACCAACGGTGAGAACACCAAGCAACTGAACAAAGAATGGTCCCAAGCCACCTCCTGCGAATAAACCCTTGGCAGGACCAAGACCGTCAGTATACCAGGGGAATTTTGCTACACCAGGACCAACAGAGAACAGTCCCACTGCCAGAGTACCCCAGATACCGCACACCAAGTGAACTGAGGTCGCTCCCACTGGGTCATCAATACGGATTCTGTCAAAGAAGGTGACAGCGAAAACGACCAAAATTCCGGCAATTAGACCAATGATGAAAGCACTGCCGAGAGTGATGTAGGCACAAGATGCCGTAACACCAACCAAGCCAGCCAAAATACCATTAATAATCATCGAAAGGTCTGGCTTGCCTAAATACAACCAAGCTGTCACTGTAGCAGCAATACCACCAACAGAACCTGCTAAGTTGGTAGTTAAGGCAATGTGAGTAATGGCATTCGCGTCAGCAGCCATTGTTGAACCGGGGTTGAAACCAAACCAGCCCAACCACAAAATTAAACACCCTAAGGTGGCAATGCTCATGTTGTGACCAGGCAAGGCAACGATTTGCCCATCTTGATATTTTCCAATACGTGGTCCGAGGAATGCTGCACCCATCAAAGCTGCCCAGCCACCCACAGAGTGAACGACTGTAGAACCAGCAAAATCGAAGAAACCTCTTTGTGCTAGCCAACCACCACCCCAAATCCAGTGTCCGGTAATGGCGTAGGCAATACCAACAAGTAAAAGGCTGAAGATTAAGAAGTCAACAAACTTAATTCGTTCAGCAACCGCGCCAGAAACAATCGTTGCTGCTGTTCCGGCAAACACGAGCTGAAATAAAAACTTCGCAGCCAGTGGTACGCCAGCCCATTTCAGAGCGCTGAAAACGCCTTTATATGCATCTGCTGTTGCGGGACTGTTGTCTGCACCTTGGAGGAAAAACCCATTCAATCCAATAAACCCATTGCCATCGCCAAACATCAAGCCAAAGCCAATCGCCCAAAAAGCAACGGTGGCGAGAGCAAATACAATCAGGTTTTTAGCAAGAACGTTGACAGCATTTTTCTGGCGACAGAAGCCGGTTTCCAACATACAAAAACCGGCGTTCATAAAGAACACCAAAAATGCGGCGATCGCTACCCAAAGAGTGTCAATCGCAACTTTGAGTTCGGCTGTGGTTGGTCCTGCTGGAGCAGGGGTTTGAGCCACTGCTGCACAACCCCATGCCAATACGATTAGACAAGCTATGGGGATACAGGCTTGCCAGCTAGGAGACAACCGCTTTATGACAACATTCAATTTCTTGACACTTGAGCTATATTGTGCTGCATTACCTAGCAATTTTGGTGAACGCTGCCTATTTTTTTTTCTTGATTTGTTTTTGTTTGTGATTTTTATCATCTTGCTCTCAACCATCCTGAATCGGAAAAACACGTTGAGTATGAATAGTTAACGCCTGAACCTAAACAAGCCGTTTTTGATATTTGTGATTCAGGCTAGCTGTCTGCTTAAACTAACTGATTTTCATTATCAGTAAACGGTTGTTTGAAAATCAGAATATCAAATCACCTAGTTAACAGTCATGAAACTGATGCTACCTCTGTATGGGAATATTCTTAAAAAATTATTATGTACTTTCCGAAACAGTCAAGTCTACTTCATTAGCTCTTTAAGAATTATCTTTTAAAGGAGTAAATACTCCAAGGAGTCAATTCATCCTCGCAAGATAGCCTCTAAAGTGTCTCGTTATCACGGCAACAGTCTTTAGTGACGCATAATGAGTGGTTTTCGCGAAAAAGTCAAAATTTAACCAGCAAAATAACAAGTTTTCTTCTCCTTGCTATTACATTCTTCTTTTTACCTCTTCTTGGTGGTTTTTACGTCCTGAACAGGAAGGCTTTAATACTGAGCCGTTATCATTCTTCAACTATATTCCAAAGCACCTATAAATATTTCTTCAAAACTAAAAGACATCTGGTGAAAAACAATGTAGAGACGCGCCATGGCGCGTCTCTACAAGAGTTATGGACAACACACAATTAATTTCTGGAGATGTCTAAAGAATATAAAAAAATCAATACGAAGAAAGAAAATTAGCGATCTTGACATTCTGTAATTTTCAATACAGTTTTTTTTCTAAGCTTTCAAATTAAGTACTCTTGTTACTTTGTAGCTATTCCTCAATAAGAATGTAGAATAGTCAAACATTATTAAAAAAATCATAAGTTGTCATTCACAGATAACCTTGATAAAGTAGATAGTTTGACTCAAATTACTCTGCTGATTGCATTTTCCTGAGATATTGCTCATAGCCAAGTTGTTCTAGTTTTGCTTGCTTTGCCACTACTGTTTCTGACAAGCTTTGACGATACTTTTGTACTTTCTCTAATAATTCCGGTTTATGAGTTGCCAGAATTTGTATCGCCAAAAGACCAGCATTTTTAGCATTACCTATAGCAACAGTCGCCACTGGTATACCAGCAGGCATTTGTACTATTGAATACAACGAATCAACACCTTGTAAGTGACGGCTAGGAACAGGAACACCAATAACAGGAAGCGGGGTTAAAGATGCTACCATTCCTGGAAGATGAGCAGCACCACCAGCACCAGCGATAATGACCTTAATGCCACGTTGGTGAGCAGATTTGGCATATTCCACCATACGTTCTGGAGTACGATGGGCGCTGATAATTGCTACCTCTGTGGCAACACCAAATTCTTCACAAACTGCGATCGCACCTTGCATGGTTGGTAAATCCGAATCGCTACCCATAATGATGCCGATAAGAGTCATAGGAGTGGGGGAGTGGGGGAAGTTGGGGGAGTACGCGATTTTTGATTGATCATCGCCGATTGCCTCTAAAATCAGGTCAGATTGAACTATCTTCTTGCTGACGTGATGACCGAAGCAACACGAAGCCCCATTGGTACTCATGTAGACATTATCAACGCTCGAGTACCCAGTTACACAGATTTGCAGATGCTCTCAGTTAACCCACAGGGCATAGTTGAGCAAATCCTGCCAATGTCTAAACTCCTCAAGCGGGTTCCGCCTGTTGACTTGCAAGTGTTGGATGTTGGTGGCGACTGGATTTCCTTAGGTGGTGTGGATTTGCAAATTAACGGCGCGTTGGGATTGGCATTTCCCGACTTATCAGGGGAAAATGCTCACCAACTCGTAAACATCTGTCAATTTTTGTGGGATGCGGGGGTAGACGCTTTTTTACCTACCCTGGTTACAACTTCGGTAGAAAATATTCAGCGTGCGCTTGCTGTCATCGCTGATTTTATGAACCCCTCTCAATATGGCGAGACAGGTAGTGCCAAAATTCTCGGAGTGCATCTAGAAGGACCATTTTTGAATCCTCAAAAGCGTGGCGCGCACCCAGCCGAATACCTATTACCACTCAAGCTCGAAGAAGTCAAGCGAGTTTTGGGCAATTACGCCCATGTTGTGAAAGTCATGACCCTAGCACCAGAGTTAGATCCAACTGGTGAAGTGATAACTTATTTGCGTTCTTTAGGTATCACTGTGAGTCTAGGACATTCCCAAGCCACAGCAGCAGAGGCGCAACGTGCTTTTGAACTAGGTGCAACAATGGTGACTCATGCTTTTAATGCTATGCCACCATTACACCACCGTGAACCTGGTTTATTGGGAGCAGCAATTGTCAATCCTTGTGTTGTGTGTGGTTTCATTGCTGATGGTCAGCACGTCTCGCCAACAATGCTGCAAATTTTACTACGCGCCAGCACTCCTCCCCTTTCTCAAAACAACGAAGGGGAGATACCCGAACAAGGGCTTTTCCTTGTCAGTGATGCCCTTGCGCCTCTGGGATTGCCTGATGGAGTGTATCCTTGGGATAATCGGCAGATTGAAGTGAAGAATGGAACTGCACGCCTCCCAGATGGAACTTTATCGGGGACGACTTTACCTTTATTGGTGGGTGTGCAAAATTTAGTGAAGTGGGGAATATGTGACGTACAAAGAGCAATCGCACTTGCTACTATTGCACCACGAAGTGCAATCAGTTTATCGGCAATTCTCTCTGGTGCTTCTGCAAGTCAGCTATTGCGTTGGCATTTGGATGAATCTACAAAAGAACTTTCATGGCAGCGGTTGTTCTTCAGCAACGAATAAAGAATAGACCTGTTGCAAAAGTCAATAAGATGGAAATCAAACCACAGATTAACACAAATGGACACAGATGAGGAAACTGCCGTGGTGAGGCAGTCCGGTCTTGGGGGTTTCCCCCAGGAGGAACTGCCGAAAGGGTTTTCCCCCGAGTCCCACAAGTGGTGTGCAAGTGTCCGTTGAATTATCTGTGTTTATCTGTACACCAGTCGCCACAACGGGGGGAACCCCCGCAAGGCGCTGGCTCGTCCATCTGTGGTTCCAAAATTCATAGATTAATTGTGGGTTTGACAGATAACTCATTTGCCACATATTCCGTTACTGGGATTCGCACACATGGTAATTTTATGGATTGGGGAACCTTGAAAATTAAGTTTCATGAACGTAACCGACGATAAAACAATTGTAAAAGAATATTTCAATTCCACTGGCTTTGACCGCTGGAGACGAATCTACGGTGATGGTGAAGTCAACAAAGTCCAGTTAGATATTCGCAATGGACACCAGCAAACAGTGGATACGGTATTAGGCTGGCTCAAAGCTGATAATAATTTGGCAGGTCTATCAATCTGCGATGCTGGGTGCGGTGTGGGTAGTCTCAGCATACCCTTGGCGGAAGCTGGAGCAAAGGTCTACGCCAGCGATATTTCTGAAAAAATGGTAGAAGAAGGCAAGGAAAGAGCCTTAACAATCGTAGGTACTGAAAATCCTACATTTGCTGTACAGGACTTAGAAACGTTAAGCGGTAGCTACCATACAGTGATTTGCTTGGATGTTCTCATCCATTACCCTCAGCAAAAAGCAGATGAGATGATTTCTCACCTCTGTTCTTTAGCACACTCACGCCTCATTCTCAGTTTTGCACCGAAAACCTTTGCCTTGAGTTTGTTAAAGAAAATAGGTAGTTTCTTTCCAGGTGCTAGTAAAGCGACTCGCGCTTATTTGCACCGCGAGGCTGATGTAGTGAAAATTTTGGCAAGAAATGGCTTTAGTGTGCAACGCCAGTCTATGACTCGAACTCGCTTTTATTTCTCTCGCTTATTGGAAGCAACACGCCAGTAAAGTGAAAATCCCAACATGATATAGCGCTTTGCAATTGGGTAAGGTACACAAAGAAATAATGAACCACAGATGGACACAGATGCACACAGATAAATTTGTACTTCATTCCAGTGAGAAGCGCTATAAGTCGGTTGGGGGTAGAGTGTAGGGGAAACGAAGAGGACACGGGGATACACCAAACACGAGGAGTGTGTTTGATAAATTCAGGACTTACGCAACTGGCACACATATTTTCTGGTATGAGAGTCAAGGGTCAAGGGTCAAAAATCAAGGTTTTTGGAATGCGTGACTTTTGACTCTGGACAACCTCCAAAGAAAAAAATATGGCACTTGCGTAAGTCCTAAAATTCTCCGTAGTCTGTTTTCCCACACCCTTTTCCCATTGGAAGCTCTTGGAAAGTGAGGTTAGAATCACAAGCAAGGTTTAAATCAGAAAAATACAACTATGAAGACTGCTGAAAAATTGGCTGCGGGTTGGTTGCTTACACTCGGATTCATGTTTCTATCTTTATCAGCCTCCGCAGTCATGCAGAAAAATGATATGCAGAAGGATACTATACCAAATTGGAGATCAGTTGAACATGTTCTAGATATTCGTAATGAAGCTGCCATTAATGTACTGGATAACACTGCATTGCATGGTCTAATTTTTGGTGTACCTACATCAGTACTGGGAGTATGGCTAGCATTGGGAGTATACCGTCAAAGTCAGCAGGAAACAAAGGCGATAAAAGCACAGGCAAACGACCAGATGCAATCCACCTTTTATCGCATGATTCAAGAAAATAATGGGCGCATCACTCTTTTAAGCTTTGCTATGCAGTCACAGCTACCACCAGCAGATGCAAGGCAATATCTCGATGAGCAAGCTAAATTATTCAATGCTAACTTTAAGGTAAGTGAAGAGGGGGGAATCTCTTACGATTTTTATGTTTAAAGAGCAATTTGGCAAAAATTGTCTAACCCCATGATGCAGATTTTTTTGAGCATAGCCGCCATTTTAGGTGGTTTATCTGTTGCCGCAGGTGCTTTTGGCTCTCATGCTTTAAAGGAGAGAATAAGTGAGCGTTCCTTAGAAATTTTTGAAGTCGGCGCTCGTTACCAAATGTATCATGCTCTAGCACTGCTAGTCGTGGCACTACTCCTGAGTCGTATCGAGTCACCTCCGCCTACCCTTTTAGCAAGTGGATGGCTGTTCATCATTGGTATTGCCATTTTCTCAGGTAGCTTATATGCTCTGAGCTTAAGTGGTGTTAAGTCTTTAGGAGCAATTGCGCCACTGGGAGGAGCAGCATTTATTGCAGGTTGGGGTGCTTTAGCTTTTGCCGCTTGGAGTTTGAAATCATAAAAATTATGAATTGTAAATTATGAATGATACAAAATTTCATACTTTACAATTCATAATTCGTCTCATAAAGGACAGCCTTCTCCTGTCGCAGACGCTGCGCGAACACGAAAAATCTCACAACTCAAATAGGATTGCTATATTTATTATCAATAAGTAAGTGGATTTCTAACTGAGTTCCATTCCATCGCCACACTTCCGGGACTCCTAGTACCTCACACTTATTAAACCTAGTGCGGGTAATTTGTTTAACTCTAGTCACATTAATTGGCTCCTAAAATCTAAAATCCTCAGTTTAAATCTTCATATATTACATAATTAGTCATTTGTCATTAGCCATTAGTTAGTTAGTTATCAATTAAAAGTATTACCAATATCCACCTCACCTACTCCCTAACCACCACACAAAAGTATGACGCCAAAATCATGTGAACTTTTGTAAAGTATGGAGAGGCAGAATTTTTGCAAAGTGAGGAGAAAAAGCGTCGATATAGCGGAAATTTATCCCAAATTCAGGAAAATCTCACCTTAAAAGTTTAATCTTTATACAATGGAGCGCCAATACCTTTTATGTGCCGATTACTTGCTTACCTCGGTTCACCTGTTTCTTTGGAGCCTCTGCTGTACAAACCTGAGCACTCCCTTGTCGTTCAAAGCTATCAACCCCGCGAAATGCACTCTGGGGTAGTAAATGCTGATGGCTTTGGTGTTGGGTGGTATCATCTTCAAAAAGACACTGAACCATTTACCTACAAAAGTACACTACCCATTTGGAATGACATTAACCTGCCAAGCCTCAGCCGTTACATTGAGTCAGGGTGTACACTTGCCTATGTTCGTAGCGCAACACCAGGTCAAGCACTTGATTTTAGTAACTCTCAGCCTTTTCAGTACCAGCGTCTGTTATTCATTCATAATGGTCGAATTGACAAATTTCAGCAAACACTCTACAGACCAATACGGAGCCTGTTAAACGATGAAATTTACCAGTGGATAAAGGGAACGACAGACTCTGAACATATTTTTGCTTTGCTGCTCAACCAATGGCAAGCTAATCCTGGTAAAAGTCTAGAGCAGGCTCTACACATAAGCTTGCTGAAGCTTCAAGAGTTAGCGCAACGTTATCAAACCTATGTCTCTGTCAATGTCATCATCAGTGATGGACATCGCCTCATTGCTTCTCGTTTTAGCACACAATCACCTGCTCCCTCTCTTTACTGGCTACGCGACGATTTAACTTTCCCCAAGTCCGTAATCATTGCGTCGGAACCACTATTTGCTGGAAATTGGATTCCTTGTTCTGAAAATAGCATTATCAGTGTTGGAGAAGACTGTGATATCAGAATTGAGCCAATCTAGTTTAAAAGAAACAATTTCTTGTAACTTCCACCAGTGTCGCGCTAAAACTCTTGCCTTGTTTGTAGGTATCGACGAAGTAACCTTTTGCGCTCAGGCTCATCCCGACTTTAGCCCAATTGGATGGCATTTGGGGCATATTGCCTATACCGAGTCTTTGTGGCTGCTAGAGCACAGTGCAGACTTACCGTGTTTGTTCCCGCAATATCGTAAGCTGTTTGCCGCTAATGGTTTACCTAAGTGCGATCGCGTCAAATTACCAACATTAGAGAAAACGCTTCATTACCTCGACACAGTCAGAGCAAAAGTTTTGGATTACCTAGAACTAGCCGATTTAAAGCAGCAAGAGCGTCTTTGGCAATTTATACTTCAGCACGAAAGCCAACACAGTGAAATTATTACATTTTTATTGGAATTGGGCAAGCAGGAGAGAAGACAACTCTCCTTGTCCCCAAGGAGACAAGAGTATCAGATAACTTCTCCCCCAAGAGAACGACACAGACTTACCAACCCAGGGGAAGTTGTCCTCCAGGCGTCTACAACAGAGCTTCCCGCAGCACGGAAGCGTCCTCCCCTAACCTCCACTCCCCCTTTTACCGAGATGATAGAAATTCCTGGGGGCGAATTTGAGATGGGTGACAGCTCAGTTGATGCTTTGGATAACGAACGTTCAGCGCATATTGTATACTTAGATACTTACTGTATTGACCGCTACCCTGTGACTTGTGGGCAATATTTGGCATTCATGGAAGCGGGAGGTTATCAAAATCCTCGCTGGTGGTCTAAAGCTGGTTGGGAATGGTTACAAACTGAGCAGGTGACACAACCGCTCTACTGGTGCAACAATCCAGCTTGGGATAATCACCCAGTGTACGGTGTCAGTTGGTACGAAGCTCAAGCCTATTCGCAGTTTGTTGGTAAGCGGTTACCTACAGAAGCGGAGTGGGAAAAAGCAGTCAGTTGGGATGCAAAAGCTAATCGTCGCCGCATCTATCCTTGGGGGAATGAACAACCAACACTCGAGCTTTGTAACCACGATAATTTTATGGAAAGAACAACGCCTGTAGATACTTTCCCTACTGGGCAAAGTGCCTATGGTTTGTACGATGCTTTAGGAAATGTCTGGGAATGGACGGCTTCCTGGTTTGATGGTTACAAGGGCTTCCAGTATTACCCTTACATAGGGTACTCGCAAGTTTATTTTGACCAGCAGCACCGTGTTTTAAAAGGCGGCAGCTGGGCAACTCGTCCTTGGGTACTGCGTTCTAGTTTTCGCAACTGGTATCAGCCTGGTGTGCGCCAGATTTTGGCAGGGTTTCGCTGTGCTACAAGTACCAATTTCCTTTCCTGATCAAATCAATAGTGTGAATACTGAATAAAATGTTATAAATAGCACTTGTAGGCAAAATTCTTCATTTTGTCCCTAGTTTGTTACTTTGTTAAGTTTAATCTCAAACTATACCCCTTAAATTTATGAGCTAAATTGCTGGCTTTTTTTAACAAACACTCTTTCGGCAAGAGTATCTAGATATGTCATCATTCCCAAGTATTCGCAAAGCCAACTTAATCACACAAGTGACAGGCTCCACTTTTGAGCAAGAAGTCCTTGAAAGTATGATTCCTGTTTTAGTTGATTTTTTTGCTCCTTGGTGCAGTCCGTGCAAAATGGTGAATTATACTGTCGAGCAAGTGGCAAAGCAATACCAAGGTATTGTGAAAGTCGTTAAAGTTAATACGGACGAAAATCTCAGTCTTGCCGACGAGTATCGTATCCGCAGTCTTCCCACCCTGATGATTTTTCAGGAAGCTCAACTAGTTAACATGATTGTAGGAGCTGTTCCTAAAAACGCTCTGATCAAAACTTTGGAAAATTACCTCTAACTTCAACGCTAAATCATGTATATGAGGTAAGATCCATCTCTGCACTACGGGAAGAGCAGCACGGCATTGCTATCGATAAAACTGTGTAAAGGTGTGTCATCTATCATCTCTGGAGCAAGACGACATAAAACCTCAGCTTGAAATATTCTAGAGGTCTTTGAGAGAAATTAACCGTGTCATTCACTACACGGCTATTTTTGGTAAGACTCGCTACAAAAGGAAATCGATAAATGGTGGAAGCAAACCTGGTTCAGCAGGAAAATGTATTCAACAGTATGCTGCCTGACGAGGGGCGCTGGGTGCTGTTCTCAACGATTCTGGCATCAAGCATGGCTTTTATCGATGCCTCGGCGCTGAACGTCGCCCTCCCAGCATTGCAGAACGATCTTCAAGCGAGTGGCGTGCAACTGCTGTGGATTGTCAATGCTTACCTGCTCATGCTAGCCGCGCTGATCTTAGTCGGCGGATCGGTGGGCGATAAGCTGGGTCGCAAAAAAGTGTTTATGATTGGCATCAGCCTGTTTATGCTGGCTTCGCTTGCCTGCGGTTTCGCTCCAACCACGGAATTCCTGATCGGGGCGCGGGTTATGCAGGGTATCGGCGGCGCAATGATGATCCCTGGCAGCCTTGCAATCATCACCGCCTATTTTGAGCCAGAACGTCGCGGTGGAGCCATCGGAACCTGGTCGGCGGCAACGACAATTGTGACGGTCGCAGGACCTGTGCTGGGCGGCTTACTGGCGGATGCCGGATTGTGGCGCGGAGTCTTCCTGATCAACCTGCCACTAGGGCTAACGACGCTGCTAGTACTCTACTTCAAAGTTCCAGAAAGCCGCAACGAAGAAATTTCTGGAAAAATCGACTACCCAGGCGCGATTCTAATCACCCTCGGACTGGCGGGACTGACATACGGTTTCATCTCCATACATGAGCTTGGATTAAGTGACTTGCGTATTTATGGGTCGTTGCTTGGTGGAATCGTCGCGCTGGGGGCTTATATGGTCGTCCAAGCACGCAGCGCCCACCCGATGATGCCCCTGCACTTATTCAAGTCGCCCACCTTCAGCGGCACTAACCTGCTAACCTTGTTCCTCTACGGAGCATTGAGCGTAGGCACCTTCTTCTTATCGCTAAACTTAGTGCAGGCGCAGGGCTATAGTCAGTCGGTCGCTGGGTTGGCAGATATGCCCTTCGCGCTGCTGCTGAGTGGGCTATCACCTTGGGCTGGTCAATTGGCAGACCGCTACGGTCCACGCCTACCACTGATTGTCGGTCCCTCACTGGCTGGATTGGGGTTCCTGCTGATGTCATTCGTTGGTCTTACTCATGGCTCTAGCGAATACTGGACAACCTTCTTTCCGGGCATCATGGTATTTGGGTTAGGCATGGCAATCACCGTAGCACCGCTGACAACCGCCGTGATGGGTTCGGTGGGAACACACTACGCCGGGACAGCATCGGGAATCAATAACGCAGTTTCGCGTACGGCGGGAGTACTAGCGATCGCCATCGTCGGCTCAGTGGCACTATGTACTTTTGCGGGGGCATTGCAAGACCATACCGCCAACATCCATCTCACACAAACGGGACGGATCTTTCTCCAGTCCCAGGCAAACCAACTCGGTCAGACATCGCTCCTAACGGGAGTTGCGCCTCAAAATGTCGCAGCGGTCGAAAAGGCTATCAAGCTCGCCTTCGTCGATACTTTCCGGGTCGTGATGATCATCTGCGCTGGATTGGCATGGGTGAGCGCACTCATGGCGGCGCTTCTAGTTGAGAGCCAGGATTCCGCTGGAAAAACTCCCCATGATCAAGAGTCCATCAACTGTTGAAAATTTCATTCTTGCCTAGTCCCTACTGAATGCTGTCTGCTGTTGTGCATTTTTTGCACAACAGCTTTTTTTCTGTAAAGTAGCGATAGTCAATGCTGGTTTCGCCTTAAGTAGCCCATTTAATGGGAAAATCCGAAAAATAAGCATCAACTTAAGCCATCAAGCTCAAGCGTGATGTTATGCACTATGACTTTGGGTGATGCAATAGGCGCTCCCAACTTCTAGAGCCAAGTAAACGGAGGTTTAATGTCAATATCTAAGGCTGCCAGCAGCAAACTTACTTCCCAAAACACTATTGAGAAACGCTTGCAAATACAGCGTTTGCAAGAACCAACCTTGATTGTTTCTCCTAGTGCTGGGAGTGATGTCGTTAAGGGATTAACTCAAACACCCAAATCCTTACCCCCTCGTTACTTCTATGATGACCATGGTTCTGAACTATTTGAGCAAATTTGTGAGTTATCAGAATATTACGTAACGCGGACGGAAACGGCAATTTTGCAACAGTGCGCTGGTGAAATTGCCCTGATAACAGATCATTGCGAACTGGTGGAACTTGGCAGCGGCAGCTCTACCAAAACCCGTATTTTACTAGATGCTTACAATGAGTTAAGCTACCCCCTACGTTACCTGCCAATTGACGTGAGTGCAGGTATGTTGGAAAGCAGCGCTCGGCAACTACTGGCAGATTATCCCTCACTGCAAGTTCATGCGTTGGCAGGAACCTATGAATTGGCGCTGGCGGAACTCAAACCGGCGAAATTACCCAACCGAATGATTTGTTTTATCGGAAGTAGTTTGGGTAATATGAATTCGCAAGAGTGTGATGTGTTCTTCTCTCAAATCACAGATGCCCTTGAGATAGGAGAGTATGTCTTATTGGGGGTAGACTTGCAAAAGCCAAAACATCTGTTGGAGGCTGCTTATAACGACAGCCAGGGAGTGACGGCGGCGTTTAACCTCAATATGTTAGAGCATTTAAATCGGCAGTTTGAGGGCAATTTTGACACAACACAATTTGAACATTGGGCATTTTATAATGAAACTAAAAATCAAATCGAGATGCATCTTAGGAGTTTGCGATCGCAAACTATTCAATTACGCACCCTGAACCTGACTGTTCATTTTGAAGCAGGTGAGACTATCCTCACTGAAATTTCCCGCAAATTTGACCTCAACTCTATTCAACAGGCGCTAAAAGCAAAGAGTTTAGTCCCACAAAAGGTGTGGACTGATCCAAATCAATGGTTTGGTTTATTACTGTGTCAACTGCAAGCATCGACAGCAGTTTAATGGTAGTTAGTAGACTTCTTGCACTCATTCCGGTTTAAAGATATTTGGAACCACAGATGGACACAGATAAATCATCGGTGTTTATCTGTGTTTTTTTTGATAAACATTAGACCTGCCTTGACAATCTGTTGAAACTATCTATTGGTTTAGAGGTGGAAATCGATGCTGATGCTGGGACAATTCAGTTGTTAGAACTTGCTGTGGAATGCCTTGTGTTTGAGAAAAGCCGCCCTACGAGCTCGGCACGAGATGAAACTTCAATCTTCCGAAATATCCGTTTTAAGGCTTGCTTAACAGAATTTTCTGTAATCCAAAGGGCTGTACCGATTTGGGCATTCGTTAGCCCTTGTGCTACCAGTTCGGCAATTTGAATTTCACGCGGTGTTAAACGATTCATCTCAACAGAATTCAATTGTGTTGGTTGAGACCGTATTGTTGTTAACCTGGTTGATAGATGAAGGCAGAGGGCACTTAGGTCAGCAAGTTCCTGAGCATTAAAGGCAGGTGACAACCAAGCGCGGGTCAAGCCAACTCCACCGATAAGGCAACCATTACCTACAATCGGTCCAGCCATCACATGCCCATGATCAAAGCGCGGACATATAGTATTCCACATCCCAGGAGGTAACAACAATTCTTCGTGAATGGGGGCATGGTGCTCAACCAAGTAGCGCAAGACTGGATTATGTTCTGTAGATAAAACTAATTTAAGAATGCCTTGAATCGTTGTTCCAGTGGGGGGGAGCAGCTGATCAAAGAAAAAAAGCCCCCAACGTTGGGCTGCAAAATACTCACCAACTTTAACCATGACGTGCAGTCGTAGTTCCTGCTCATCACGAGCATGAGCGATCGCCCCAAATAAAGACTGCAAAGAATTTACCATCATCGTTACTGCAAGATGTACTCGTTCGAGGACTAGGCGTAGTCACGGAATCAATTTTACTCTAGCCTCATCACAGTTACAGAGCAAGGAGTACCGTTCCATGTCACTGTTAAACTACGCTCATCCTGAAGTTCTTGTAGATACCCAATGGGTTAGTGAACATTTGAGTGACCAAAGTGCGTCTTGTCGAAATGGACCTGGATACCACAGCTTATGACTCCGGTCACATTCCAGGCGCTGTCTTCTGGAACGGATTCACCGCCATCCTGCAACCCGATTACCGTGTCAATTTTGATAAAGTGGCGCTGTCAGGACTGCTTGCGCGGTCTGGCATTGCCAATGACACAACCGTCATTGTCTATAGCGATCATAGTGCTAGTGCCCCTTGGGTCTTTTGGTTCCTCAAAGTATTCGGGCATGACGATGTACGAGTCATGAATGGTGGTCGCAAAAAATGGCTCGTCGAAGCACGCCCTCTCGTGACCGAAACTCCCACCATTACGCCAACCACATATACCGCACAGAATCTCGATTCAAGCATACGTGCGCTACGGGAGCAGGTGCAAGCGAGCATCGGCAAGTTAGACCGCGTTTTGGTAGATGTACGCACACCCCAAGAGTATTGTGGCGAATTGTTCACCATGAAGCCACCAGAAGGAACAGAACGCCCGGGTCACATTCCAGGTGCAGCCCACATTTTTTATGAATCAGCCCTGAACGAAGATGAGACCTTTAAATCAGCCGAAGAATTGTACACCTTATACAGTAGCAAAGGCATCACCTCTGACAAGGAAGTGATCACGTACTGTGCAATTGGGGCACGCTCCGCCCATACTTGGTTTGTCTTGAAGTATTTGCTAGGCTATGAGAATGTACGCAATTACGACGGTTCTTGGAATGAGTGGGGGAGACTACCTGACACGCCTGTCGAGGTTTGACACTCCTTAATATTTTTACACACCTGAAAGCTCAATTGATGAGTTCTATAAAATCCGCTTAATGACTTATCGTAAGTTCCCTGAGTCATGAAACAGATTTTATATTACTCAACCAATCGGACGATGACCTGGATTGACTGCATGAATATACTCAATTCCTGAGGATGGAAACCCTCTTTTATAACAGGCTTCCTCCGGTTTTCCCCATCCTAATTGTAAAATGATTTCCAAAAAGTTAGTCTTTTCCCACTTCCATAAACTTGTCCATTCTGTTCGTTGAGCTATTCTATCTACATCAGCTTTTATAATCTGCTGATGCTGTTTGCCATGATTAAAACTTAAGTACAAGTCCATCCCTACAGTGATTTCATTCCAAAACTCCAATATGGAATTTTTTGCCGCTTTTAATGTTTCTATGTCACTGGGTAAAGCAATTAATTGAGCATCTAGTTCTGGATAGCGCAAAGTTTTACCTTTGACAGTGACTTCACGCCAGACAATACCTGAAACTTGATGTTCCCTTTGATATTCGTGAATGGTGGCTTTAAAATCTTGATAAGCCGTGAACTTTTGTAGCCCATCGGTTCTGATAAACTGGTCTATGACAGGATTGCCAGAGACAGTGACTGCTAACTTCAAGCGGTTTCCCTTGAGGCAAGCTTGGCGTTCAGACCGCAGAATTTGGATTAGCTGTTCGGTAGTGTAAACCTTTGACATCAGAACACACTCTATTAGTCATTGGTCAATAATTATTATTTATTTAGTTACTTATTCCTGACTTCCTAGCTCCTTAGTTCTCAATAATTTTTAAAGATTGTTCTTATAAATTATCCTTTAGAGTCATTAGGTTTGTGGTATCTAATCACACCAAAAAATAGGGCAGACAAATTTTGTCTGCCCCACAAGTTACTGAGTTAACTCGCTGTTCAACTCATTGAATGATCGCCGCTTCAATCGCACGGATTCGGAACGAGGTAATAAATCAAACACTTCTCGAAACCTGTCGTCTATTTCCTCATAGGGGACTTGACCCTTTTTATTCAAAACGACTTGACCCGACTGATTGAACACCACTACTTGAGGAACAACCCCAGAATAGTAATAACCCGGTTCTGTGGAGTTATAGCTTTCTTTGATAGGGATGGTATCGACATTCACGGGGATAATTTCTGCTGCTCGACCGTAAAATTCTTGTACCGTTGAAACGACAATAGCATATTTCTTACAATCGCTGCTGTCATCTACATAGAAAGCTAATATTGCCGGTTTATGCTCTGATAAAGCCTTTGCTAGCGTTGCTTTGGGAGGAACTAGTGAACCATTCCCCGCATAAACCACGAAAACATTGCCATCGTATCTGTCGTTATTGATATCAGCAAATGCTGATTGCACATCTACAACTAACAAGCAGGTCAGCAGCAGAGATATGGAGAATAACCGCCGCCAGTTTGGAATGAGATTCTGTAAAAAGCGCCACTTTATGCCATTCATCAATAAGAACCTTCTCACGTCTATTTTTTACAAGTTTGTGCTGAATGTAGCAAACTGGGGTGGAATTGACACTCCCACAGCTATCAAAACACGGCGTTA
Organism: Mastigocladopsis repens PCC 10914; assembly: GCF_000315565.1. Taxonomy (NCBI): domain Bacteria; kingdom Bacillati; phylum Cyanobacteriota; class Cyanophyceae; order Nostocales; family Symphyonemataceae; genus Mastigocladopsis; species Mastigocladopsis repens. The sequence continues at coordinate 4,614,039 of NZ_JH992901.1, read as the reverse complement.
GCTCGTTTTGACTTAAAGCCGTGGGATTCTTGACTCACAGGGGTTCTAGTGAACTTACCCTCATCAAGCATCTTGACCGTCTGCCCGACGGCTGCACACCCTCTATTGAGGACGACTTGAGCGGCTGCGACATCTCTATCTGTTGTGTAGCCGCAATTTTCACAAACATGAACACGTTCTGACAAATCTTTTTTACCCGTTTCAGTACCACAGTTTGGGCATATCTGACTTGTCTTTCTACTATCAACTTTCTGGAAGTAGACACCACGCTTAAAGCAGCACTGTTCAAGAACCTGGAAAAATTGGCCCCATCCAGCATCTAAACAATGCTTTCCTAGCATCCCTCTGGACAAACCAACTAAATTTAAATCCTCAACAAATATTGTTTTGGCTTGGTCACAAAGTTGGTGCGCTATCTTCCAGTGAAAGTCTTTTCTAGTATTAGCAATACGTTCATGTAGTCTTGCCACTTTTGCTTGAGTTTTGCGCCGATTATTTGATCCTAATTTCTTGCGACTAACTCGTTGTTGCAGCAATTTAAGCTTGCGTTGGAGGTCTACAAAAAATTTAGGACGCTTAACACAAAAACCATTAGAAGCAGCAATAAAACTCATTAACCCCACGTCCACGCCCAAAGCATCACCATGAGGCAAAGGCTGAGGAACAGATACATCCCATTGCAGAGTCAGCATCACATACCAACCAGATGAGCGTTTAACAATTCGAGCCTGCTTAACTGCTGCATCTGTTGGAATATCTCGTGATTGCCTAAACTTAACCCATCCAATTACAGGAAGTTTTATTAATCCAGGCTTTAACGGTTCTTTCCCTAACTGGGGAAAAACAAAAGAGCGTAGCTGACCTACTTTCTTAAAGCGTGGAAACCCAAAATCACGCTCCCACATTGATGTAAAAGCATTCTCAAGCCGCTTTAATGTTTGTTGCAATACTTGAGACTGAACCCGTTTTAAATCTGGGTATAGCTCCTTTGCGGCAGTCAACGATTTGGATTGACTTGCATATGTCGGACGAGGTGCGTTGACTGGAATGATGTACTCAGAGTGCAATGAACAAGCATTAATTTGACATGAGCGCGACTTGTACCAGTCTTTGCGTTCAGCAAGAGCATAATTATAGACTTTGCGATTAATTTCTAACCAATCTTGAAAAATCTCTATCTGTTGCTTGGTTGGCAGTAGTCGAAACTCATAAGTCAAAGAAAACATTGATCATCACCTCCCTTCGAAGGGAATCTTAACTGAGCCACACGGTGAAGCTAAGACTTGAATAGACACTTGTGCAACTGTCACAATTAAGATCTGACTGCACCTAAAGGTGCAACGCATTCATCCCACGGCTGAAGCCGTTCGCGGAAGCGTGCCGTAGGCATTGGGCTTTCTGCTTTCATCGCTGTAAAATAAAACTCTATACCCTATCACCTGTTACCTCCTCGACTGGCTATTTTGGCAAGGATTCGCGAAAATACATGATTAATTGAAAATCAGGACGACGACAAACTAGTACTTTGTCAAGATAGTTTTGAGGGTTTGCAGTAAGCACGAAGAGTGCTTAGAAAATAAGGACTAAAGTCCTTACTACGAACTTACTTACCCATCAATTTAAACTTGACAGACCACTAGCAACACTCAAAAGACTAGGGTACTGATGTGGGAAACAAAATTCAACTGATAGACAGGATACGACTGGCTTTTGCTGTGTCAGTCGCAAAAAGCGTCACTTTAGGAGTGCGATCGCTCCGCTTGGGTGCAGCTAGTGTTTTACCAGGTTCTCTAGCGCGTCGCATTGAACCCCGACTGTTGCAGTTATTAACTCAGCAAGTCAAGAATGGGGTGATTTTGATTGCCGGTACCAATGGCAAAACGACCACATCGCTGCTTCTACGCACAATTCTAGAACGTAAAGGATACCGCGTTGCTCACAACTCGACAGGCGCAAATCTCGAAAACGGCTTGATGACTGCGCTGTTGGAAAGTACAAACGTGGTGGGTACGCTGGATGTTGATTACGCCATTTTAGAAGTCGATGAAAATATCGTACCGAAGATTTTGACACCGATTCAGCCCCGGATCATTCTCTGTTTAAACCTGTTCCGCGACCAATTGGATAGGTATGGAGAAGTTGACACAATTAGCAAGCGTTGGACAAAAGTTATTTCTACGCTTCCACCAGAAACAGTTGTCATTCCTAACGCTGATGACCCAACTTTATCTTATCTTGGTCAGCAGTTACCCCAAAGGGTATTATTCTTTGGTTTGAATGAACCAGAAAATTATTTAGATGAAATTCCTCACGCCGTCGATTCTATATTCTGTCCCAAATGCGGACACTCTTTAGATTACGAAGGTGTTTATTTATCTCATTTAGGAGATTTCCAATGTCCTAAATGCGGCTTTAGGAGAAGTCAACCTGCGCTTAATAGCAGCGAATTTCCCCAAATTCTTGTAGGTTTATACAACAAATATAATACTTTGGCAGCCGCGACTGCTGCTATAGAATTAGGCGTTGATGAAGCAACTATCCTAGATACGATTAACAACTTTCAAGCTGCATTTGGTCGTGCTGAAGAGTTAGAAATTAACGGAAAACGGGTGCGAATTTTGTTATCAAAAAATCCTGTAGGGACGAATGAAACAATTCGCGTCGTGACTCAAAGTCATGATAAAACAACACTGCTCGTCTTAAATGACCGGACACCCGATGGAACTGATGTCTCTTGGATTTGGGATGTAGATACAGAGAAATTAGTAGAACGAGGAGGGACTTTAGTTGTGAGTGGCGATCGCGTTTATGATATGGCGCTACGTCTACGCTACAGCGAAAAGACTCCTGATAGTCATTTTAATTTAATTGTCGAAGAAGATTTACGGCAAGCAATTGCAACTGCGCTGGAACATACACCAGATAACGAAACTTTGCACATTTTACCAACCTATTCTGCCATGCTGGAAGTGCGAGAAGTTCTAACAGGTAGAAAGATTCTTTAAATTGGGTAATTGGCTTGTAGTAAGCGCTTAAGCGCTCACTACGAACCTCTTACATAATTACCTTTAACAAGTGAAGATATTGATTATGCTCATCCAGCACTTTCAAATGCTTGCACGTTATAACACTTTGGCAAATCAAAAACTCTATGAAGTTTGTTCCCAACTTTCAGATGCAGAACGCAAACGCATTAGACCAGCTTTTTTCAAAAGTATTCACGGGACATTGAATCATATTATGTTAGGCGATCGCATCTGGATGGGACGCTTTGAAGGTAAACAAATGCCATCCACCGGACTTGATGCTATCCTCTATGATAATTTTGACGAGTTGTGGAAAACTCGTGTTTTAGAAGATGAGAAGATAGAAGCTTTCGTGTCTGGATTAAAGCAAGATTTCGTGACCAAAACAATCAGCTACGTAAACAATGCGGGTAAGCTTTATAACGACCCGGCTAACTTATTGCTAGCACACTTTTTTAACCACCAAACACATCATCGCGGTCAGATTCACGATATGCTGACTCAAACCGAAATCGCCCCACCATCTCTAGATATGCACCGGGTTATCCGACCATAACTAGAAAAAACTGTTCGTAGTGAGGACTTTAGTCCTCTTTCACAAAAACCAAGACTAAAGACCTGACTACAAACAAGTTTTATCATGGGTAATATTTGGAACATGATATTAGGAATTATTTAAGTTATGAATTATCAACAGTATGAATTAACAATTGGTTGGTTGTACCCAAAGCTGATGAGTACTTACGGTGACAGAGGTAATGTCATCTGTATAGAACGCCGTTGTCAGTGGCGCGGATACGATGTTAAAGTATTACCTTTAGACCAAAACGCTACAGCAGATGATATTCATGCAGTAGATGTGATTGTTGGTGGTGGCGCACAAGATCGTCAGCAAGAAATTGTTATGCGCGATTTGCAGGGTGCAAAGGCAGAAGCAATACGCGAGAAAATTGAAAATGGAACTCCGGGAGTGTTTACCTGTGGTTCACCCCAGTTGTTGGGACACTATTATGAACCAGGGTTTGGACAGCGCATTGAAGGCTTGGGCATATTAGATTTGGTATCGGTGCATCCTGGGGAAAATGTCCGGCGTTGTATTGGTAATTTGGTCATAGAAGTTACGGCGACTCGTCTGGCGCGGGACTTGGAAGAAATGACGGGTCGCAAACCGTATTTGATTGGTTTTGAAAATCACGGTGGACGCACCAAGCTGGGAAAAGTAGAAGCATTAGGGCGCGTGGTGTACGGTTTGGGTAATAATGGTGAAGATGGGACAGAAGGAGCATTCTATCAGAATGCCATAGCCACTTATTCCCACGGTCCCCTGTTACCAAAAAATCCCTTTGTCGCCGACTGGCTAATTCAAACAGCGCTCCGGCTGAAGTATCAACAGCCTATCACTCTGGCATCTTTGGATGATACCTTAGCCTTTGAAGCGAGAGAGGCGATGTTTAAGCGGTTGAAAGTGAATATTTCAACCAACCTTCGAGGGAATGTCACGAAGTTTTCACCATTGGCAAAGGACGATTTGAGAACGCCTTTGTAGCAAGAGTTCACGCACCATTGTTGTTAATCATACGATTAATTTGAGATTCTGTGCAGCTTCGTTGAGGTGTTGAGTGGTGAGCCTAACCTGTGCAATGCCATTAGTAATCTCTTTAGCACCCTGGTTGATAGCATTCATTCTCGCCTCTACTTGCTGCACTGCGGCTAATTGCTGTTTGGCATTTAGCGAAATCTGTTGGCTATTCAAGAAGACATTGTTAATGGCATTTTTAACTCCTACAAAGGTTTGGGCTGTTCCCTGACTCAGTTTGATCCCTGACTCTGCTGTTTGAGTCCCTTCTTGGGTCACTATAACTGTGGAATTCATTGCTAGCTGAATTTTGGCAACTAGGATATTAATCTCTTGAGCTGATCTTTTACTTCGATCCGCCAGTGTACGAACTTCTGCTGCAACAATACCAATCCCTTTACCCTGATCCCCTGCTCGTGATGCGTCCACAGTCGTTTTGAGAGCAAGCATATTCGTCTGTTCAGCTAACTCGCTGACTAGCACAGCAATTGTTCTAATTTGCTCAGTTTGTTCACTCAAGTGCAGAGTTTGTGAGGCGATCGCTCCCACTTTGTCTTTAAGAGTGACCATTTCTGCCATTGTTTGCTCGATAGCGATCGCACCATCTTCCGCCAGCAATAATGCTTGGCGAGCTGAAGCTTCTGAAGCTTCTGAGGCTTGTGCTGATTGTACAGAAGAAGCCGCTAACTTATTCATTGTCGTTGTTGTTTGGCTCACCGCACTTGCTTGTAAAGAAATCGTCTGCTCTTGTTCAAAAAGTGTTGATGCAATTTGAGTTGAAGAGGTAGCAATGGCACGTATGGATTCTCCAAAAGTGGATGTAATTCGATGTACTATTATCAGGAGAATTGCAAGAATCGCTATAGTTATTCCCAAGATAGCGAGCTGTATCGTTCTTAAGAACTGCACTTTTGCCTGAGAATATTTTTCTGCAGCCAGCACTGTTTCATCAGTGAGCTTAAATAAATCCTCACTTTGATTTAACAGCACATTTCGCTCAGTAGACTTCTGCCTGACTTTAATAATAGTCTGTTTAAGAGTTTTCCAAGCATTTTCAACTTGCTTGAGTTTTAATAGAAAGTTTGGATCTGTTGCTTTTGGCAAACCCAACTCTTGATCACCATTAATAAGTCCATTTACTTTTTTATCTAACTTTTGAATCAAATCATCATTTGCTTTCCCTGCCATTTCTAACTTAACAAGCCTCTGAGTACCACCCCTAACTAAACCTGCCTGATTTACTACTGTGCTGTCGCTTGCAACCACACTAAAATAAACAGATACTACATTTCCAGTACCAAGCAGCAATAGTCCAAGTGCAACACCTCGTAATTGAGTTGTCATTTTCATTTCTCCAAATCTCCTACAGAGACTGTTTGTAAATGATTGTTACCAGAAATATCAACCCTTTTAATTGAGTCGTGTAGACCTAATATGATGACTACTCACTCTGAAAAGTTTGATTTTTAGAACCTTTGCTTTTATTGACAAACAACTTCTAAAGATTGCGTGAATGAGGGATATCCATAAAAATAAATATCCAGTCGTCAAATTTACAGCAGAATACATCCGTCAGAAGTCAGAAGCGGAGCCACCAGATGCTCCGCCTCCGGCCAGAAGTAAAATTGGCTCTGTGTCTGGCTTTTAGACCTCACGATTGTACTTCACTGACTTGCAATGCGCTGTATATCCCTCTCTTAGAGACGCTCTGCGAACGTCGTAGTTGCAACCCCCTGACACACGGCTGGATATTTATTTACGCGCTATGTGCCTGAATTGATATGAAACGCTCAAACATTAAACTCAGAGGCGAAGTAGCAGTAGATTTACCCAACTAATTACTGAATGATCTGTTTCTAATTTTTATCTCATTATCTTTACATGGTTCTCTCTGGCTGTAAAGTTCTATCATTCTCCTTTCTCAACCTGACTCGTCATCAACCTTTGCACACTTGCCAAGGCTCGATTCAACTCATAACTCCGCCTCTGGGGATTCTGCAAATATGCTTGCTGTTCCTCCTCAATCATCTGTACATCTTGGCGCACCAAACCATCAAGTAACTTTTGCGCTGCACCAAACAAACTATTTTTCACAAACCGCCGAAACCACACAGGTAATTTGTGTAATCGCCAAAAGGCATTTAATGATGTGAAATGAATCAAATAAGCTTTTGTTTGTGTCTCATTCACGGGACATAATAAACAATAAATTTTAAAATCTTTACCTAATGTCGAAGTCCAGTGAGGATACACATAACTGACATCCAAAGGTTCAGGATGAAGGCGGCGCAAAGCCGGAAAAAATAATTGTGAAATTGACCAAATTTTATCTATTTTATAATAACTTTGTGCTGTATAATGAGCATCAACACGATGAGCATCTTCGTTAATATCTTCCAGCAATGCTTCCGCCCAAGCTTGGTAATCCTGATGTAAATGTCCGTGATACATATCCATCAGGTTTTCAATTAAATATGAATAATGGGCGTTACAGTTAATAATTGAAACTGTGGCAATGTAATTGAGATGATCCCACTCTGGTACACCCATTGGTTGTAGAGACATTGCATGCAACGTCTCTACATCGCCGGGGAACAACCAAATAAAACCATCTTGCTCCTTCACTGGGTAACGGCGGATTTTGCAACTGGGGAGTTTCTGGTTGTCTGCTAAATAGGGAACTGCTGCACATTCACCTTGATCATTGAAGCGCCAACCGTGATAAGCACATTCCAACTCGTCACCAATAACTTGCCCGTGACTCAGTTTAACTAACCGATGAGGACATTTATCCTCTAGGGCGTGGACTTGTCCCTTGCTGTCGCGGTAGAGTGCGATTGCCTGTTTCCAAAGCGTCACACTCACAGGCTGAGTTTTCACCTCACGCGAAAGTGCAACAACATACCAGTGATTCGGGTTAATACCCAACTGACGAATATCACGACTTTGGACAGCTTGGGAAAGAGACATAAATTCACGCATCCTCACTACTGGATTAGAATCTAGCGCAAATCCTCTCACTCATAACTGATAACTGTTCACTGATTGGGTTAGCCTACCACTTAAGGAGCTAAACATTACCACGCGCACGAGCTATAAAGTATCTCTAGGTGTAACAATTATGCTGTTGAGGCAAAAATCTATATGACAAGCTACCAATCCAATCAAGAAACGGTTCCGACTGCGACTGAATCTACATCAAACGACGAACTCATCAATGAGATTATCGAAGAAACAAAAGACATCAACTACGTCGAGATCATCGAAAACGTTATCGACAGTCTAGAACAAGATAACAGCGCAATGGTCAGCCATGCTCAAGAAGGTGGTTATCTGTGGAAGTTTAAGTACGGTTCAGTAGAAGTGTTTGTCCAACTTGCTGGAACAACTGATGAAGACACCTTAACAGTTTGGGCTGTGGTGCTAAAGTTACCGGCAAAAGATGAACCCAAGTTGATGCGAGAGTTGTTAGAGATGAATGCTTCTGAGACCTTTGAAGCACGTTTCGCCTTTGTTGAAAACCAAGTCGTCGTCCTCTCAACACGCACTCTAGCGGATTTGTCTGCTGGCGAAGTTTCCCGCTTGATTACTATTGTGGCAACGATCGCCGATAACAACGACGATGCATTACAATCTGAGTTTGGTTTAGCTTGACTTTAGTGTGGCGACTGATTCCGTTGCTAGAAACCTCTGGCAAAGTGCAGATGGCGATTGACCATTGGTTGTTAGAACAGCACCAGTCGGGACATCCTTCAACTTTGCGGTTTTACACTTGGTCGCCACCTGCCATTTCCTTAGGCTACCATCAACACAAATATCCCGAACATTGGCAGCATCTTGTTTGGCAAGGTCAAAAAGTAGACTTGGTGCGGCGTCCCACGGGGGGACGCGCGGTGTTGCATCAGGGTGATTTAACTTATGCTGTCGTGACATCTGGACTCTCTGGGAGTCGTGTCCAGATGTACCAAAAAATTTGCGAATTTTTGATTCAAGGGTGGCGATCGCTTGGCGTACAATTGCACTACGGTAGCGCTGGGCGAGGTTACATCCACAACCCCAATTGTTTTGGCACGGCGACTGGTGCAGATTTGGTTTTACCAGATGGTACAAAACTTATTGGTAGCGCCCAACTGCGACGAGCTGAGGTAATTTTGCAACATGGTTGCATCCGTTTGCAACCTGATGCTGAATTGTTTACTCAGGTATTTGATGGAGAATCTTTTACTCCTGTGCAACTTCCCCAGAATCTAGATATTGAAAATATTATGACAGCTTTAATTGCTGCTGCTGAAGATTGTTTTGGTATGCAGATAGAGGTGCAACCACTCTCTCAAGATGAGTGGGAGGCAATTTTGGAGCAACCGAGTTTGGAGGTTGGTTAACCATTTTAGAATAAGAAACGAATTGCTTAACACCGCCCCCTTGTCTTTTTTAAGTATGTTATTTTGCTGGAGCAGTTGCAGGAACATCTTTGAGATAACCTGCGGCTATAGAATCCTCAATCAGTTGCTGCACAAAGAACCAAAGTTCCGGCGCACCCGTCTCCACAGGTGCTACCCGTTTCATCACCTGATCGCGTGTAATGCCATGAATGCGCCAAGTACCGCCTTCAGTTTGTTGGTTGTGTAGCAAAGGCTGTATGCGATCTAAGGCTGCTGAAAACTTAGCTGTGGGTGTTTCCCGCACTTCAAATTCTTCCCAAAGTGAACGCAACTCACTTGCCTGATCTGCTGGCAAAAGTCCAAATAGCCGCAACGCCGCCTGTGCTTCCTTTGCTGCCTTGCTTTCGTTGCCCTGCACATCGTAGCAGAAGGTATCACCCGCATCAATTTCCACCAAATCGTGAATGATCAGCATTTTTATCGCACGAGATAAGTCTACCCCTTGCGGAGCATACTCAGATAATACTACCGCCATGATTGCCAAATGCCAAGAGTGTTCTGCACTGTTTTCTTGACGTGAATGATCTGTCAGCAGAGTTTGACGGAGGACTTGCTTGAGCTTGTCGATTTCGATGATGAATTGTATTTGTTGAGTGAGTCGGCTGATTGTCACTGGAATTTTTAGAAAACGACTATCTCACACTTTACTAGAGAGATGCGATATCTCGCGTCTCTTACAATAGGTGAACCATTCTCATAACCCTTAAAATCAGTTGACAACACTATTTGAGTACTATAGTATTCAATATATGACGTACAAATTAATTGATTTATTTGCTGGCGCAGGTGGATTAACTACAGGGTTTCACTTGGCAGGTTTGGAGTCCTTATGTGCCATTGATATAGATAAAAAAGCTTTAGTAACCTATAAACTCAATTACCCGAACACTCAAGTTGTTAATCAAGATATACGTAAAGTAAATCCTTCAGAGTTGCGTTTATTGCTTGGCTTGCAGCGAGAAGAACTAACAGCGTTAATTGGCGGTCCTCCTTGTCAAGGCTTCTCAAGAAATATCCCTGCTGGCGATCGCAGTCTTAATGATCCTCGCAATCAACTGTATAAAACTTTTCTGGAATTTGTACAAGAGTTCAGACCTCTTTACGTCGTTATGGAAAATGTCTCTGAAATCTTAAAAGCGTATGATGGTGTAGTTAAAAACGAAATAACGGAGCAACTGGAATCATTTGGTTATAAAGTTGCTTCCTCTGCATTAAATGCTGCCCATTATGGAATACCGCAAACGAGAACCAGGGCTTTTTTTCTCGCTAGTTTAGATAAATTGCCTCACTTTCCTAAACCCACACATTGTGGTAATACCAAAAGTGATTATAGAGATGCAAAATCCTGTAATCACCAGATAGCTTTATTCGATCCAAGCATTTCTTCAATTGTCACAGTTAGAGATGCAATTGGAGATTTGCCACCATTAGATGCAGGGCAAGAATATGGTGATGAAGGTTATCCATCAGCTCCGCAAACCATATATCAAGCCATAATGCGTAGTGAAAGTACGAAAATTGTTAACCACATTGCTCGTGCTTTAACCCCGATTCAAACAACAAGAGTACGTCTTTTAAAAGAAGGGCAAGATGCAAGAGACTTACCACCGGAATTAGCCCCTAAGAAGCACTACAGTGGTGCCTATGGAAGACTTTACTGGGATAAACCGGCAAAAACGATCACAAGATGGATGTTTCATCCTGGTTCTGGTAGATTTTTCCATCCTACACAAAATAGAACTATAACAATACGTGAGGCTGCAAGATTGCACTCTTATCCAGATAACTTTCACTTTTTAGGAACGTATACTGATATGGCTTCTCAAATTGGAGAATCCGTACCTCCGCTATTAGCTAAAGCGCTTGCTACGTGTTTGCTCCGGGGTTGTCATCAAAAAGAGGGTTGCTGATTTGCACTTGTAATGCTGCAAGGATAGTTTCTACATATTTGTCAGGTACAAGACGAATTCGTTCAATATTAATACGAACTGCTTCGAGAAGAACCGTTCTGGCTCTGAAAAGTTGTTTTTGATTTTTATACCACACTAAATCTGTTTTGCCTGCAATACTCCCTTGTAACCCTGCTCCTTCTTTCCTAGAGGTTCTATCTACCGCCCAAGCCCAAGAAAAGGTAGTTGGATCAAGTGGTTCGAGAGCATATTCACAATAAACATATTCATTACCTCGAATAGTTTTCAAAAGTATACCTTCGTCACTATTTACAACGCCTTGTACTGACTGACTTGTTAAAATCTTTTCGTTCCAATGCTGTATGATAGCTGCTCCTAACTCCTGTGGTGAAGAGCGTTCGGTTAGACTAGGAAAACCAAGTTGAGCAGCTTTTTTAAGCACATCTGCTCTCTGAATCACAAAAAAAATGTGTTTCCTGGCGTGAAATTATTGAGTTGAAGCGATTTCAGTGACCAACCAGTTTGAGTCGTAATATCAACAGCGTCATAGAGAAGTTTGCTACGCCCTAAAGCTGGATCAGAAAGAGGAATATCTTTGACGTAATGAAAAATTGCTTCCCAAGCATAATCTTCTATTGAGCCGATAACTGGGGATGCCACAGTGGCAATTATGGCTTTCCTCAATCTTTCAACTTCATTCTCTGTCAGCACTCAAAGATTCCTCCACGGCTCGCAAAAATTCGCTCATTGTTATACTTAAAGCATTAGTAATATGACTTAGAACTCTAACAGATGGGCTTTTCAAGCCTCGTTCTAGTTGGCTGATGTAGGTTCTGTGCAGACCTGTCATTTCTGCCAGATACTCTTGAGACCAACCTTTTTCTGTACGACGACGCTGTATTTCTAGCCCTAACATTTGGTCTAGTTTACTGGGCTGCATAAAGAAGAAATTAAAGCTTTGAATACAAAAGTGCTACAGACTAAAGTATTCAAAGCAACCAGTTATGGACAAACAATAACCACATGGGGTGACTCGCATTGCTGCTACTCAGATGCGCCTGCTTATCAAAGCGTTGTGGATTTCAGGAAAACGCGCAGTCTTTTCCACTGGTTTGCCTGGCTATCAGGGTAACTTCAGGGCAAAGTTGCATGGCTTTTGAAATTCGCCATATGAACAAGAATTCCACCCTATCTAACTTTGCTGAAAAGGTGGGTTTTTTAGGTAATAGGATAGAATTTTTTAATTAGGATTAGCTGGTGATTGATTTCGCAATGACACCCAATTGCAAACCAGGTGGATAACTCCCTTCCTCTTTAATTCGCTTGATCTCGGCTTCCGTTATCCGCAAATTTAACTTTTGTGCTAATGTCCGTACGATATCTCCTCGGTCAATGACACCAGAGACAGCACCTGCGGGAGAAAGGACGGTTATGCGGGGTAGCTGTTTATTTTCCAGCTTGTTAATCACCTCTACCAACGAAGTTGACTCGGCAACAGTGGGAATTTCTGTCAGCGGATGCACAATATTTTGCACAGGTAAAGTTTCCCATTGACTCCTTTCTACCAGGCGTAAATCGTCGATGGAAACCATGCCTCGGTAACGTCCATCAGACTCGGCAAAATAAACCTGTGGGGCGGTGGTGTCCAAAAGGTATGAGTCGGCAAATGAACGCAAAGTTTGATTGGCATCAATAACACGAAAGTCGCGGGTCATGCTATCAACAGCAACCAGATTGAGCAAGGTTTCTTGTAAATTTGTGATGCGGTCATAGCTGCTGGCATTGCGGATGCCAAACCAACCTAACAGGGCTATCCACAAACCAGTGACTAATTCGCCAGTAAAATAATCTACTGCCAAACCCAGGGCGATCGCACCATAACCCAAAATTTGCCCTGCTTTTGCTGCCCACTTGACAGCTTGAAAGCGATTACCTGTTGCTTTCCACAGCGCTGCTTTTAACACTTGCCCGCCATCTAAGGGTAAGCCAGGAATCAAGTTAAAGAGCGCTAACACTAAATTAATTCTCGCTAAATCCCCAACCATGAAGCTGGCAGGACTATTAGAAGGCAGAATATTAACTAGCACTCTGAGGACTAAAAACAGGACAACACTCACTGCAGGTCCGGCAATTGCCACTTGAAATGCTTTGCCTGGGGTTTTGGATTCTTCTTCAATAGAAGCAATGCCACCAAACAGAAATAAGGTTATTGAATTAACTCTAATGCCTTGCGATCGCGCTACTAAGCTATGACCTAATTCGTGCAATAATACTGAACCAAAAAGCAGCAGCGCCATGACCACTCCAGCACTCCAAGCAAGGACAGTTCCCCACGCTTGGTAAGCTACCCCAAAGTTCAGGGTTGCCAGCCCTAAAATCACAAACCACAGAGGGTCTAAAAACAGTGGAATTCCAAATAAAGACCCGATTCTCCAATTTGTTTGCATTATTTTTTCCTAAAACTAGATATTTCCAACCGTCGAGCTATCGTCATATGTTATTTTTTACACATATTATCGGTTTGCCGCATTAACAATACCTTGCTGCTATTTGGAAAATCAGCAATTGCTGGTTAATAGGCTCCAATTTCTAGAATAGACAATTCCTGCTAGCGAGCCAAACTCAACTAGGGGCGCAGCAGTTTAAGAATGAAAAACAGAGGCGGTAGACCATATCCTTCAGGAGTAGCCCAGAAGGAGAAGACCTGCCGCCTATCATGTTTCAGATGTAGTATGTTTGTCAGGTAAAATCTAGATAACGCCGAGGTTGGTCAAGCCCAAAACTGCACCAATACCAATAAGGTGACCAGTACTCATCGCAGCGAGAAATGAACCGACGCTGGGATTATTGAACACCGACGGGAAAGGCAGCGGCATTTTAGGACCAACGTGGGGGTAGCGAACCACTCGGGGAATAATCAAAAGAGATAATAGACTAGCGCCGACAATAATTATTGTTCCCGTCCAGTCCCATTCTGTGCCAGTGTTGGGAACGGTAGCTTGGACTGCTAATAACAGTGATGAAATCACAGAGCTTTCTCCTAGCATGAATAAATTGATTTATTTATCAATGTAGAGACGCGTAATTCGTGCCTCCTGAACAGTAGCTTACACCGCCGCGTAGCGCTTTTCGATAAGCACACAACTGCAAAGCGGCGCGAGGCAATTTCGCGTCTCTACCACCATCTCCATGCTCCGCCCGATGAAGTCGCTGAATCTTCTTTCTTAGGGAAGGTGTTCATCTCCTCCTAGAGTAAGAGGTCGATAGCGGGAGAAAGAACGTGATATGTGGAATAACCTAGAGACTACCGATATTAGTCAGCCCTAAAACGATGCCAACCCCGATAAGATGACCAAAACACATAGCGCCGATAAATGTTGGAATGCTTATAGGCAGTAGAGGCACTTTGGGACCAACTAAAGGCTTCTGAATCTTGAAAGCGAACAAAAGAGCTACTAAACAGCTGATGCTGATGACTATTGCTACATTGGGGTTCCACTCAGGTGTTGCGGGAACAGTTGCGGCGGCTGCGAGTAAGATTGATGAAATCAACTTTTTCTCTCCTAAATAGAAAAATTGACAAATTGTCAGCAATCAGCATTTAGCGATCTGAATGCTGATGACTTACTGTATGAAAAGGAGTCAGAATTCAGAACATGTCCTGCGGACACGCTACGCGAACAGAAATCAGAATACCCCACGGAGCAATCCGGGGGTTTCAAATAGGATGCTCCGCATTTCTATTCCTCCATACTTGAAAGTAGGGGTTTAAACCTCGACTCATCCGCGGCTTCGTACAGAACTCACAATGAGTTCTGAGTTCTGAGTTCTGAGTTCTTCTTCGGTAAACCACAAAAATTATAGAATTACAAAGCAAAAAACTAGCAATTGTTTATACAACTTAGAGTTTCTATAATTCTTACTACATATTGTTAAAAATTTCTATGCGAGTCAAGATTTGCGGAATTACTCAACCACAACAGGGGAAAGCGATCGCCTCACTCGGTGCTACGGCATTAGGCTTTATTTGTGTTCCATCCTCACCGCGCTATATCACTGTAGAGCAAATTCAGGCAGTGGTGGAACAACTGCCGGAAAAAATTGACAAAATCGGAGTTTTTGCCAACGCTAGTAGTGAGGAAATTACTCAGACTGTTGTTAATTCTGGCTTGACTGGCGTCCAACTACACGGAGACGAATCTCCAGAATTTGCTGTGCAGTTGCGTCAATTGTTGCCCACAGTAGAAATTATTAAAGCTTTGAGAATACGTAGTTTAGAGGATATTGAAAAAGCATCTACTTATATATTCCACGCAGATACACTGTTACTTGATGCTTACCATCCGCAGCAGTTGGGTGGTACTGGCACAACTTTGGACTGGAATATGTTACAGCAATTCAGCCCCAGTAGTCCTTGGCTTTTAGCTGGAGGGCTTACTCCAGATAATATTGTCGAAGCTTTAACAAAGGTTAACCCCAATGGCATTGACCTATCTAGTGGTGTAGAACGTACACCTGGGGATAAGGATTTGGATAAGGTAGCTAAGTTGTTTGAGCAATTGGGGAAGAGGCAATAAGGATTGTTAGTGGGTAGTGGGTAGTGGATAGTCGATAGTGGAAAAAACAACTCCCAACTCCCAACTAACAACTAACAACTAACAACTAACCACTATCTACTAACAGCTCCCTAAAAGAATGCTGATTGGTGGCGAATTAAGTTAAAGAATTCTTCACGGGTTTTCTGTTCTTCTTGGAACACACCCAGCATTGCACTAGTGACCGTCCAGGAACCTGGTTTTTGCACACCCCGCATGACCATGCACATATGGCTAGCTTCAATCACAACGGCAACTCCCTGGGGTTCCAAAACAGTCTGAACTGCTTCAGCAATTTGGCGGGTGAGCCTTTCTTGCACTTGCAAACGGCGAGAATACATCTCGACAATGCGGGCAAGTTTGCTGAGTCCTACAACTTTTTGGTTGGGGATATAGGCAACATGAGCTTTGCCCATAAACGGCAACATATGGTGTTCGCACATGCTAAAGACATTGATATCCCGCACTAGCACCATCTCGTTATGACCTTCATCAAAGATGGCACCATTAACGATTTCTTCTAAGGATTGGTTGTAGCCACTGGTCAGAAACCGCATTGCCTCTGCTACCCGCTTGGGTGTTTTCAGCAGTCCCTCGCGTTCGGGGTCTTCTCCCACACCCACCAGTAGAGTCCGCACGGCGTCCATCATCTGCTCCATATGCTCCTCTGTTTGCGGGTGCAAATCAGCTTCCCGCCCGTCATGAGTGTTGCGGTCTGGTCTTAGGGTGATGGCTTCTGTTAATTCGGGAATCAGAGGAGATTGAGAGCGATTGGTACCGTTGGAACTAGCACTAGTCATGATATCAGTCTTGGTTAATGTTTGAATGTGAGTCATTTGTAGAGACGTGCCATGGCAGGTCTTCACATTAGTCGTTTGTAGAGACATGCCATGGCATGTCTTTACATTAGTCATCAGTCATTAGTCTTTTGTCACTAGCAAAAAACCAAGGACAAAGGACACGGGACTAATTAGAGTGCGCCAGCCATAGGCATGATAGTCAATTCATCAATAACTGCTTGTTGTGGTAACAAAGCTGCATGGAGAATTGACTGAGCAACAATTTCTGGAGTTAGCATTTTTGAGCGGTCAAAGTTAGCATTGACAGTTTCTGTATCCCAGAGTTCTGTGTTGACCGCACCGGGACAGATAGCAATCACACGAATACCGTGGACACGTTCTTCCTGTGCAAGGGTTTGAGAAAGGGCAATCAGACCAGCTTTGCTGACGCTGTAAGCTCCCCAATTGGCAAACGCCTGCTTTCCTGCTATTGAGGTAAGATTGATAATTGTGCCTGCGCCGCGCTCGCGCATTCTGGGCAAAATTCCCATTATGGACTGGAACACGCTGGTGAGATTTAACTCTATCACTTGCTGCCAGTCAGACAAGGGAGTTTCACTCAAAGTGGCGGTATAACCCATGCCAGCATTGTTGACTAAAATATCTATGTCACCAAAGTTAAGGGCTATTGCCTGCATCTTCTCTTGCACTTGAGCGACACAAGCTAAATCCACTTCGTAAGCTTTCGCTTCCACTCCTGTGTGTGATACAGCTTCACACACCGCCGTCAGCTTATCAACTGAACGGCTCACTAGAGCAACATCTATTCCTGCCTTTGCAAATGCTAAAGCGGTTGCTTTCCCAATCCCACTACTTGCCCCAGTAATTAGAGCACGCCGTTTTTGCTCAACACTCATGCTATCTCCCAATTTTTTAGCGGTTTGATAACCGCGTCGCCACCCAATTATTTAAGTTTCGTTGTCTGGATAGATTAAACAAACCTAAAAATCAGATTAATTTTCTTTGACAACTGCTATACTGCATTTGCCAATAAGATAAATTCCTAATCTCGTCATTTCATAAAGAGCGACAGCATACTTTCGCCCTAGGAATCCTCTATCACCCTGAATGTTAATCAGTCAGTCATCAGCCAACAACCCATAGCCTATAGTCGAAAAATGTTTAACTAATGACTCATAATTGATAACTGATGACTAAAAACGCAAATGCCTATGGCTTAAAAGATTGTTAAAAATCTTTAACTTCCATAGGCAATTATAGCACTGCCGCCATGCTAATCAAGCAGGTCACGTTTTATGAGTGTGAAACTTCAGTAAAAACACCAATTTTCCGGAATTTCTCGTAGCGCATTTGGCGTCGTTCTTGAGGGGTCAAACAGTTGAGTTCCTCTAAATTGTCCAAGAGGGCTTGCTTGAGAGTGGTGACTGCTGCTAGAGGGTCAGAATGAGCACCGCCAATGGGTTCAGGTAATATGTGGTCAATAATCCCCAAGTTTTGTAGGTCGTTTGCCGTCATTTTCAAAACAGCGGCTGCTTGAGGAGCCTTGCTAGCATCTTTCCATAAAATAGCAGCACAGGCTTCCGGGGTAATCACAGTATAAACGGCGTGTTCAAACATCAGGAGGCGATCGCCAACACTAATACCCAATGCACCGCCAGAAAAAGCTTCACCAATGACGGTACAGACTATTGGCACATCCAAGCAAAACATCTCACGTAGGTTGTATGCAATGGCTTCTCCTGCACCTTGTTGTTCGGCGACGACCGTGGGTAAAGCTCCAGGCGTGTCGATAAAAGTTAAAATTGGCATTCCAAATTTATTAGCATGTTCCATCAATCGCATCGCCTTGCGATAACCCCCAGGGCTAGCCATGCCGAAGTTGCGGGCAATATTGTCTTTTGTGTCGCGCCCTTTTTGATTACCCAACATGACCACGGGTTGCCCGCCTAAACGACCCACACCACCCACTAAAGCAGGGTCGTCAGAACCACCGCGATCGCCATGCAACTCCATCCATTCATCACTGATAGCCTGAATATAATCAAGAGTACTAGGGCGGCGGGGATGACGAGCGACTTGCAGTCGCTGAGACGGCGATAGACTAGTGAAAATTTCCTCACGCAGTTGCATAGCGCGTGCTTCTAGTTGACGAATTTGACCAGAAACATCGACGCCATTTTCTTCTGCAAGTTGCCGAATTTGCTCAATTCTGGTTGCCAGTTCTGCTAGCGGCTTTTCAAAATCCAACAGTAGCGGTTTACGCTCAGTAGTAGCCATTTTTCTATTGAAAAGTGAAGATTGGGTAGTGGTTAGTGGATAGTGGTTAGTTGTTAGTAGGATTTTTAGCAACTAACAACTAACCACTAACAAATCACAAATCAAAAATGACTAAACCAACAGTGGTCTAAATCCATGCTTTTTCGATACGTGACCAATCTGCTCCATTTTTTCTACAGTAATCCGATTGCGCCCCCAAGAGAAGTTAGTGTATAACTTCTCAAATTCCAAAAGCATTGATTCTGCAAAACAAGCAAACAACTGGCGTGCGGGAACGTCCATATTGACGATGCTCATAATTTTCCAGTCAATGTCTAGGGAATGTTCTACGATGCCACCATTGAGGACATACACACTAGGATGCCGAATTTTGATTGCTAGGTTTTTTGGATAGCCACCATCAATTAGCAAACAGGGTTGCTTTAAAACTGCGGGATCAATTTCCATACCTTTAGGCATACTAGCAACCCAAACCACAATATCAGCTTGGGGAAGTGCTTCTTCCAAAGACATGATTTTTCCACGCCCCAGTTCGTCTTGCAGCTGTTGCAAACGTTCTGGATTACGGGCTATCAGCAAAAGTTCCTTGGCATCTGTTTTGGTATCTAACCATCGACAGACAGCGCTACCAATATCCCCAGTTGCCCCACATACAGCAACAGTTGCTTTTGATAGTTCAATACCAACTTGTTTCGACGCTTTTTCTACCTGTTGACAAATGATGTATGCCGTATGAGTATTACCAGTGGTAAAGCGTTCAAACTCTAGTTTAATGTTGCGGACTTGTCTAAACTGCTCTAGATTAAAATTTTCAAAAATTATTGAAGAAAATCCGCCTAAAGCTGTAATATTTATCCCGTGCTTTTGAGCATGAGCCATCGCATTGAGAATTTTACGTGTCGCTGCTTTGATGCGACGCGTTGCCAGCATTTCTGGCAAAAAGCATGACTCTACATACTGCCCTTCAATTTTTTGCCCAGTCACACTGGTAACGGTGATGGTATCGACAATTTGGGGCGGGGCGCTGCACCAAAAATCTAGCCCTTGATCGGCATATTCTGGATAGCCCAAATCTCTGGCTACTGCCTGCGCGTGTTCTAAACTAGTAAGGTGTCCGATTAGACCAAACATGAACTGTTGTGTTAGCCTTGTCCTTTCTCAAAGGGGTGGAATCAGCGGGTAAGATAGAACTAACCCTTAAAAATACTACACAAATCAGGAAAAATGAGGGGCGACTCCTTAAGGAGGACGCAGCGACGGGGAGATATTTTCTCTGTGCGTCCTCTTCACTCTCCGCGTCTGTGTGTCTTGTTGTCTAAATATCTATGCGGCTGTGAGTCCGTAGGCTGACATACGCATGATATCGCGGGTGGAAAAACCAATATTGCTCAGGGCTTCTCCGTACTGAATCATGAAATCTTCCACCAAAGCTTCCTTTTCCATGGCCAAGGTGTGAGCATCTTCTGCAACTTGGTTAAGCATTTTCCAGACAATAGGAAGGTTTTGGCGATTGGCTTGTTCTAATTCATCTTGAGATTGTTCAAAGTGTTCTTTCAACCACACTTCTCCAAAGTTAAGGTGGCTGTATTCTTCTTTAACGACCCCTTCGGTGATTTTCCGGGCAAAATCATCAGCTACCGGAATGTAAATGTTGTAGGCGGCGATCGCAAAACATTCAATAATCAAAGACTGAATCAGCAAACAAGTCACTACCTGACCTGCAGCCGCAGCTTTTTGGAAATTTTGATGCAATGGGGCAAAAAACTCTTGAGCAAATTGCATATCCGGCGTTACCTGAAGATTGCGCCCACAAGCTTCAAATCCTTTCTTGTGGCGACTTTCCATTTTAGAGAGGCGAATGAGTTCATCTTGATGTTCGCTCAGCAGTTCAGCAAGTTTTATGTAATTTGCGTGGGCTTCTTGTTCCCCTTCAATCACAATCGCATTTATGCGGCTATAGGCATCTTTGTATGTTTCGCTATGAAAGTCAATTTCCGATTGATTTGCAACCTGCTGCATGGTATGTTCACTCCTGTGATGTGAATCATTGGATACCAAAATTGAGTTACCCTTATGAATTCAGGGCAATGTTAACTGTGGTTTAATTTTACTTAACAAGTCTCTATGTTAATAGATTAGCTTTTGCTGGCGGCATTAGCTCAAGCTAATTCACACGAGAGTGAGGAAAGTAGGAAAAGTGGGAGACAGGGGAGAAATGATAGATGACAAATCCAAAATCCAAAACATCAAGCGTCCTGAACGCAGCGAAGGATCTAAATTCAAAATTCCCTGGAGCCTAGGAGTGCTACTACTGGGTGCAGTTATCGTCTTGTTACCTTTAGTTATCGTCTTGTTGACATCCTTTGCACCTCCTGGTGCAACTCCTAGTATTTTTCCCAAAAATCGTTGGTCATTAGCCAATTATCGCGATGCTTGGGAAAGAGGTAAATTTTTACTCGCTTTCACTAATTCTACCTTGGTAGCGATCGCTGTGACCGCCTTTCAAATTATCACTTCGGCACTCGCTGGTTACGCCTTGGCACGGCTGAAATTTCGAGGAAGGCAAGCGCTGCTGCTCATTGTACTGGCAACATTAGTGATCCCCTTCCAATTATTGGTGATTCCTGTCTTTTTGGTGTTAAAGTGGGCACACCTTATAAATACCTATTGGGCACTGATTTTACCAACAGCTGCCAATGGTTTTGGTATTTTCCTGTTGCGTCAATATTTCTTAACAATTCCTGTAGAATTGGAAGAAGCAGCCGCTATAGATGGTGCCGACAGATTGCAAATTTTATGGCGGGTAATGTTACCTTTAGCCCGTCCCGCCTTGGTGACGCTGTTTCTGTTTACCTTTATCGCGGAATGGAATGATGTGTTTAAACCGTTGGTGTTTACAACGCGACCAGAATTGAGGACAGTGCAGCTGGCATTGGCAGAGTTTCAGGAGCAATTTACAAATAATTGGCCCTTGATGATGGCAGCGGTGACTATAGCCACTTTACCAGTGATGCTTCTATTTCTTGTTGGTCAGCGTCAGTTTATTCGAGGTATCGCGACAACGGGGATGAAGAATTAGTCACTTTTTGGAGTTCTAACATTACTGTAGAACTCCAAGACTCAGTGAATTGGTACTACATAGATGTGCATGAGAGTAAAGCTGCACTTATCTTCACTCATTCACTAGTTCAAATTTACCTCCAACAACCTTAATAAGGACAGGTTGAGTTTGCCTTTCTCCGTCTGAATCAAACTCTACAGTCTCTCCAGAAGTTTCGCTAGATGAAATTGTTATATCTTGCAGTCTTCGTAGAACTGTTGAGCGGGAGGCACTGGCAGATAAAGCTTTAATCAAAGCCTGAGTAGCATCAAAACTAGTAGCTGTCCGCCAGCTAATCTGTCCTCCCCATTGCTTCGCTGCTTCTTGTGCAAATTTTTTTGATTTTGGTGCATCTCGAAACCAAGGTACAGCTAAAATCAAACCTTCAATATCCTTTCCGCTTTGTTGCAAGGTTGTGTCGCTATAGAGAGTATCGCCACCTAACAACTTTAACTCTTCTCGCCTACGGCTGTTGTTTGAGTCTCTGAGTCTAGTATTCCTCTGGGCAACAGCTACAACAACTTTGAGCGCGTCAGGCGTGGTTTGTGTGTCTGGAAAAAGTACAACAGCCAGTGCCGGATATTCTTTTGCATACACACTGCTAGCAACTTCTGCTGTTGGATTCAGTTCTGAGTTGGTTAAATCAATCCTCCGAACAACCTTACCGTTTAGTTTATCTTCAAATTTTCTTGTAAAAGCCTCTCTCAAACTGTTGCTATAGCTGCTACCGGAATCATAGAAAATGACAACATTGTTGATACCAAGGGACTTTTTAGCATACGTGGCTAACTTCTCTCCAGTAGCAGCGTCAGAAGGTACTGTCCGAAAGAAAACACGATTGTCGTTGTCATTCAACAATGGACTGGAACTAGTAGGAGAGATGATGGCTAAGCTAGCTTTTTTGTATGTGTCTAATGCCGCTTCGGTAGCATCGCTAGTGTTATGTCCAATCACTGCCAGTACAGATGGATCTTTCTCCAATTCCGCAGCCACTTGCTTCGCGTTATACTGTTCATTATCATCGTTGGCGATCGCAATTTCTAATAATCGACCATTTAATCCCCTTTTCTCATTAAACTGATTTTGTGCCTGCGCCACACCTCGCAATATTTCTTGAGCCTGACCTTCTTGTTTTGCTGGCACAACCACTGCTAGTGTGAAAGGAGAACGCTGTTGCTTGGCACGAGTATTGTTGTAGTAAATCAGTACTTCTGGGTCACTGCGATTAGCTGTTGTAGCTGTTTTAAAATATCCTGCCGCTTCAGGGTATTTGCGTTGTTCAAAAGCTTCAATACCCTGTTCACGAGCAGGGTTTTTAATATTAGGAAAGAAGGTGCGTTCACCGCGACTAATCTTTCTTTCATCTAGTTTACAACCAACAAAAAATACCTTCTGTTGACCTGCAGGACATGGCGTTGTTGATACCCGATAAGCACCAATACCAATAAGAGATAATATTCCTGTTGCCACCCCTATTGCAGCTATAAAAAATAGTAGATTGTAAGACTTATGGCTGTGGTGGTTACTCTTATCTGTTCTAGTTAAACCTCTCCTAGAGTGAGTAGTTGCAATTGGAGCTAAAAAGTTAGTTTGTGAATTTAGTATTGTAGATTCAGTTTCATCTGAAAAAACTTCTTGCAATTTCTCCCATGCAAATGAGTTTTCATTGTCAATTTCCAAGATTCGCTCAAACTGCTCCTTTGCCTGTGTTAAATCTCGTTGTGCGAGCAATTTTTCTCCGTAGGTAGCAAGCGCACGCAACAATCCATCTTTATAGCGTGCGGGATCAGCTTGGTAGACTCGTGTATATAGTTTTATAGCTTTGTCGAACTCGTCTATCTCAAAGTATCCTTGAGCCAAAGCCATTACTGTACTAAAGTGATTGGGATTAAGCTTTAAAATCTGCTCATAAACAGCTAGTGCATTTTGTGTTTCGCCCTGTTCATACATTACTCTTGCTTGTTTAAAGAGGAAATTAACTTTTTCTTCCTCTAACTTCTCTAGTTGCCATATTACCTGCCGCAGAGGGTAACGTTTGACTAACCAACGGCGAATTAATTCAACTTTGACTCTATGTCCTGTATTGTCCAACAAACCGTCTTTGGTTAACTGTTGTAGCGCTTGAACTAGTTGTTCTGTTCGGACTCCACACTCTTGAAGCAGTATTAATGCTTCTTTTGAATCTTGCTGGGCTTGCGCCACAGCTGAAAACACTACTTGTTCTGGAATAGACAGCCCGTTCCAAAACCATGCCAGCCCCGCCTCGGCAAGTTCAATTGCTTTGTCTACAATGCCCTCAACATCTTTGCGGTTGATAGTCCAGTTTTGTAGTTCCCGCGCTCTTCCAAAAAGAGCAAAGCAAATGACTTGTGTAAAGTATGGATGTCCTGCAGACAGTTCTAAAATTGCTCGTATCGCATCTGGCTCGTATTCGAGCACACCCTGAGCGAGTTTAGTAATTAGTCGTTTAGCACTTAGCTCATCCAGTAAACCTATTTCTTGGATAGGTGCTTCCTGAAATACTTCAAGTATTGTTGGCAGTTCTTCTGGTTTCTGCCCTACAAGTAGAATAATAAAGAGATTATTTTGTAAAGTGATATTGCGTAGATAAGGGAAAATATTTTTAACTAATGAGTTAGATTCTTGTGTTGTTAAACTATCAAATTCATCCAGTAATAATACTAGTTTCTTGTCTTGTAATTCTTTCAAAACTTGAGGTAAAAATTGGCTAGAAAAAATATATGGGTCTTTTTCTAAATCTGTAGTTAAAGGTAGCTTTATATTATCTTGATCCAGTTCAAGGTAGTCTAATATTTCTGTCGCAAGGGTCTCCAAGATATTACTGAGGGATTTCCCACTTTGGTCTTGTAAATCGAAGGGAACAAAGACAAAATCATTCGGTGCAACAAAGTTAGGAATATTACGAAGTACAGAAGACTTGCCAATGCGTCGTTGACCGTGTAACAAGATAACCTTGATATTCTGTCTTAGGTTGTCTTCAATAAAGGCGAACAGAGCTTCTCGTCCAAATATCAATTCCGGTTCATCGATTGGGCGACCAATGATGTAAGGATTGCGGCGAGTCGTTGAATACGTCATAATAGTTCTCAATTTACTAAGCTACTGGTCGTCTTATGGAAAGAACAGCTTAAGATCACCCTGGGTCATCTTCACTCTTGTACTAATTCAAATTTACCTCCAACAACCTTAACAAGGAAAGGTTTAGTTTGCCTTTCTCCATGTTTATCAAACTGTAAAATCTCTCCAGAAGTTTCACTAGCTTCAACTTTTACATTTGGCAGTGTTTTCATAACTGTAGAACGAGAGGCACTTGGAGATAAAGCTTTAATCAAAGCCTGCGTAGCATCAAAACTAGCAGCTGTGCGCCAGCTAATATTTCCTCTCCATTGCGTCTGTGCTGCTTGTGCAAACTCTTTTGATTGTGGTGCTTCCCTAAACCAAGGTACAGCTAAGATTAAACCTTCAATGTCCTTGTCGCCGTGTTGCAAGGTTGTGTTGCTATATAAAGCATCCCCACCCAACAACTTTAGCTCTTTCCGCCCTTGGTTGTTAGTTCGGTTTTTAAGTCTAGTATTGATCTCGGCAACAAGTGAGGCAAACTCGAGTGCCTTAGAAGTGCTTTCCGTGCCTGGAAATAATACAGCGGCTTGTGCGTTGTCTTTATCCACACTGTTTCCAAGTTCATTTTTCCACTCATTTCGTTTTGAGTGCTTTAAATCAATTTTCTTAACAACTCTATTCCTTAATAGGTATTCAAATTTCTTTGTAAATTCCTCTCTCAAACTGTTGCTATAGCTGCTACCGGAATTATAGAAAATGACAACATTGTTGATACCAAGGGACTTTTTAGCATACGTGGCTAACTTCTCTCCAGTAGCAGCATCAGAAGGTACCGTCCGAAAGAAAACATTATTGTCGCTGTCATTTAATAATGTGCTGGTACTAGTGGGAGAGATAACCGCTAATGGAGCCTTTCTGTATGTCTCTAATGCCGCTTTGGTAGTATCGCTGGCGTTATGTCCAATCACTGCCAGTACAGAAGAGTCTTTTTCCAATTCCGCAGCCACTTGCTTCGCGTTATCCGCTTCATTATCATCGTTGGCGATCGCAATTTCTAATAATCGACCATTTAATCCGCCTTTTTCATTGAACTGATTTTGTGCCTGCGCCACACCTCGCAATATTTCTTGAGCCAGATCTTCTTGTTTTGCTGGCACAACCACTGCTAGTGTGAAAGGATTACCCTGTTGCTTGGCACGGGCATTGTTGTAGTAAATCAGTACTATCGCTTGCCGCAAAGGATGACGTTTGATTAACCAACTTCATCGATTGGAGTACCAACGATGTAAGGATTTCTTTGTAGATTTCTCGCACTACTCACACTTGTCCTCCTTTGTGCTTATATCCAGTTAAACAAGCCTTGAATGGCTCCTTTCGGAAAAGCAGCTGACAACTTACCAAACAATTCAAGAGCAGAGGATATCTCTTGTGTATGGTTCCACAACCAGCGAATTGCTTGTGTGACGTTCTCGGCTTGTTCGTGACTCATCAACTTGAGAAACACCTTTCGCCGTTTTTCCAGTGATTCATTATTGGTGTTCCCCAGTTCTTGAATCACCCACTCCTCCATAAGTGAGGAAGTGAAAGAGGGAATCTTTTTATTTCCTTGTTCTGTACGGGTAATCACGCCTTGTTCTTCTAAATTCGTCAATTCTCGCTCTTTTTGGCTGAAGATGATGTCAATACCGCTTAAGTCATAGCTGTTCTTATGCAAACGACCTTTCAAGGGATACAAAGCTATCAGCATCAATAAACTTTGCTCTTGTTCACTGCATCTTTTCCAAATGTTTTGAAAAATCTGTCTCGTATCGCTTTCAAATTTTCCGGCAAAGGCTTGAGCATCCAGTGCTGTCCCTTGTGCAGTTGGTAGCTCTCTGTACAAGAGAGAACCAGCATTTTGTAGCAGAGCTGGATGTCCACCTGCAATTTCTCGAATGATGTCCCGTAGTGGTTGTGATTGAGGTGTCTCTGGTACTATGCCAAGTAGTTGGTCAACCTCTTTCTCACTAAATAGTTTCAACGACTGGAAGAGATAATGGTTATACCACGGAGAACTTGCTGGACTAAGGGGAGGACCAAGTTCATTGAGGCGCATGAGCGAAGTAACAATCATTGAGAGATATTTTCTCTCCTGACAGTGGTAAGCCAAGTTACGACACTCGCTTAAGAATGTCACCATATCAGCTTGAGTGTATTGCTCATTTTCGTAGAGAGCTGCATCATAGTCATCTACTAGCAGCACTAAGAATTTTCCTTTCTTTCCCAGTTTCTTCAGTGTTTGGCGCAAACAATCTTTCGTTGTTAACCCTTGTTCCAACAATGTCTCAATGTCAGTCTGCAAGGCAGGTTCAGTATCCAACTGACCCTTCATGCCAATCAAAACTTCTTTCCAAAAACCAGAGGCAGTGAAGGGATTAATGCTCTGGCAACTAAAAAGAACAATCACTATCTTCGATAAATTTTCTCCACGTTCTTCCCAAACTTGAGGTGAAGCCAGTTTCTCCAAAAAGGAGGACTTGCCCATTCCAGGACCACCCCAAATTGCTAGGTGACTGCGATTGAAAATTTGATCAAATGCAGCATCAATCTCAGATTTCCGCCCTACAAAACTTTCTGGAGATACTGTCTGTCCTACGATAAAAGGATTTTGTTGCATTACAGATATCCAAGCTTTTATATAAATTGCGATTATTTTTCATGTTAAAGCTTATACCGAAGTTAAGCTACAAGAGTTTTTCTTCTATATTCTTAGTAGGTGTAAGCAAAATGAACTCATGCACTTCTGGGATAAAAATAGAAAAGAATTTTAACAAATTGTTTCTATGGGAAACCAAACGTTCAGCAAATAGCTAAAGCACGCAAGGCATAGCGAAGCCATTTCACACAATGACTACCTGCTTGTAAAGTACGTAGGTGATATAAATTAAGTATAAAATTAAATTATTATTTTGCTTTTCTATGAAAGAAGGTCACCGTAATTTTATCCTTCCTACTATTTCCCGCTATCCAAAAACCCTTACTTGTTTAATAAAAATTTCCGAAGCAGGTGAGCAGAAACACACTAGACATTTAGGTATGGAGAAGTTATCAAAAATACTCTCTCCTCCACATCTGACTCCCTAACTAGTCTCCTGAATTTGCAAGCGGATAGTGTGCTCAATAGCACCACTCAGTTGTAACTCCATAACCTCACCACCAAGGGGTTCCAAACATTCAAGAAGTTCTCGCAAACGTGGCGTACTTGCACCCGTATCCACATATAAACGGTCTGAGAGATTACCAATTTTCTTCCAACTCATATACAATTTGGCAATCATTTGTTCTAGCTGAGATGCTTGATTCACCAAATCCGCAGCTATGCTTAAACAGCCCA
This sequence comes from Mastigocladopsis repens PCC 10914, assembly GCF_000315565.1. NCBI lineage: Bacteria > Bacillati > Cyanobacteriota > Cyanophyceae > Nostocales > Symphyonemataceae > Mastigocladopsis > Mastigocladopsis repens. Next base: position 4,585,859 of record NZ_JH992901.1, on the reverse strand, counting down.
CTCTTTGAGCTTCTATAAGTGCTGTTTCAATGTCAACTTCTTGGGCATTCAACGCTTGGACTTGAGCTGCGGCTTTAAGATATTTTGCCAGATTGCGAGCTTCTGTGGTTACTAGCTTAATCGTATCCACATCAGGATTTTGGGATATTTCCTTTTGGATGGCGCTTTGGTGAGACTCTGGTAATTTTTCCATTTCCTTCACCAGTGGTGCGATGTAACGGGGAGGAAGAGAATTGTCTGCTGCTTTTTGCTTGACTGGTTCGGGTAACAAATCAGAAGACATCGCTGTCCATTCGTCATTGATTTGACGAACTTCGCGCCTGGTGATGCGATCGCCTTTTTGTGCTGCTTCACCCACCATCTGTTGGACTTCTGGTGCTGCTTTGGAGGTTTCTACAAACGCTCGTTTGCTGAAGTTATTGATAGCTGATGGGTCTAGTCTTCCCTCTTCTAAAAGGGTATCAGCACTATTTGCCAGTTGAATCCAACTATAAGCCTGACTTTTGCTAATTTCGCGTTCTTTGAGCCAATTGAGAAAGCCTGCACCTCGTCCATCACCACCCTTTTTCTCTCTGTCGCGGATAGCGCGTAAAATTCGCCCTCGCCAGATGTCCGTTTGCAAGTCAAAGCGATCGCACACCTGCCAAGCTACATCCAGCTGCTGTTGAAATTCTATCTCAGGAATTTCCTCATCTTCCGGGTCAGGCAGTTGGAATGTCAAGTCTGCTGGCTGTTGTAGAAGATCAGCCAGGTCATTATCGTTGTATAGCACGATTTACAGCCTACTAGTGTATGCGCTCGGCTTATTATCACACAATCTGGAGTAACTGTAACCGATGATTTACCCAGAACGAGACATCCTCAACTTACCCCAAATTCAGCAAGAACTCGACAAAGACACTCTGCTGTTGCAGTATTCCTTGGGGAAAGTTTGCTTGATTTTCTGTCTGCTACTATTCGCAAATATATTCAATACACGTTAGCGTAAAAGAACATAAGTAAAATTCCTACGGCGAGCGAGTCTTTATAGCTTGACAAAAATTATATATTCTGCATCCAGGCGATAAAATCGATAATAAAGATGAACCAGGTAGATTATCTCCGCATTAGTTTAATAGACCGCTGTAATTTCCGCTGTCAATACTGTATGCCAGAGGGAGCAGAGCTTGATTACATCCTTAAGCAACAGTTATTGACTGATGAGGAACTGCTCACCCTGATTGAAGAAGTGTTTATCCCTGTTGGGTTCACTCGGTTTCGTTTGACTGGGGGGGAGCCCTTATTGCGTCCCCGTGTGGTGGACTTGGTGAGAGAAATTGCATCTCTCCCCCAAACCCAAGACTTGTCAATGACAACCAACGGTTTTTTACTTGCTCGAATGGCGCAAAATTTATACGATGCTGGTCTGCGGCGAGTTAATATTAGCCTGGACTCCCTTGATCCCGACATCTTTGACCAAATTATCGGTAATCGCGGTCGTTCACGCTGGCAACAAGTTTGGGAGGGAATTCAAGAAGCATACCGTGTGGGATTTGACCCGTTGAAGCTGAATGTGGTGGTCATCCCCGGTGTCAATGACCATGAAGTTCTAGATCTAGCCGCGCTCACGATTGACAAGCAATGGCACGTCCGGTTTATTGAGTTTATGCCTATTGGTAATTCGCAGTTGTTTGGCGATCGCGGTTGGGTATCTTCGCAAGAGTTACGGCAAGGCATTCGTCAGCGTTGGGGATTGACTGAATCGCAAGTTTGTGGTAACGGACCCGCTGATGTCTTTCAAATTCCAGGAGCGAAGGGGACACTGGGATTCATCAGTCAGATGTCGGAGTGTTTTTGCGATCGCTGTAACCGGATGCGCCTGAGTGCCGATGGCTGGTTGCGTCCCTGTTTATTGAATGAAACTAGTCAAATTGACTTAAAAACTGCTCTGCGTGAAGGTGTCAGTACTGCCAAATTACGGGAGCAGGTTAGGCATTTACTTGCCCTTAAGCCTGAAATTAATTTTAAACAACGTTATTCGGGTACGGCGACAGGTGTCTACACTCGTACCATGTCACAAATTGGTGGGTAGTCAATTGTCAATTGTCAATTGTCCTTAGTTATTACAAAGGACCCTTCGCGTATGCCTTCTCCTGACGGAGACGCTATGCGTTGGCGCAGCCTGTCCGCACGACTTTCGGCACACCTTGGGTGAACGCCAGTCGCCTAAAGAAGGAAACCTTCTTGCAGCGCTGGCTCACAAATGACCAAGGACAAATGACAATTACGCTTGACGTGAGTAGTATTCCACCACAAGCAGTTCGTTAATTTGTAGCGCCACCCACTCGCGCTCAATGACGCCGTTGACTTTACCAAGCATCTTGTTTTTGTCAAACTCCAAATGGTTGGGTAGGTTTGCCAAACCAGGATATTGCAAGTTAGCTTCCACCAACTTACGGGATGCTTCCCGGTTTCTGACGGCAATTTCCTCTCCAGGACGGCACTGGTAACTGGCAATATTGACAACGCGACCGTTGACGGTGACATGACCATGATTCACCAGCTGGCGAGCCGCCGGAATAGTGGGAGCCATACCCATACGGAAAACAGTGTTATCCAAGCGCATTTCTAGCAATTGCAGCAGCACTTGTCCGGTAGAACCAGTAACGCGTCTGGCTTTACGCACGTAGCGCAGCAATTGCGTTTCCGTCACACCGTAGTTAAAGCGGAGTTTTTGTTTTTCCTCCAACCGGATGGCATATTCAGAACGCTTTTTGCGGTTCTGACCATGTTGACCAGGTGGGTAGGCGCGTCTAGCGCTTTTACGAGTTAATCCTGGTAGGTCGCCTAAGCGACGTACAACTCTAAGGCGTGGTCCTCTGTATCGGGACATGAGTTTCCTAAATTTAATCTTGCTTAACTTTACCCAGACATATAATTATAATTCGAGATTTCATATCTGAATACAGGAATGGTAAGGAAGTAGGGGAAGCAAGGGGAGAAATTGCTCGCCATCTTTGCATCTGTCCATCTCCCCACACCTTGTGTATTGCAAGCATCAAAGCAGGCTTCTATCATGAGGTAGCATACCCTTGGGTGTTTGGAGAAAGGAACTCATGTTAGGGAACAGAAAAAGCAAAGATACCCATAGGCTTGGGCTAAAAGCTAGACTCAGTGCAAAGCGTCATGAAAGCAGCGCAGACGCCATAAGAGCGGTTGTTTGCAGAGTGACCGCTGGGCTAACTGCACCAGTTTTTGCTGTAACTGGTTGGTTGGCGATGACTTCATCTAGTATGGCTGTCACTGCCTCATACAGGAACGATTTCCGTGTTTGTGCTGGACGGCTTTTGAGTGTAGGCATAACTGCGGAAGCCGCATCACAAGCTTGTGCAGAAGCTCTCCGTCCTGGGGACTTGTCCTCTTGCGTGACTAGAATTGGGCGGCAAACACAACTTGCAGCTCCTGATGTGCTTGCAACTTGTAGGCAAGCACGGCGTCCTGAACAGGTAAGTGATTGTGTTGTTGGTATCAGTCGGTACACTCGCGAATCCGACAGATCAGAAGTTTTAAATTATTGCGGTCGTAGCTTGTTACCTGTACGCTTTGCTGATTGTGTGGTGGGTTTGCGTGCTGAAATCGATTTTGCCTCCACCCAAGCAATGGAGAGTTGTATTGATGCCAGCGACAGGATTAGGGGCTATTTGCCTTCTTTTATCCCGGCAAATAACCAACCTACGGAATTTAGACCAAATTTTGAGTCTACTCCAACTCCAGCAGCGCCTTCTCAAACTCCAGCCGAGTCTACTCCAACTCCAGCAGCGCCTTCTCAAACTCCAGCAAATCCTAGCAGCAAATAAGCTGTAGTCAAAAGTCCAGAGTCTATAGTCTTGATTGGTGTTAACCATGAACTATTGACTCTTGACTAATGACTTTAAAACATTTAAAGTTTTTAGTCTTCTTTCTTGCCAAACACCATCTGTAGAATCATCGGAACTCCTCCGTCTTCGTGATATTTATCTGCCCAAGCACGGATGATTTCGTCTAATTCTTCCATCGCTTTTTCAAATCGATCTGGGGGAATATCGAGTTCTTCCAGAACGCGCATTGTATTTGGTTTCCGTTCTGCCCAATCTTTCATCATCCGGAAATACCGAGCAGTATCTTCCACCATGATGTAAGTACGCTCTTGCTCATCGGCTGGAGCGTAAAAAGGACGAGTCAGAGCGTAGAAGGGCATTCCCCAAGGTGAATCAATGCGTGTCACCGTACCAGAGTAGAGCAGACGGCGCTTGATGTGTTCTGCCAATGCTTCACTCAATTCCATCCGGTTTTCTGGTGGAAAGTCTTCCTGCGATCGCCTGTGCAGGAATTCTATTAACTCCAGAAATTCAAAAGATGTGATTAACTGGGCATCTGGTAGATTAGAGGGCAGTTTCTGCTCAATGAGTCTTTTCTCTTCTGGTGTCAGATTTGTACCCGGGACGCGCGCTCGCCCTGGTCGCCAAGGATACTGTTCCATCCAAACATAGGGCAACTGAATTAAATAGCGTGGTTCCTGAGAACCCAGCATCTTCAGTAATTTCCCTTCAGTCAGTGCTTGTCTGACTTCCTCAACAATGATTTTTACCCGCTTCGGCTCAAGGTGGTGTAAATGCCCAGTCATCCGCAGGTTTTGTCCCTGCTCTAGATAGGTCATGTAAATTGCACACTTGGCAGCCGTTGCTGCAGCATCTAAAAACGCCCCATGTCTATGCCCGCTCGTTCGCATAGCACTAAAAGCCAGGTATAGCATGATCTGATCCATTGCACTGGGGCCAAGACGTTTGATCAGATCTACGTCGTTACTCATATTACAGACAGTTGAATAGCAAGTTTACACAATTGTCAGTCAATGGAAAGCAAGTAGTATACACCCGTATAAATGGTGATGTTTTTCCCTCAGATTATCTATTATGCGTTAAGTATGAGTATTGATGGTAGTCATAATTGGCATTTCATCCGTATTTTCAAGTACAAAACCAGAGCTAGCACTGTTTGTAGAGTTGCCTCAATACAAAATTGCAAGCTATTGTTCCCTAATCGCAAGTATCAACGCGTATACGCAGGAGCAACTACCAACTATTTCACCAAGGCACCCGTCCTATAAAGGCTTGAACCGACATAACGGGAAGTCACATCCAACAAATAAGGGATGATTTCAAGGAAGACGCCTCCCTTGAAGCGATTGCTTCGGTTCAAGAACTAGCTAATACCTACGGCTAATGGGTAATCTCTCAGTCAAAGTCAGCTACTGCTGGGTAGAGCGAGATAATTGTGAGCAAGTTACTCCCTTGTCGCATTAAGACTAAGATTAAAAATCTTCCCTTCTTTTTCAGTCTACCTAGATAAAGATTTTCTGGATAGAATGCAGCTGGCGGTGTTTCACTTGTTGTGGTAACAACATTGACAGAAAAAGAGGTGGCGCGGCTCTTTGCAAATTGCTGTACTGCTTAAAACTTCCAGTTATGTTGTGGCGGTACAGGCAATTCTTTTTAGGGAAAATTGCTGACTTTACGTTGAAAAGATAATCCAAGGTTCAAATTACCTTCCTGTTTCGACAATTTTTGCTAATTTTATCAACCTGTATTAGACAGTAATGTTAGAGAAGATACAGAATAGTAAACTAGCATTTTTATGAAAAATTATATTACTAAATTAATTTATAGTATTCATTTTAAATTTTTTTAATTTAAATAAAGAATAATTTTATATCACACAAATGTAACCAAAAAGAGTTAAATTCACTCAATTTTAAGGAGTATTCAAAAACTAGCACTTAGCATAAGAGTCAACGAATACAGGTCTTTGACCCATTCTTCTTAATGAAAAAACTAAAGAAATGGAAAAATAGGGTGTAGGGTTTCACCCCTCCATCTTAAGAATACAAAATTTAAAATTAAACAACCAGATAGTGGCAAGCTTTTATCCACTGACAGTTGTAAAATTAAAAATGTGACTAATAATACCTTTGTATAACATCTAGATTTATTGGTAAGTCATTCTGAGTTATATTCAATTTTTTTTTGAGTTAATTGGAAGAGTTATTATAAGGTTGATGTCGATTACGGATTTTTTCAAAACAGAAAGCGGCTGCTCCAAAAGTCACTAGCAAAACTCCTAAAACTTGCTCAATCTGTAAGGTTTCCTGAATAATCAAGCCAGCCAAAATTCCAGTTATAACGGGGATAGTTGCGCCGATAATTGCCGATCGCGAGGCACCAATTTTACGAATCCCAAAATTATTTAATAAATAGCTAAAGAGCGTTAGTACACCTAGTAGGAAAGCACATAAAACAAGTTCGAGGAAGTAAGCAGGGTTCAGTTGTAGGTTCCAGTTCGTTGGTAAAGGCAGTATCAAACCGAAGACAGACAAGAACAACATCGTAGCGAAGTTAATCAAGGTAAAAGAAACTGGATGTAGTTTGGCAGCACATTTGCGCGAGAAAATGAGGTAAAAAGCAAAAGCAGTTCCTGAAGCAATTGCTGCAATGCTCCCCAAAGGAATATTCCTCATGACAGTGCTGGAGGAACTCCCTAAAACGAGCAATTCTCCTAAGCCAATGGCAGCCATAGCACCGAAACTGAAGAAAGTTAGGCGATCGCCGAACAGAGACCACGAGAGGAGTCCGCTAATTACCGGATAGACAAAGAAAAGTGCGATCGCCACTCCAGTGGGGACTTGACCGATGGCAAGGTAGATGAGTACCTGAGAGAGAAACAAAAAGCATCCACTGACAATCGACAGCACCAACACCCGCTTTGCAGTTGGATTACTGGAATTGCCTCGGATTGAGTCACCCAGGTATTGTAGGTCTTGCCACACTCGTGAGTGCAGTATCGGAGCCAAAACCAACATCAGCGGGACAACGACCAGCATCCTAAGCATTAAAATTAACAAAGAATTACCCAAAGTCGGCGATATTACGCGCTCCACATCAAACACACCGAAAATTTGGGAACCTGGAAGGAAAATCACTTTAATGACGATGTTGTACAATGCCGACGCCACTGTTGACAACACAAGCAGGATGATCCCGGTCAGCTGTAGGGATGACATTCCCGTTTGTCTTTGCAGTTGCCTTGGCATGACCTGTGGTGGCTGCGAGGTGGCTGGTAAAGGAGGAGATGCGACTGGTGTTGGTTCTGGGGGATGAGACTGGGGTGTTTCGCTTGGCAAGACTATGCTTTGGGAAACAGAACTCCGAGCAGAGGTTTCTTCCTGTGGCGGACTGCTGGGTCTAACTGTAATTGCCAGCGGAATATCGGTTTGCAACTTCGTTGGAACTTCCTCAGAAGCTGGTTGATGCGGCTGCTGTTGAGTCTGTTCAATCTCAACAAGGGGGATTTCTCTAATTGCAGGCGGAGAAGTTTCTGCTGTTGTTTCTTCCACTTGAGAGCGGAGGCGATTCACTAACTCTATTAAAATAGCTTCCCCTTCCCTTTGTTGGACACTCATCCGGGATAACTGTTGAGAAAGACTGCTTTGATAGTTTTTCAGTTCCTGTTGTAGTGAATTAAAGGTAATAGTAAGGGTGTCATCCAAAGAGTCAAGCAGTTTTTCTGCATATTCATTAACTTCACTTGCTGAACTACTTGTGGTTTGATCTGGTTCAGAGCTTACCGTTGGGGAGCGTGTCTCCCTAGCTTGGGTCGCTAATGTTTCAAGAGAAGATTGCAGCTGCGTTGATATGTGACTAGCCAAAACTTGTGACAACTGACGAATCAACGCTTGCTGCTCGTTGATTTCGTGTCCCTGTTGTAGATGTTCTTTTTCCTCTTGCAGCCGTTTAATATCTTCAGTTAAGCGGTCTTTTTCTACCTGTAGCCGCTTCATATCGTCGTGTAGCGACTTGAGCAAATTCCGTTGGAGAATTTGCAATTCCTCCGTGACCGCCCGTATGGCAGTTTCTGCTGACCCGTATGGATCGCCTTTTCCTCGCAGGTTATCTGGTCGCCTCTCGTATCGCCCCATTAGTCTTTAACCTCTCACCCTTTCCCAATCAAGCAGCTTAGTGTTGACTTAGATCGGCGCTTATATTCCTACTATTTCTGGCTTGTGTCAATGGACAGACACCCCGCCTTCCAATGCAAAATGACGGGAAGGCTGAACAATCCGTATCTTTTAGTTCCAAATGAAAGCTGATACGGCAATTACAGTTGTTGTTCAGATATCTTGACAGATGTTGCTTTGTACTGTAATAGTATTCAGTAACGAAAACCGCTACACAATAAAACTAAGTTTAAGTTTAAACTAGTTGCACACAAGCTCTTGAGCGTGTAAATCACAAAGCATTGTCTAAAGTCGTGCGAGTACTTGAAGAACACTTTGCTGAATTAGAAGCCATACTGCAAAAATACGGTGTAAGAGTCCTGAGTAGCAAGTGCTGAGTGTTGGGTAAGATTTCAGGAAGGTTACTCAGCACTCAAGACTCATTGCTCGCAACTCTGGACTTTTTCGGAACTTAGAACACAACACTCAGCAATGTAAAGATAGCCGCACTAAGAGCTGCACTTACAGGAACTGTAATGAGCCATGCGGCGGCGATTCCTTGGAGAGTTTTGAATTGAACTGACTTGATGTTTTGCATCAGTCCAATCCCAACAACACCACCGACGAGAGCATGGGAGGTGGAGACTGGTAAACCCAAGCGGGAGGCGAGTAGGATAGTCGTGGCAGTTGCAAGTTCCGCACAGAATCCACTACTGGGTTGCAAGGGAATAATGCTTTCGCCAATGGTAGCTATGACTTTTTTACCCCAAATAGCTAAACCAGCAACAATGCCAACGCCACCAAGTATTAAAATCCATATGGGGATACTGATGCCGTTCATGGGTACGGTACCAGTGTTATTGATGTAAGCAATTGCAGCCAAAGGAGCGATCGCATTCCCCACATCATTAGAACCATGAGCAAAGGCAACAAAACAAGCACTGAGCAATTGAAATCGAGCAAATAATCCTTCAACAGGATTCTGGAATTTAGATTTTGGATTTTGAATTGGGGCTTCTCCTCTTGTCCCCATATCTTCCAATTGTCGCCAACTGTAGAAAGTCAGTCCAACTGCTGCTACAGCACCACTTACCAGTGGAATATCATGAGCGGGTATTTTTAAACCAACTTGCGAAATCAAAAAATCTGCTATCGGTTGAGTCAGCGGCGGTAACACAATGACACCAAATACCCCCAGCAAAAGCGCACTCAACCAAGGAATCCACTCGTCTAACTGCACCAATGGATTTGGTTGATCTAAAATCCAGCGCTTAATTTGATTATAGAATAAGGCGGCAATTGCGCCACTTATGACGGGCGTAACAATCCAGCCTAAAGTGATTCGCCCAATTGATGACCAATCAATCGCACTTACTCCCAAAGCCATCCAGCTAAACCCGGCGATCGCACCAACAACAGCATGGGAAGATGATACAGGCAAACCCCGTGATGTAGCAATTTGCAACCACAACCCGCCAGAAAGCAGCACCGCCACCATTCCAGTCACTAGCATTTGGGGTGTATCGACGAATAAAGCTGGATTGGCAATTTTCGTCGCCAGAGTTTGGGATACCTCATGTCCAAACAGAACCGCACCCGTAAACTCCAACACTCCTGCAATGATCAGTGCCTGTTTCAGGGTAACAGCCTTGGAACCCACGGAAGTTCCCATTGCGTTAGCAACATCATTTGCACCGAGATTCCAAGCGACGTAGAAAGCGAGAAGTGCGACTATGATGACAAGCATTTTTTCTTATAAAGGATGAGGGAGTGAGGGAGTGGGGGAGTGGAGGAGTGCGGGAGTGGAGGAATGGAGGAGTAAGCGAACATTGACTCTTCCCCCCCTCTCCCTCTCTCCCCCTCCCCGTTTCCTCTTCTCTAGGGATAAATCAAAATTTTGTACGTTTCCGGAGTAGGAGCGATCGCTTGTTCCACTGCTGCTGATAAATCTTGTAATGGATAGCGATCGCTAATCAACGCCTGCACGTCAATGCGCTTATTAAACACAATATCAGCAGCGAGACTTTGAATACGGTATGATGAACTATAACTGCCCATCAAGTCAATTTCCCGGCGGTAAAGGATATTTGGGTTAACCGGGATTTCCACCTCATCGGGAAACTCAGCGAAAAAGAGGATTTTGCCACCTTTGCGGGTACAGTCGAGGGCTTGAAAGAAAGCTTTTTCACTGGGAACCGCTAACAGAGTAACATCAACACCCATGCCATTTGTCAAGCTCTGAATTTTTGCAGGTAAATTGGCGTCACGGGCATCAAATGCTGCTTCTGCACCCACATTCAAAGCTTTTTCAATGCGGGATGGGAGTAAGTCAGTGGCGATCGCCTTCGCCCCGAAGTATTTCACCAACATAATAAACATTAACCCAATTGGTCCAGCACCAGTAATCAAAACCGTTTGACCCGGGGCAATTTGCGCTTTTTTCACCGCCTTCAGGCAGCAGTTCGTTGGTTCTACAAAACTTGCTTCTTCAAAACTGATATCATCAGGGATGGGAATAATTCCCCCATTTCGTACGATGTGACCGGGAACCTTGACATACTCAGCAAAACCGCCGCCGCTAGCGTTAAATCCTGCTGTGGTAGAGATGTTTTTGTAGACATCGCACATTGAGAAATTGTCATTTAGGCAATAGGCGCAACGCATACAGGGGATGTGGTGCATCACCGCCACCCGTTGCCTAACTTGCCACCCCTTGACTTCAGAACCTACTGCTGATATAATACCAGCCGTTTCATGTCCAAAGATGCGCGGCGGTTCATACAGGGGATAACGAATTTTTTTGATATCCGATTGACACAACCCCACGACTTGCACCTGTACCAGCACTTCATCGGGTTCCAGTGAAGGTACGGGGATATCTTCGTAAGAAAGTTGATTGACGCCTCTAAATACCTGTGCTTTCACGTTGCTTCTCACCGCTCAACGATCTATAGATGTAACACTTAGAGGTGTTGTTTATGCGATCAGCGACAAGATTTTAGTTACGCAAATGTGACTTTGATAACTTAAACAGCATCATTACGGAATTCATAAGAGCGAATTTTACCAACAAATTTGAGTAATTTGTTATTTTGCTCTAATCTGTCAAGCAGTTCAGTAAATGTAATTGGTGGATTATTGAGATCCTTAGATTGCTGCTGAAGAACTTGTATCATTTTTTTGGAGTCTAGGTCAAAAAGGTAACTCAGAAAATCATCTGGATGCGACGCTTCAATTCCAAAGGGTGCTAAAGCTTCTGCCCGAAAGTGTTTGAGGTTAGAAGTAACAATAAGACCCACTTTAGCAATTATGGCAGCAGCGACAACATGGCGGTCATCAGGGTGATTTGTCATTGTTGCAACTAACTCTAACGGTACTTCCACCATTGCTTCTGGAAAGTGTGTTTTGAGCATTTCCTGAAAGCGTGTTGCCTTCGCCGAAGTCATCCTTCCCTTTTTCACTAAATTACGCGTAGCACCGTCCAAAATTTCCTGTGAAAAATGAACTTCATAAAGTTCTGCTTCAGCCGCACGCAGCAGGGTATCACACAAAGGCATCGGGAAAAGAACACAAGAATCTAAAACAACACAGGGAGAAGCTTTGTTACTCATCTAACTCACAATTTTCTTCATCGTAAAATCCCTCATCTTGCAGAAACTGAGTCAGTTCTTGAAGTGCTTGCCGACGCTTCATATCTCGCTGTTCCTTATATTTCATCAAATCCTGGAAAGGAACTCGTCGATGTGTTCCTACTTTGATATGAGGAATTTCTCCCTGCTCTAGTAGTTTAATCAGATAGGGGCGTGAGACGTTAAGAAAGTCTGCTGCTTGTTGTGTCGTCATTTCACAATTTTCCGGAATTATAGATATGATTCGACCTTTAACAAAAGCTTGAACGACATGATGCAACACCTGGTGAAGCGACTCAGGAATGTCAATTTGTTCTCCATTAGCTCCCAGTAGTTTCACTTTGGAGCCTTCTGATTGTAGTATGCGCTCTAGTTCCTTAAAAGTTTGAGCTTCTTTTTCTTGAGCTACCACTGACTCTACAGATGCGCTATTCCCCAATATGATGGTCATGTTTGGTATTTGGGTAATTTTTTGCAGGTTACAATAATCATTGTATTACATAGACGAAATAGACGAAATTAAGCGAGCAACTTTGTCTGTGTGGGTTCGCAGATAAAAGAACATTTTGATGACGAAGTTATCAGGGTTTCAGATCCTTAGAGTATTGATTATGGATAACAAGTATCAGTTTCGTACACTCCGACAGTTATTGCAGAAATTTAGAGTTATACGATTATTAGTGCTTTTAATAATCTGTATTATGAGCATTGTATTGATTTCTGGTTGTTCTTTTGAGCCAGTCACTCTTACTTTTGTAGTTACTAAAAACGAAGTAGAAGATTGGAAACCACTGATCAACCAGTTTGAGGCTAAGTATCACATCAAGATCAACCTCAATCCGGCAAAAGCAAACGTACCAGATGCTAGCGATAAAGTAAAAACAGCCTTGGTCTGTGCCTTCGAGGAGAAAAAACCCTACGATCTGCTCTATTTAGACATCGTCTGGGTTCCTGAATTTGCCGAGCGAGATTGGCTCACGGATCTCACTAAAGAGTTTCAACCCGAAGAATTAAAGAAGGAGGGGTTTCTAGTTAATAAGATCGAAAATGGCTTGTATAAATGTGAAAATTGCAAGGATAGCAAACTATATCGCGTTCCCTTCCGCACTGATATAGGCGTACTCTACTACCGAAAAGACTTGGTAAAACAGGCTGAAATACCGAAAACATTTGACGATTTGAAAAAAATCTCCAAAGATTTGCAAGATAAATTGCGGGCAAAAACAACAGAAAAAGATTCTTGGGGATATCTCTGGACCATGTCCAGAAAAGTGAACAATCTGCGGTTCTACATCTAACATGGCTTGCTGAACATCTTTGGGACGGACTGCCCAACGCTGTTCTATGATAAAGCGATCGCGTTTTTTGGCTAAACGTATCGCCTCTTCAATGTTACGCACCTTTTCATCTAGCCGCAGGCATGATGTTTGTCTTGGATTTGCTGCCAGAATTAAGATTTTTTTTACAGGCGTATTGTCGCTCATATACAGCGGTTTGCAATTGGGTGAGGTACACAAAGAAATAATGAACCACAGATGGACACAGATGGACACAGATAAATTAGTACTTCATTCAGATGAGAAGCGCTGTAGTAAGACTGGTTATTAAGTACTTCGCGGCATAACATCTAAAAACTTAACTAAAAAGTTTAGGGCTACCCGAAAGTGGGATACACCCCAAATTCTTTAATTCCGTATTTTAAAGTAATTTTCTACAAGATTGGTGTCAGCGTGCGATGGCACGGAGTGCCCGCCAGAGGCGATCGCCGATCTATCAAACTTACTTTTTCCAGACGCTGTGAAAAGTCAGCTTGCAATAAACCGTGCAATAAATCTCCCACTTAAAGCTTAAGCCCATTTTAATGGGTTAAAATCTTTGCCTCAGTTAGCTTTAGCTAACTTTAGCTTTTAGCCCGAACTTTAGTTCAGGGCAGAATGTAGTGCGAAGAGGAAAATATATCAACTATCTACCGGAGGTTGAAAAATGGTTCATCAAACATACACAGCAGATGTCCTAGTCGTCGGAGGGGGAACCGGGGGAACCGCCGCCGCCATCCAAGCGGCGCGACGAGGGGCAAAAACTATCCTTGTGAGTGAATTTCCTTGGTTGGGGGGAATGCTGACATCAGCCGGCGTATCTGCGCCGGATGGGAATGAATTAGAAGCTTTTCAGACAGGGTTGTGGGGTGCGTTTCTGCGGGAATTGCAGCACCGACAGCCGGGAGGACTAGACAATTGCTGGGTCAGCTTTTTTAGTTACGATCCGCGTATTGGGGCAAAGATTTTTGCAGATTGGGTGCAGGAGTTGCCAAATCTGCTTTGGATTGCGGGGCAAGTGCCATTAGAGGTTTTCCGGCAAGGAAATTGCGTCACTGGCGTTCGGTTCGCAGATTTGACTATCAAAGCCAAGATAACTCTCGATGCCACAGAGTTAGGAGATTTATTAGCTTTAGCTGAAGTGCCATTGCGTTGGGGTTGGGAGTTGCAGTCTGAGTGGGGAGAACCCAGCGCCCCTGCAGATTTTAATCATCTCACACAAAGATATCCAGTGCAAGCACCCACTTGGGTCGTGATCATGCAGGATTTTGGTGAAGCACTCGCCCCAGAAATTCCCGCCGCACCTAATGAAGACATATCACAGTTTACTGGCGCTTGGGATAACTATAGTGCAGAACAATTTTTGAATTACGGACGCTTGCCGGGTGGTCTATTTATGATTAACTGGCCCATTCATGGCAATGATTACGGCAAAGGATTAGGGCGATTGATAGAAACAGAAGAAACACGGCGCGAGTTTCTTCAAGAATGTCGTTGGCACAGCCAAAATTTTGCCCGTTTTATCCAAAACGAAATTGGTCGTCGCTACGGTTTAGCTAATAATATCTTCCCAGCATTTAGCACTAGTTTCGCCCTTCATCCTTACTACCGGGAAAGCCGTCGCCTAGTAGGACTCACGACTGTGCGGGAACAAGATATTCTGCCAATGGCTGGAGGTATGGTTGCATCTTTGAATGAAGATGCAATTGCTATTGGTAACTATCCGAACGATCACCATTATCCAGATATTGAGTTTCAGCTTTCACCCAAATCTATCCTTTGGGGAGGACGAAGGACGGGAACTCCTTTTACAATTCCTTACCGTTGTTTAATTCCTACACAAACAGATGGTTTACTCGTCTGTGAGAAGAATATTTCTGTCTCCCACATTGCCAATGGAGCAACTAGATTGCAACCTCTAGTAATGGGTATTGGTCAAGGTGCGGGAATGGCTGCTGCTCTGTGTGTTGAGTTGAATTTAAGCCCTCGGAATTTACCTGTCAGAGTTCTGCAAGAAGCTTTATTGCAAGATAAATATGCGCCTGCGGCAATGATTCCATTATTGAATTTGCTACCGAACGATCCGGATTGGCTGCACTGGCAATTGTATTATTTAGATGAGCCAGAAGCATATCCAATTAATGGCAATTGCCCTTTTTTATCGCCTTCTCAATATTATTACATGAATGGCGATAGCGTCACTGTAAGGAAAACTTGTTGTTTCCAGGGCATCTTTTACCGAATAGCTCACCAAGATTACAAATTCACTATGACTGCGCCAAGTAAATACAAGGGGCAAACTTGGCAGATTGTGACATTGCGATCGCACATAGACGAGCAGTTGCAAACTTTTTTTAATGAGCAAATGCTTACACTTTGGGGTCGAATAAATCACGCCCTTAATTGGTTAATAGTTGAAAATCTCAGCACCTAACAAAAATCTGTGCAGTAAAAAAAAATACTATTTAATAAATTATCCGGATGCACTAAAGAAAACTCAGTATCAGTGAAATGGAGAGTTCAAAAATAGACATTTACTATGCGTGCTGCCATTTCACTTTTCATCTCAGGATTGTTATTAGGCTCCTTAGCTGTTAACACTCAAGCATCTGGAATACAGGTATCCAACTCTGGCATACAAGAGTTGATGTCGGCAAAAAAGAATACCAACAAGCCTACTCGCAGACCCTATCGTGGTAGTGGGCGCAAAGAAATGGTGCAACATATCGAGATTACACATCCTGTTGTCTAACAATGAGAAGTTAATGCTATTCGTTGTGATGGCAATCATCTTGTAGCAAGGGAATTAACTTACGGTAAGCCAGGGTGTTAGGCTGAAAATTCGTTACTTACCCTCCCTAGTAGAGATGTAAGAGTAAAGATACAAGCAGATTAAGTAATACTTCGGTATTTTATCCGTGAGATTCTCGTATACCTAGTCAGCTTTCAATTCTTGCATCGGAACGCGAAGCAAGTTTAGCTGCCTGTGTTGCAACCATTAAGAACTACTTCAATAAGCAGGAGCGCGATTGCGTAGAGCGCAGCGTCCTTACGGGCGATGGCACGGACTGTCCGCCGGGGCGCTATGGCAACCTTCAGGTTATCTCTTGAAAGGGTGCTATTTGGGCTGTTAGTTCAGCTATAGTCCATGTAGTTCAGGTATTATGACTATCGAGAAATCTGTGAGTTGACTGCAACCTTTTTTAGGACAGATTGCTAGGAGAATCACGAGCTGATATAACAAAACTTCACTCAGTTTGGAGACAGATGTTTTCACTAACCCATGGAACAGCTTTTTGAATGAATGTTGCTAAAAAAAAGGGTGGACATTGCCCACCCAACTTATAGAACAGCCGAGACATCTGTTCTACACTGTCGTTTTTTTGCGGTTATTTTGCATCCCTTTGATGCCGTTAAGAAACATCGGCACAAATCTTTCCATTAATGCCTGTGGGTCTCGCTCCCAAATACGCTGAACTGCATTAATGCGGGTCAGTTGTAAATCTGGCGCTAGCAGAGTCTGCGGTAAGCGCTCCATTAGGTATTGAGGACGTTCCCACATTGGCATTGTGTTTGCCACTTCTAGCAAGTTGGCAACTCTACGCAGTTCCGCACCTAAGGTGATATCCATGCCAGCTTCAAAGGCTGCTTGTTCAATAGCAGCGTATTTCCGCTTGGCTTCCTCGACCTTTTGGCGATGTTCTGGACTTTTGTCTGCTAACTGCGCTAACCAACGGTTACCCCAGCGAACGTGTCCAGCTTCTTCTGGCAGAATTTTTTCAATCGTTTCGCGGATTTTAATGTTTTCTTCGGTTTGCGGCGCTTGCTTGAGGGCGTAAATATGGGCAGAGAAATACTCACAGCCCCGTTTTTCAGTAATGTTAATTGCTGCCAATGCAGCAATGATGCCGTCCTCAAGGTTGCGTTTTGGGTCGTAGGAGTCTCGGTCTATAAGACGATCAAATTCATCGATATAAGAAGAGCCAGGAGGCGTTCCCACATCCGCTCCCAGTTCCAACAACAAATCAGTCAGCCACATGGCATGACGGGCTTCATCTGAAATATGGTGAGATAAATCCCGTACTAGTTCGCGTGGCTGTCCATTGAGTTGTTCAATGACTTCGGTAAGGTCTTTGCAACTGCGTTGCTCACTGTAGCGGTAGCGGTTAAGGGTAATGAGATGCAATTCGCGATCGCGGACAACTTGTGTCAAAATGTCCCTTGCACCTATGGCATTCTGAAATTTTCGTGGGTAAGCAACAGCCATAAATTTTTATGGAGTTATGTAAACTATTTCTAATACTACCTACTTTTTTACTAGAGCTACCATAAA
Organism: Mastigocladopsis repens PCC 10914; assembly: GCF_000315565.1. NCBI lineage: Bacteria > Bacillati > Cyanobacteriota > Cyanophyceae > Nostocales > Symphyonemataceae > Mastigocladopsis > Mastigocladopsis repens. The sequence goes on along the minus strand of NZ_JH992901.1, from coordinate 4,568,573 downwards.
ACTTTCTTACATCAAGCTGGCTTGCGAGCAATGAGAACTGAGCAGTTACCAGTTACCAGTTACCAGTTACCAGTTTTTAGCGGGAGTCCGCAGACCCCCATCAAAGATGGTACGTTTCACTTGGGGTCTAAATCCCCTGCGTGTTACCTGGCCACTGTTCACCCTTCGGGTATCTCCTCCGGAGAGGCTGCGCCAACGCCAGTCGCCTACGGCGGGAGACCCGCCTGCAGCGCTGGACTCACTGTTCACTGGTCACTGTTTTAACCACCACATGGCTAACGCCACGCACTCGCGAACGCACACAAAGTCACGGGGTCTTACACGAAAAAAATGGGGAGGGTTTATACGATAACTCGTCTAATGCCCATGATAAATCGTGGGGCTTGGAACCCTCCCCATTTTTTAGGGGACAAATGCGTCATTCTGACCGGAGCTTTCGGAAGTCTCCGGCTCCGCTCCAGGCTCCTGACTCCTGACTACTTGTTGGTCAACTACAAACCCATTGAGTATAAAATGAGACGATCATGCAGTTTGTCGGGCAAAATATGCTTGAGCACTGCTGCGATTTTGGCGTCTTGTCCAACGAGATAGCGAGTATGCGGCTTCTTTGCAGTGAGCGCATGGACAACAGCCTGAGCTACTATATTCGGAGAAATTCCTTTAGACGCTAAAATCCCCACTTTCTTACGCACAGCATTCATAGCATGACCGTACAAGTTTTCTGCCCATTGAGGCAGATTCTGTTGCGCCATATCGGATTGAGTTAGGGACTTATCCCAAATTGGGGTAGCGATCGCACCAGGTTCAATAATTGAAACTGAGATTCCCCAAGGTCGTAACTCCATACGCATCACATCGGTGAGTGCTTCCAGCGCAAATTTTGAGGCATTGTAAGCTCCAAGAAACGGGGCAGGGCTTCTACCACTAATCGAACCCATATTCACAATTCGACCCCGACTCTGGCGTAATAGACCAAGAAATGCTTGTGTCACTGCTAGTTGTCCGGTGACATTAACCTGCAATTGCTGTTGAAATTCTGCGATTGGTAGTAATTCTAACGGACCTGGGACGGCAATTCCGGCGTTATTCACTAAACCTAAAATTCCACCACCACCGACTGCATTTGTTAACGTCTCAACTGCGGCTGCAATTGACTCAGCCTCAGTAACATCTAAAAAAATAGGAATGAGTCTTTGTGACGCTTTGCATTTGAGTTTTTGAGCATCGATATCTTTACGTACGCCAGCAAAGACAAAGAATCCCAACTGATCTAAAAGCAAAGCACACGCTTCACCAATTCCTGTTGATGCTCCTGTAATCACGACTGTACGTTGAGTTCCTACAATCATTAATGCTCTCCGTATTATGGCGTTAACTAAAAAATCGGCGTTGCATCATTTCGGGATGATAATTGATCAAATCGCAGGCATCAATTGTGTAGAGAATATCGGCACAAATTGCTGTTGATAATTTTCATCCCTTCTTGATTAAGGCAAAATAAACGAATCACTTTTCACCAAAGCTTCAACTGAAAAGTTTTCTCTGAGTGGCTTTTTTATGATGTTTCAGAGGAAATGCAAAGAAAGGACAAAATGAATTCTTTGAATTCGGATTTACACGGAGAGATTTATTTCAAAATAGCAAATCAAAGCATGATTTATCCTCAGAAGATTCCACATTCAATCTGTAAGCATAGGCGATCGCTCTCTAGCTAAACGAGAGAAATGTCATTTTGGGGAATTGGGTGAAAAACCGGAAAATTTAATGTAGAGTTTGTATCAAATTATAAATGGCTGTCTGTTTCATGATCTAGCTATGCCACCAAACCTCTGAGGGCAAAATTTTTGTGGCCAAGTGTTCAAAATCAATCCTTGACATTTGTAAAATTTAATAGTATATTCACACGTCTTTTTTTTCGCATCTTTTGCACCTTAATTGTTAATTTTTGTTAAGATTAATAATTTCGTAACTTTAGATACAGAATTGGTGTTATAGTGTAATTAATTAAAAGTCAGCTAATCATAACATTACTTAAATTATTAGGGAGGACTTTGCTATGTCTACTCAAGAAAAAGCTCGTGCTTTAATGATGCGTCACTATCAGGTCATTAAGAATCGTCAACAATCTATGCTCGAGCGTACTGGTGAGGAAATAGGTCTTCCTGGAGAAGTCTCTAATTACTGGAATCCGATTCAAGGAAAGATAGACCCTACCGCTCGCATAACTTATGATCGCAGCAATGCGACTATGAGCTAGGTGTCAGCAGCACGTTGGCGGGGTTCCCCCGCTTGAAGTGACTGCTGACCCGGAGGGTCAAGATTGTTGAATTTTTGTAAAGACGCGATATGTCGCGTCTGTACCACGTAAAAAAAGCCACCCGCCTAGGGTGGCTTTAGTTACGATTTCAAAAAAAATGCTCTCAAATAGCGCGTTTAATTAAGCATCGTAATAGAGGGCAAATTCGTAGGGATGAGGACGCAACCGCATCGGGTTGACTTCATTATCTAGCTTGTAGGAAATCCAGGTTTGAACGAAGTCTTCTGAGAACACACCGCTTTCAGTTAAGAAGGCGTGGTCATTCTCTAGTGCTTCCAACGCCAACTCGAGAGAACCAGGAGTTGAAGGAACTTTCGCCAGTTCTTCTGGGGAGAGTTCATAGATATTTTTATCAAGAGGTTGACCGGGGTCGATTTTGTTCTTAATACCATCTAACCCAGCGCACAGCATGGCAGCAAATGCCAGGTAGGGGTTAGAAGTTGCATCAGGACAGCGGAACTCTAACCGTTTGGCTTTGGGGTTAGTACCAGACAGAGGAATACGGATAGAAGCAGAACGGTTCCCTTGGGAGTAAGCCAAGTTTACTGGTGCTTCATAACCAGGAACCAAGCGCTTGTAAGAGTTGGTGGTGGGGTTGGTGAGGGCTAGCAGTGCTGGTGCATGCCTGAGGATACCGCCGATGTAGTTCAACGCCATTTCACTTAAGCCAGCGTATTTGTCGCCAGCGAACAGCGGTTGACCATCTTTCCAAATGGACTGGTGGGTGTGCATCCCAGAACCGTTATCGCCAAAGATGGGCTTGGGCATGAAGGTGACGGTTTTGCCGTACTTATTGGCAACATTCTTGATGACATATTTGTAAGTCATCAGCCAGTCAGCAGCTTCAATTAACTTACCAAAACGGAAGCCAAGTTCACTTTGACCACCAGTGGCAACTTCGTGGTGCTGCTTTTCAATTGGGACTCCGCACTTTGCCATTGTCAGCAGCATTTCTGTACGGATATCTTGGAAGGTATCGGTGGGGGGAACTGGGAAGTAGCCCTCTTTGTAGCGTGGTTTGTACCCCAGGTTAGGACCTTCTTCTCTACCTGAATTCCAACGACCTTCAACCGAGTCTACGTAGTAATAGCCTTGGTGCGCGCCTTGGTCAAAACGGACATCATCAAAGATGAAAAACTCGGCTTCAGGACCAAAGAAGGCTGTATCACCAAGACCAGTGGAAACTAAGTAATCTACTGCTTTCTGGGCAATAACACGAGGACAACGGCTATACCATTCACCTGTCCGTGGTTCTTTGATGCTACAAATGATACTCAGAGTTGGCTCTTTCATGAAAGGGTCGATCCAGGCAGTATCTGGATCGAGTACCATTGCCATATCTGATTCATTGATGGCTTTCCAACCCCGGATACTAGAACCGTCGAAAGGTACGCCGTCTGTGAAGGAACTCTCATCGATTTGGTTGTGGAAAACCGTGAGATGCTGCCAGGTTCCTGGCATATCGATGAATTTCAGATCGATCATCTGAATGTTATTGTCCTGAATCATCTTCAGGACTTCTTGTGGGGTTGTCATGGTTACTCCTTATCAGCCGATTTATTCATAGTAAAACCAGAGTGTTCAAAGCATGCTGACCCTGCTTGTAAATCCAAATCTATGAGACACCTGGAATATCGTAAAGATTTAAAATTGGAGAATTTTGTATTGTTTGTAACAGAATCTGTGTTTGCAAGGGGATATTTAACCTTTACTTAACCAGTTTCACAAAAGTTGACAGTTTATCTCCCAGGGGTCAACTTTGGCATAGAATCCATAATTAGCGGTATAGATTGTTTTTGTGTTGGGGCTTCTTTTACAAGAGGCACTCTTAAGTTGCAGCTTGGAAAAAGCAGTCAAATTAATATCAAACCATAGAAAGGACTGATTGGGAGAAAAAGGAATGCGGGATGCAGTGACAAGTTTAATTAAGAATTATGACGTTGCAGGGCGGTATTTCGACCGGAATGCGATCGACAGCCTCAAGTCTTACTTTGAAAGCGGTACCGCACGCGTGCAAGCATCTGCGGCTATTAATGCAAATGCGGCGGCAATTGTCAAGCAGGCTGGTTCTAAATTATTTGAAGAACAGCCGGAGTTGATTCGTCCAGGTGGAAACGCTTACACGACTCGTCGTTATGCGGCTTGTCTACGAGATATGGACTACTACCTGCGCTATGCTACCTATGCCCTTGTTGCTGGTAGTATGGATGTGCTGGATGAGCGGGTACTGCAAGGGCTGCGGGAAACTTACAATTCTTTAGGTGTGCCAATTGGTCCAACGGTTCTCGGTATCCAAATTATGAAGGGTATTGTGAAGGAGCAAGTGTCTGCGGCAGGTGTAAGCGATACGAGCTTTGTAGATGAACCGTTTGATTATATGACTCGTGAGTTGAGCGAACAAGATATCTAAGTACAGCTTCGCGTAAAAATGAGCGCGTTTTTAAACGCAGAGGAACGCTGAGTCTCGCCAAATTTAATTGGCTACGAATTCATGAAATGCTGTACTAAGTTGCTCTGTTGGTTTTAAAATAAGGCGAGTCTCCTTTGGGACACTCGCTTTTTTTATCGAACCGCACCAGGCGCGGAGTACACAGAGGAAAAGGAGGAGGAGAACAGAGGTAGTAAAGGGATTTGATATCACTTCCTCCTGCCGAAAATCCGCCACAATAGAAGTTGCCCAACGATTGAGGCGCTGGTTATGGAAGAATTACTAGAGTTAAAAGATTTGTTACTCAAAGGTGATGTACCAGGAGCTTTGGTCATCGTTGAAGAATTAGAAGAGATGAGTCGTAAGGATATAATCAAGACAATTCGTAGCTATGCTGTGATTGTGGTGTTACATCTTATTAAACAGCAAGCAGAAAATCGCACGACTCGCTCTTGGGAGGTCTCTATTCGTAATTCAGTGCGGGAAATTCAAAGGGAAAATAAGCGTCGTAAAGCACGAGGTTATTATTTAACCGCAGAAGAATTGCTGGAAACCTTAGAAGAAGCTTACTTAAATGCCATTGATGAAGCTTCTCTAGAAGTAGAAGAAGGGCGTTATGAACCAGAAGAATTAGAACAACTAGTTAAGCGAGAAGATATTATAAAGCGCGCCTTAGTTTTGATTTCAGGACAAGAGTAAAGTTAATTGGTTAAACAACGACTCGACACTTTATTAGTAGAACTCAATTTATGCTCTTCCCGCGCCTTAGCACAGCGTCTCATTCAGGCGGGGGAAGTGAGTGTTGATGGTCAAATTATTGATAAGTCGGGTACGGAAGTTGATGTTTTGGCTCATATTCAATTAAAAGAGCGATCGCGTTTTGTTTCTAGAGGCGGGGAAAAGTTAGCAAAAGCATTGGAAGTGTTTGCGATTCCTGTGGAAGGGCGCATTTGTTTGGATGGCGGTATTTCTACGGGTGGCTTTACAGATTGTCTCTTGCAAGCTGGCGCAAAACGAGTTTATGGCGTTGATGTTGGTTACGGACAAGTTGACTGGCGTTTGCGAAATGATGCTAGGGTGATTTTGAAGGAACGCACAAATTTACGGTATCTAACGCCAGATGAGTTGTATCGTGGTGCTGAACTAGCTGATTTGGCGGTGGTAGATGTGTCGTTTATTTCTTTAACCAAGATTTTGCCAGCTCTATGGCAGTTACTGCAACCTCCCCATGAAGCTGTGTTGTTGGTGAAACCCCAGTTTGAAGTGGGTAAAGACCGTGTCGGTAAAAAAGGTGTTGTGCGTGACCCTAAAGACCAAGGTGATGCTATTTTTCAGGTATTGCAAGCCGCTGGTGAATTAGGATGGAAGTACAAAGGTTTAACTTGGTCGCCTGTCACTGGTCCTGCTGGGAATATAGAGTATCTCTTATGGCTGGGAATGGAGAGTGAAACTCCGCCGCCTGATTTAGAGACTGTTCACCAGATAACAATATTAGCTGCCTCTAAGTTGCGATAAATTGTTTTTTGTAAATTTCTCTTTTATTTATTGGATTAACGTTTTGCTTTATTTTTTTAAGTTGCAAAATAGAAGGACAGTTTAAATATTGATGAGAGAAAATTGCATGAGTACTCAAGATAAAGCACGGGAATTAATGGTTCAGCAGCGTCTGCAAGACGAACACTTGCATGAGTCAATGCTCAATCGTGCTGAAGCAGTGCATCGTAGTGGAACAGAAGCTATGACCCAAGAAGAAGCACGGGAGTTAATGGTACAGCAACGTCATCATGCAAAACACCTACATGAGTCAATGCTAAACCGTGCGGAAGCTGAGGTAGGATTGCCTAGTGATAACAATGACTCTTCTCAAGAGTGTCGTCTTTATTGACGTAGTGAAGTACGGTTGAAAGAAAACTGCTCCAACTCTTGGCGCAAGCGATACAAAATTGTATTTTGTTCCACCTCAGCCAGTATTTCTTGAATGACTGTACTTGCTCCTAATTGTCCCCAAGAACAGCCTTTTTCTAAATATACCTGTGCCGCTTTACCTACTGCATATGCTCCATAACCTGCGACACCACCTTGCGTGATTGCAGTTCCAGTATATGCAGTAATATTTATCGGGTTATCTCCAGAAGCAATTGCAGCGGTACTTTTACCCAAACCTAACAGCAAACTGCTGCCTAGTTCTCCCAACAGCAAGCCACCGGAACTCAATAAAATCGTTTTTAAAATTTTTCCTGCTTCGTAGCTTGTGATTGGTAAACCATAGAGGCGTGCTAGAGAGCGAATTAAAGCCAAGTCTGCCACGGTTCCGCCTAGAATATCTAAGAAGGCGATGGGGTTGAGTGCTACTGCTAAAGCTTTGTATTTAGTATATTGCCAAATCAAGTCTTCTGCTTGTTGTTGACGAAAGTCGAGGGTTTTTTGGGCGATCGCCTCTTGTGCATCCCTTGCTTGGATGAGTGCGTTTAAAGCGAGGAGCGATCGCCCTTCGCGATTAAGAATTTTAAGAATTGTTTCTTTTAGATCATCTATTTGTGGCGGTGGTGTCTCCAATTCATAAGTCACATGACCGTCGGGAAACTCAACGCGCACTTCTATAGATGCAGGTTCCGCCGCCACCATAACAATTTCATCAGGCTTTAAGGGTTTACCTTGGGGATTTCCTGCCCCCAACTGTTGCAAATTATTATAAATTGCTGTTTTATCTGTATCAGGGTAGAGGTCTATCTTGTTGAACACCAAAATTAAGGGTTTCTGCGCCTGTCGCAATTCACACAGTGCTCGATACTCTGTCCGTGTAATGTCACCAGACACCACAAACAAAATCAAATCTGCCTGAATCACGACTTCTCGCGCCATTTGTGCCCGTAAGTCACCCTCAATTTCATCTAATCCTGGTGTATCAATTAATTCCACCTGCACCTTACCGCCAGGATTCCAGCGTACGGAACGAGGGTACTGAGTCACACCGTTAAGCGGACCAGTTTGCAATATCTTTTGTCCCAGCAATGCATTCAACACCGCTGATTTCCCACGACTCACCAAACCAAAAGCAGCGATGCGAATGACGTTGTAGTCTAGTTTGTTGAGTGTGGAGGTCAAAACTTCCAATTCCGGTTTTACCAAACCTGCTAATTGTGAGTTTGTTGACGGCTGTCCCGGTTTGCGAAGATTTCCATACCAAGACAGCGCTTGTCTGAGGCTAGCACGAGCGCGGTTTAAGTGAGTTTCTTGCAGGTTCTTTGACACTGGGTTAGATTGACTCAAGGCTATACCAATTTTAGAGTTTAGATTTTGGATTGGAGAAATCAAGCTAAGCGCTGACTCATCAGATGAAATTATTTATCAGTTTTCAGACTTGTCAAAAGAGCAGATAGCTGCTTGTTTGAATTATGGCTGCGATTTGTTAGAGTTTGAAACGGTTGCATCGTGAGTTTCAGGTTTTTTGGCGATTGCAAGGCAGCGCAGCACCCGTAAGGGCGATGGCACAAAGTGCCCGCCCCACAGGGGCGATCGCTCTATCCCTAACTCCATTATTAAAATATCACCTGAGGCTGGCTATGAAGTTGTGATTTTTCAGGATTACATTCTTGCCAATTGAATAAATAAATTTTGGTGAATCATGAAATATTCAACTCCAAACGTAGACTGATTAATCAATTTTTTGTAATTCAAATTGAACTTTCTATGTTAAATCATTGGGAGTCATAACAGATGAGTCGGTCAAATCCCATTAATGCACTGGAACGTTGCAAACGCTTTTTAAGCAGGAAAAAAAATTCGTTTACAGGAAAGTATCATCTCTATACAGGCGAAAAACTCAATTGGTTTCAAGTCACTTTACGACTTGAAATGTCACTTATTCCAGTCATTCTTCCCTGGGTAATATTTGGTGGTGTATACGGTTTTTTAATTTCATTAGTCTACCATTTTGGGTTTCCCATAGGATTCTCACACAGGAGTGGTGTCCTGACCAATGCCGTCTTGACTTTCAATATTGGCTTTACTTTGTTATTAGTTTTCCGGACGAATACAGCGAATGAGCGATTTTGGGAAGGTCGTCAACTATGGGGAGCTTTAGTTAATACGGTTCGTAATTTGGCTCAAGGAATTTACGTAGTAGTTAAAGAGCAGTCACCCAAAGATAAAGTAAAAAAAGAGGCAACAATCCGGCTATTAGTTGCTTTTGCGATCGCCATGAAGTTACATCTTAGGGCAGAGTCATTGGACGCGCAGTTAGCATCATTGATGTCCGAAACCCAGTATTTCAAGCTCAAAGATACTCAACATCCCCCACTACAAATTGCCTTCTGGATTAGGGATTATTTGCAGCATCAGCATGACCGTAATAGTCTAAATATCTATCAACTGACTGCCTTACATAACTTAGTGGATGATTTGGTAGATATTTTGGGTGGTTGTGAACGCATTTTAAGAACGCCACTGCCCTTGATATATACGATTAAGCTCAGGCAATTGTTATTGATTTTTTGTCTGATCTTGCCTCTTGAAATAGTTAGTTATTTAACTTGGTGGACTGGTATAATAACGGCTTTTGTGAGTTTTACCTTATTGAGTATTGAACAAATTGGCTCGGAAATTGAAGAGCCTTTTGGGCACGATCCAAATGACCTACCTTTGGATGTGATTTGCAATACAATGCTACGCAATGTTGAAGAATTAATCAAGGTTGCTCCTAGCACTGATTATGACTTGCAACTTTAATTTATAGCCGTTTTTAAATAAATGAACCCTGTCCAGACGTTGCACTGCAACGTCTGGACAATGTCGTCTATTGAGATGCAAATGGCTGTAATTTTAATTGGGAACAATTCAAAAATGTCAAATGTCAAAAGGGTAAAAGCTGACTCCACAGCGATTGGGTGTAGTGAAAAAAAGATGCAACTAACACCCATAGATGGGAACCAGCTTGAATAAGTTAACGTCAAAAGGGACAGAATGAATGCTGCACTGTCTACTGGAGGAGGTTGAACTTATTCGACTGGATGGGAGGTGTTTTGGAGGTAGGAGCACAGATGACAGATGCTTATTGCTGCACTTGCTCTGTCATCGTGGGAAAATAAATTGGGATGAAACTGGCTGCTGTCGAATAGGTGTGTGAGTGAAGAAGTCCGTCTGAGTACTCGATAACCGAGGGACTTCTTGCCAACAGGATTGACAAAAGCAGTAGCTTCCAATGTGACGCACATGACGCAGCAAAGAACTACCGCAACAGGGACAACTATTCGTTGTCTTTTTCATCTTTATCTCCTTTGGACGAAAGCTGATGATGGGAGCTTCACTTCACAGAAGCTATTGATCCCAATGAGGTTTTTAGGGCATGAATGAGTCCATTCTTGGGAGTGCGTTCTTTGAGGATGTTTTCATAAACCGCCTCATACCCATCCACCATCTGGGTCACGGTAAAGCAATTTTCTACGTATTCGCGACACCCTTGACGGTTTAATTCCAAAGCAGCAGGAATCATATCCACCATTTGTTCATAACTAGGGCAAACAAAACCTGTTGTTCCATGGGCAATGACTTCTGGTACAGAACCCATATTCATGCCAATCACTGGTGTACCAGTTGCCATTGACTCAATCATCACCAAGCCGAAGGGTTCTCGCCAGGTGATGGGAAACAGAGTTATGGCTGCATTCCCCAGGAGTTCAACTTTGGCTGCATGGCCTAATTCACCCAGGTATTCAATTTGCTGACCATCGATGTGCGGGGCAATCTCTTTTTCAAAAAACTCTGTGTCTACCACATCAACCTTACCAGCTATCTTCAAGCGCCAACCTGCTTGTTTTGCAATGGTGATCGCATGTTGTGGTCCTTTTTCTGGCGACAAGCGTCCTAGAAATGCCAGATATGGAGGTTCTTGTGGTTGTGCTACAAAAGGGTAATCTTCGATTTTGATGCCGTTGTATACAGTGCTGACGTAATTCAGGTCTAGTTGACGCTGGGCATCACTAATGCTGATATATGGTTGCGTTCGATGAAGGGAAAATACTTTGCTGTTGTCATTGGTGAAGATGCCATGCAGGGTGTGTACTGTAGGTGTTGACACCATATTTGCTAATGGCAACGCCCATATCCCCACATGGGAATGAATGATGTCGAATTCTGCCGCTTGTTGGTAAACCTGGCTAGCTTGCAGTACTTCGTACATCACTCCCTCTTTGATATCTGGGTCTAAGCGCAATGCACGCGGATAAACTGCTTGTAACTTAGCCAATGTTTGCGAATCGCCAGAGGCAAACAAAGTGACATCATGACCGCGACGTACCAGTTCATCAGTCAGGCGACTCACTACGAGTTCAATTCCTCCGTAAGTTGAAGGTGGAACCCGTTCCCACAAGGGGGCTATTTGAGCAATTTTCATATGTTTTCTTGGTTCAGCTGGTAAAGTGGTCGTTGAACAAGGGTTTAGATACTTTTGCTCCAGGTTATTGATACCTCCTTTTCTGGAGTTGGAATTCACCAAACTCCCTGTGAACAATGTATTTTCTGCTAAGTTTGCACCCTTTAAGCGCCACCTCCAAAATTTCTGCTGACTAGCCATAGTGCAGCTAGCTTCTACTTTATTCTACTATATTAAGATATCACATCTATCGGAAGAAATATATAACAAAAACCAATAATATAAATATGTTCAACTTTCTATAGGGTTAAAAGGTATGGGAAACAACATTCAAGAGGTATATAACTAATAACTGGTGCTGGTGTTAGAAAAAGCAGCATTTGATCTCAGCTAAATTCGCAATTCCTAAGTAAAGCTTATTGATTCGTTGAACGTTGAAACGGCGTATATTTTCCCCCCAATGCTTCTACAATAGTTCGCGTGTTTGCCTCTATCATTTTAATGTAGGTATCACCCTCACCTCCAGGCGCACCAATTGAATCAGAATACAGTTCGCGTGGTGCTAATTTGATTTTTGCTTCTTCAGCAACAGTTTGAATCAAAGCTGGGTTAATTGTTGTTTCAGCAAAGATTGCGGGGACGCCAATCTTTTTAATTTCTTCTACCAGCCTTTGCACGGTTTGTGCGCTGGGTTGTTCTTCGGTGCTGATACCAATTAAAGTGCCTGCAATGGGTATCTGATAAGCACGTCCATAGTATTGAAATGCATCGTGCGTTGTTACGAGTTTGCGCTTATCTGCTGGGATAGTTTGAATTTGCACCTTTACCCAACTATCTAATTGCTTTAATTCATCAGTCAGTTGCTGTGCTTTTTTTGTAAATTCCTCTTTGTCTTGTGGCGATAACTTTATTAAAGCATCGCGAATGGCATTTACCATTGCGATCGCATTTTTTACATCACCCCAAACGTGCGGATCGGGAACTTTCCCTTTTGCACCTTCGTTCAACTGCAAAGGCTTGACAACTTCGCCTACTGGTAGCTGACGCGCTTTCCCCCCCGCAGATTTCATTAACTTAATCAGTCCGGGTTCTAGGTTGTAGCCGTTGTATAAAATCAAGTTGGCTTCTTCCATCACCTGTGTGTCTTTCGGGACTGGTTCGTAGACATGAGGGTCAGTACCCGGTTTAAGTATTCCAGTGAGCTTAATTTCGTCTCCCCCTATCTCTTGTGTTAAGTCTGCAATGATCGTGCTTGTTGCTACCACTTTCGGCTTATCATTGCTGGCAGAGGAAGAGCTAGAGTTTTGTTGAGTACAACTAGATAAAGCGAAAGACAACACTATTCCCAGACAAAGCAGAGGAATGTGGATAAAAACATTTCTGTAAATGCTACTGCCTTCTTTCTCAAGTATTACTTTCATTTATGTAAGTTATTACTTCCAATTATAGATGTTTTCATATTTCTTTCATTTTTATAGTAAGCTCAAGCAAAGGAGTATTCAAGCACTGTTATGAACATTGCCTATTTGCACCCAAAATACCTGCTATTTAAGAAAAAGGCTGATGAAATGCCCGTTGTAGAGACGCGCCTTGTACAGACGCGCCATGATGCGTCTCTACAAGATACAGAAGCGATTCATATCGCTCATTTGGGGATACATTACCGCACTCAAGAAGCCTTGAGGGATGTCAATTGTACTGTGAAACCAGGGCGACTGACTGGGATTTTTGGTCCCAATGGTGCAGGCAAAAGCACGCTCATTAAGGCAATGTTAGGGTTAGTTCCTGGCAGTGGTATAGTTGACTACCAAGGCAAACCCTTAGCACAACAACTTGACAAAGTTGCATACGTACCACAGCGAAGCCAAATAGATTGGACTTATCCCGCCACTGTTTGGGATGTAGTGATGATGGGAAGGGTCAAGAAAACAGGATGGTTGCGTCAGTTTTCAGCGGTGAGTCGCCAAGTGGCAAAAAGTGCAATAGAACGGGTTGGGATGAGTCAATACCAGAACCGTCCTATTGGAGAACTTTCTGGGGGACAACAGCAGCGGGTCTTTTTAGCGCGTGCTTTGGCGCAAGAAGCAGAGATTTTCTGCTTTGACGAACCGTTTGTCGGTATTGACCAAAAAACCCAAGCGGTGATTTTTGATGTTTTCCATGAACTCACCGCCGCAGGCAAAATTGTCTTAGTTGTCAACCATGACTTAGGAGAATCCATCACCCATTTTGACGATTTGATTTTATTAAATCGGGAGTTAATCGCTACTGGTTCGCGCCAACAAGTCCTCACTGAAGAAAATTTGTCCCGCGCCTATAGTGGTAAGGTGATGTTTTGGAGTGAAGCAGCATGATAAAGTCAAAAGTCAAAAATGAGAAGTATTTTACTAAGGACTAATGACTAATGACTATATTGCAAGCTTTGATTGAGCCTCTACAATACGGCTTTATGCAGCGATCGCTTGTCATTGCCATTTTAGTAGGTTTATTATGTGCAGTTGTTGGTAGCTACTTAATGGTGCAACGGTTAGCTTTGCTGGGTGATGCTATCAGTCACTCGGTTTTACCAGGACTGGCGATCGCTTTTTTGGTGGGAGCGAATATTTACTTTGGGGCATTTATTGCTGGTGTCATCAGTACAATGGCGATCGCGTGGATTAGGACACGTTCTCCTATTAAAGAAGACGCCGCAATGGGGATAGTTTTTTCTGCATTTTTTGCCCTTGGGATCACTCTCATTACTGTTATTCAAAAAGACAATAAAATTGACCTCAATCACTTCCTTTTTGGAAATATTCTCGGTGTGACCATTCAGGAAGTGCGTGATACTGCCATCATTGCGGCTGTAGTTTTGTTAACTGTCTTTTTATTATACAAAGAACTACTATTTTATACGTTTGACCCTTTAGGTGCGAAAGCAGCAGGATTACCAGTCAATCGCCTCAATTTTGGACTCATGCTGCTGATTGCTCTTACTATCGTCGCCAGCATGAAAGCTGTAGGTGTCATCCTAGTACTCTCTCTTTTGATTACACCAGGAGCAACTGCCTACTTATTAGTGAAACGCCTCCATCAGGTGATGATTTTGGGGGCGTTTCTTGGTGTATTTTCTAGTATTTGTGGGATGTATCTCAGCTATTTTTACAATTTTCCCTCAGGACCAGCGATTGTTTTAGTCGTATCGGGATTATTTTTGTTAGCTATGCTATTTAGTCCTAGACATGGTGTTTTGATAATTCGTCATTAATTCGTCATTAATTAGAACCGCAGACGGACGCAGATGCACACAGATAAATCATCTGCGTCCGTCTGCGTTTATCTGCGGTTTTATTTTGTCCTGCATTCTTCTCAAGAATGACTTCTCAAGAATGACGCATTCTTGCCTCAATTCTCTTTCTCTGGGACCACAAACCAACCCCTGTCACAAAACCTAACCCAAGTATGGCAGAGGGTTCCGGTACCTTCTTCCGCTCTTGGTAGTCATATGTGACTTGGATACTGCTTTTAGCATATGTTGTGACATAAGAAAAGATATTACCCGATCCAGAAACAGTTGATTTCGCTGTTGCGGAGAACAACAAGTCTAGGTCGTCGGAACCAGTAAAAGTCTGTAATGAGTTGCTGTCTGTGTAAGTTTTTGTATCAGACTGGCTTGCTGTTAGCCCCTCAACAGTCTTACCAGAGGTACCAGCGTAATCAGTCGTGTCATCATATCCGGTGACATTGTAACTGTAATCCTGTTGCGGATTAAGCTCAACAACAGATGTCCCATCAGGCAGTTGTAATTTTAACGTGCCGGAAAGATCCACTGTGACTGTAGATGATTGTGGGCTTTTGTTTTCAAACCCTGCATCTCCTTTCAGGTCGCCGATAAAATCTATCGTGACGCTATTAAGTGTACCAAGAGACGAGTCAAACTTTTGAATACTTAAAGGTGCATCAATAATATCTGTATAACCAAAACCTGCGTAAGGTACTGTCCCGTCTGTAGGCGCATCGTATGCTGTGGTATATGTGACTGTAGCCGCATGAGCCACTCCAGTAGTTGCCACGATGCCTGTCAATGCGGTCATTGCAGTTAATGCGCTTAAAAATCTTGTTTTCATAAAAATGACTTGCTAAGACCTCGATAACTACATTGGTATCTACAATGCCAATCTATTTTTAACCTAAGGGTATACTTAAAGGCTTGATAAATCTACGTAAAATTTTTGTAAATTTTGCATGAAAAAATTCTATTTGCTAGTAGATTCGCTTAGTAATCACTATTTTAGCAGTTTCAGTAAAGTTTCGTAGATCATCAGTACGGTTAGTAATGTAGCACATTGGGATACCGTTGGCATAGCTACTGCATAATTTGCATTTGTCAGGTAAGCTGTCAACAGCAGCTTAAATCTGTTGAGTTACCTCAAAACAATGACGGCAAATAGTCCTACAATTCTGGCTCTAGACTTTGATGGTGTAATCTGCGACGGATTGATTGAATATTTTGAAGTAGCATGGCGTACCTATTGTCAAGTTTGGTTGCCAGAGCAAGAAACCCCATCTATTGATTTAGCCTCTAAATTTTACCGACTCAGGCCTGTGATTGAAACAGGTTGGGAAATGCCCGTTTTAGTCAAAGCATTGGTAGAGGAAATTGCTGAAGAAAGGATTCTTCAGGAATGGGCAAAAATTGCTCAAGAACTTTTGTTAAGAGACAATGTGAAGGCGACAGAAATTGGCAGTAAACTAGACAAAATAAGGGATGAATGGATTGCCACAGATTTAGATGGTTGGCTGAGTTTACATAAGTTTTTTCAGGGTGTGAAGGAGAAACTCAAAGCAACTGCTACCAGCACAGTTAAGCTATACATTATCACTACTAAAGAAGGACGTTTTGCACAGCAGCTATTGAAACAAGGAGGGGTAGAAATACCAAGAGAAGTGATTTTTGGCAAAGAGGTAAAGCGTTCAAAACACGAAATTTTACGAGAATTAATTCAAGGAACAAATACTTTACCAGACAGCGTGTGGTTTGTAGAAGACCGACTGAAAACATTACAGCTTGTTCAACAGCAGCCAGACCTGAATGAGGTGAAACTGTTCCTTGCAGATTGGGGTTACAATACCCCAACTGAAAAAGTAACAGCCCAAAATGACCCACGGATTCAGGTATTATCACTCACTAAATTTGCTCAAGATTTTTCTGAGTGGGAATACTAATGTAGAGACGTGCCATGGCACGTCTCTAAAATTAATGTACAGCGATAGTACTATTGATTATTAAATCTCTTAAATAAAGTCAAGAGTCATGAAAATCAAACTACAGATGAACACAGATGCACACAGATAAATTATCTGTGTTAATCTGTGTGCATCTGTGGTTCTAAATATCCCTTCATTATACTTTTGCAAGAAGTCTATTGACTATGCTTGACCTTACTAAAATCACAGGACAAATGCAGGGTTTGAGTCAACATCTGACGCAAGAGGCTGCTGCTAGTCGCCAGCGTTTAGAATTGGCTCAAAAACATTTTCAAAACGCTTTGGAATGTCAGGAAGAGTTAGTGCAGCGACAGGAAAAATGGCGCGATCGCATCCTGTTTGCCAATGCGACTCCTATAGAACCACTCAACACCTGCATTGATATTCCAGTTCCCCCGAAAATTCATACCGTCATTGCGACCGATGGTTCCCAAATAGCGCCCAGTCACCACGAAATTGCTTACTGCTATCTTCTCAACATGGGTAGAGTTGTTTTACACTACGGTCAAAACCGTTACCCAGTTCTAGATAGTTTGCCGGAGATATTTTATCGCCCCGAAGATTTATATCTTTCTCGTAAGTGGGGTATTCGTACTGAAGAATGGATGAGTTTTCGCCGGACAGCAAGTGAAGCAATGGTATTATCAGAACTGGCTTGCAGTGTAAAAGAGGGACAAGAAAACCAAGAAGTCCCCACGCTGGCGATGGTGGATGGTTCGTTGATTTACTGGTTTTTAGAACAACTGCCCTTAGATGCACGCGCTCACATTTTACCCCCCATCTTAGAAGCTTGGGGAAAGTTGCGGGAAGCGCAAATCCCCTTGATGGGCTACGTGAGTGCTTCTCGTAATGTCGAAGGGATGAACTTTTTGCGTCTTTTAGCTTGTCCCCACACAGTACCAGATTGTGCCAGCTTTTGCCCCAATCAATTAGAAAAAGTTCCTTGCAAGGTCTTTGAACCTTTACGAGATACAACTCTTTTGTCCACCCAACTCAAGCCAGGACAACGCGGGTGCTTATGGCGCAGTAACGTTCGCATTCTTGAGTTGTATGAAGACCAGCAAGTTTACTTTTGTTACGTTCATGTAGGTACTGAAATTGCCCGGATAGAAGTCCCATCATGGGTAGCCCAAAACACAGCGATGTTTGACTCTGCACTGGGACTCATGTTAGGACAGGTGCAGAAAGGATATGGCTACCCAGTGGCGATCGCCGAGGCGCACAATCAGGCGGTGGTACGTGGTGGAGATAAGGCGCGCTTTTTTGCCCTTCTCGAACGACAAATGATTAAAGCTGGCATAAAGAATGTAGGAACTTCTTACAAGGAAGCACGTAAGCGGGGAAGTATTGCTTAACCTAAATATCCAACAGATGGAAAAAAATAGGTAACAATAGGTATTACACCTAAGACAATTAAATGTCGGATTATCATTGAAGTGCTTTTGCCACAAGACAAGACAATCTAGAATAATTGAGAAATTGCTCCCCAAAAGCAAGCCATGCAAAACCTCAGCACATCACAGACAACAAGGCTAAGTTTAGAGCTTTTTCATGTTCAAAGTAACACCTCTTTTGAGTTGCTACCAAATCTTGCTGTCATTCGCATTGGTAAGCCAAATGACCAAATTGCACCAGATATTAACGTTTTAGCTTTGCCAAATGCTGATATTGTTTCTCGTCTGCATGCAGAGATTCAGGTAGAAGAAAGCACATATTATATTGTTGATGTAGGAAGCTCTAACGGGACGTTTCTTAATAATGTCAAGCTAGAGCCAAAAAAGCGCTATTCTCTCACCTTAGGAGATAAAATCGACCTAGGTCACGAAGAGAAGGTAACTTTTATATTTCAATGTAAACGAAATTTAGTTTTTCCCTCTCATTCCACACCGATTCGTCCAGATACAGTGATTCAGCCTGAGATTGTGCAGCCTCAAATTGTTGAGAACAAGAAACAACCTCAAGTGGATCGTCCCAGCAAGCTTATCGGTTTGGTGCTGATGATAGCAGGGATTGTGATATTTTCTGCGAACACTCGAATTGGTTTTTTTGTTCGTATCCCTAGTTTGCTGTTATGTGTTGCAGGAGTTGTCTTCTTAACCCAACGACGTCTAAATCGTAATATAGGATGGGTTTTGATAGGACTGGGAATAGCAGTCATGCTGTTCACTGGCAATATCTTTGCGTCAGTGAATCTTTTTGCTATTCTTGCATCTTCTGCTTTATTATTTGCGGGATATCAAGTGTTTAATACCGGGAAAATCTTGAATTATAGTTTGCGCTCTTTTAGGGAATTATTGAAAAAATAGTTATTCATACAGCGTCTTTTAAAGGTGAGCATTACCTCTGTAAGTTTATAATTACAAAATACACAATGAGGGGCATACTAAAAATGTCTGTAGGATTCTATCCGCAGCCTAAATTGTGCTAACTTGGAAGCATCCAGAGTGACGCGCTTGGTTATGGTTTCTCAACCTCTAGCAACAACTCCATCAGAAGTTATTTACCCGGAAAGCGACGGCAAGCCAATGGCAGATAATACCAAGCAGTTTCGCTGGATTATAGTGATTCAGCAAAATCTCGATTGGTTATACGCTGATGACCCAAATGTCTTTGTTGCTGGGGACTTGTTATGGTATCCGCTAAAGGGTCGCAATAATATTGTCACAGCACCAGATGTGATGGTAGCATTCGGTAGACCAAAGGGAGACCGTGGTTCATATAAACAATGGGAGGAAGACAACATCCCACCACAAGTCGTCTTTGAAATCCTCTCTCCTAGTAACAGTTCGACTGAAATGGAGAAAAAGCTCCTGTTTTATGACCGCTACGGAGTTCAGGAGTATTACATCTACGACCCAGATAAGAATACTTTGAAAGGTTGGTTAAGAACAGAGGACGGATTGGATGCCATTAGAGAGATTGCGAACTGGGTGAGTCCTCGATTGAGTATCAGGTTTGATATGTCTGATGAGGAGTTGCAGATTTATCGTCCCGATGGTAGCAAATTTTTCTCTTACGCTGAGGTGAACGCGCAGCTAGAACAGGAAAAGCAACGCGCTGAACAAGCACAACAAGAATTAGAAGCAGAACGCCAGCGATCGCAAAACCTAGAGGATGTGTTAAAAAGGTATCGTGATCGCTTTGGCGATTTGCCTCAGTGATTTAACAACGTTGCAGTTGAGCTAACAACACCACAATCTCATCAACTGCTTGCCTTACAACCCTTGCAGGCTGTTCGGTTTGATTCACCATAATACTAAAAACGACTCGACCGTACCTAGGCGCATTCACATATCCTGCCAAGGAAACAACACCGCCCATCGAGCCTGTTTTCGCTTGTACAATGCCCTCAGCAGGTGTGTCTTGAAAGCGATTTTTCAGAGTCCCACTTCTGGCTGCAACGGGTAAAGATGCTCGATACACCAATGCTGCTGGTGATTTTGCCATTGCTTGCAAAGTTTGAACCAACGCTTCTGGACTCACCAAGTCTTTACGAGATAACCCCGAACCGTCTACCAAAGAGTAACCCGCTGAATCAACTCCCATTTGGGTAAGCGTTGTCTTCATAACTTCCAAACCCGCATCAGCAGAACTTTGATTTTCAACTGGTGTTTTTTTAATAGCTAATGCTCTCAACAATGACTCAGCAAAGAGATTATTACTATTGATATTTGTTTGTGCGACAAGTTCTGAGAGTGGAGGAGATTCCACATTAGCTAATTCCTCTTCATTCTTGCCCTGAGTAGATGATACAAACGTCTGTAGAACGGGAATTTTCTCTGCTATTAAAGTACTACGAAAACGACGCAAGAAATATTCAGCAGGAGCAAGAACAGGTAAACTAACTAACGCAGGCTCGGAATTGAGCGCCAATTGCCCTTGAATTCGCAAAGTTTGTCCTTTCAAGTCACGGGTAACATTGATGAACGTTGGTTGGTTTTCTGCTGTGGTTACCGACTGATTAATAACTTGCCACTGTCTATCCTCATGGATATCAACCCAGATAACTTTGAGAGGTTTGCCTACACTTTGCGGCAGAAGTCTTATACTAGAAACATTTTGATTCAAAATTAGGCTGTTAATGGGTGCGCCATAGTCTGACTGTATATCCTCCCATTGCCAGGAGGGGTGAACAATATCTCCTCGAATGTAAGTATCATCAGCAATCAACTGATTGGCTATCCGAATACCCCTCTCCTTCAACTGCTTTGCCAAAGCTGCTAATTGTGCATCAGTCAAACTGGGATCTCCCCTACCCACAACAGACAACACACCGTTACCACCGCGATACACAGAGGTGCGAAAGCGAAAATTTGTACCTAGTTGCTGTAGTGCAGCCGCAGTTGTCAGCAGTTTAGTCGTGGAAGCCGGGGTAAAGTATTTTTGGGCATCTCGACTGTAAAGAGTTTGGGGAGAAGACAGAGGTTGTACTAAAATGCCCCAACGTGCCCGACTGAATAGAGGACGATTAATCACAGCATCCACATCTGCTCCTAGTTGGGCGGGGCAAACTGTTTTCGTGGTAGTTGTTATAGGTACGACTTGTGTTTGTGCTTGAACTGGTTTGAGAGTAATACCTACCTGGCTGCCCAAAAACACAAGCAGGAACCCAAGAGAAATTCTTTTAGGCATTAGGTGAATTGAAATAATTATTGTTGCTTTATGAATGTTTTATCATCCATGAAATAGCAAAATACTTCATGTAAAAAAAATAAATTTTTAAAGTGTTTATTTATACAAAAAACCTCTGGCTATAGAAAAAACCCAGGCTATCACCTGGGGAATCTTAAAACCACGACGGCATATGGCTGGCACTCATGTCGCGTCGTACAGTACAAGACCGCGTAGCACCGGTAAGAGGAGGTTTAAGCCTTGTGCTGTGTGATTTTTTGTGCAAGAACGTATTAACACCTACGATACTTCTCTCTAAATTGGCGCAGTTGCCAAAATGCCAATTCATGGTTAACTGACATTCGCCTGCATCCTGATTGGGAAACATACAATCGCGTCTGAGCTTCGCTCTACGAAGCATGACAAAACCTCACTTCATACCTTCATCCCCACACCCAAAAAAAACTCTCCGCATCACTGGGGGTGTAAAAGTGGTAAGAGGCTAGGGGGGTTGGTGAGTTTTGCTGAAAATTCATTTTTTGTGTATTTAAGTGTTCTCACTGAAGCCAAATACAAAAAATCCGTTTACAAAAGACAAGCAATGACTTCATCTATTTACAGGATTAACATCTTTTCAGGTTCAGGCAAAACCCTTAAATTGACGTGTTTTCGTCATTAAAGATGATTGGAGGAATTAGATATCTAACAGCTTTTTCACGAGTTTTTAATTTGATTAGTTAATTTTAAACATTTTAAATCTCTAATGAATAAAGAAAAAATACTTAATGCTACTGCTAGTCTCAAAGTTAAATATAGGCGGTGTATTTATTTGGGTTTAGGGACAACTTTAGCAACCGCCATTATGCAAAGTACAATACCTATCTCAATAAATTCCGCATTTGCTACAGATGGTATTCTAGACGTTTCTCCTTTTCAAAAAATGAATCCTGCATCTGCTACAGATGGTATTCTAGACATTTCTCCACTCCAAAAGTTGACCACTGAAGCAGATTTGAGTGATATTCCTTTTGAAGTTGCCTCATCTTCCAAGATGATGCCGGAGAAAGATAAAGAATTTATCAAACCTGAAATCTCATCTGCCAAGCAACTGACCCCAATCAGGCGAATTGCTCAAACAGATTCTTCCGGTGTTGTTGGCGACTCCTTAGGAGAGATTAATAAGTTACGTCAACAGCTTCTGATTGACCCAATTTTTATAGAAGGCAGACCTGTGGGTCAAGCAGCGCCGGCTTCCAGTGCTGGGACTCCCACAGGTTATGGTGCTAGTTGGCGTCAAGCATATGTGGGTGTTGGAGGATATGTACCTTTTGATGGCGATAATATCGACGGTTCAGCATCTGTTGGTTTTGGCTTGGGAGACGCGGTTAAATCCATAGGTGCTGAAATCAGCGTCAACGTTACTAGCTTAGGTGGTCAAAATTTTGACTTTGGCGAAAGTGGAGGTATTGGTCTAAAACTACATAAGTACTTTGCAGATGGCACGGCAGTAGCTGTTGGCTGGTCAAATCCCGTAAAATGGGGAGAAGTCAACAATGCAAGAGACACTTTTTATGGTGTCGTGACTAAGCCATTTTATTTACAGCCCAATAATCAATTGCCTTTAACTGTTTCTCTGGGTCTTGGGACTGGCAGTTTTCGTTCTAAAGGGGCTATCGAAGCAGACGAAAATCCCATCAATTTTTTTGGTAGTGTGGGTTTGCGAGTTGCTCCACAAGTCTCTGTAGTCAGTAGCTGGACTGGAAATAGCCTTAATGTAGGTGGCTCATTTACTCCTTTGCGACAAACCCCCATAGTCATCAATGCTATTTTCACAGACGTGACGAACAATCTTGAGCAAGCTAGTGGCTTAAGCTTAAGTGCAGGCTATGTTTTCCAGTTCTAACTTCTCAGCTTTGTAGAAAAATTAGGAAATTTCATCCAGCAGTAATGAAAAAGCAAAAATCTCGCCTCAGTCTGGTTTTTTTACTATTGTTTGCGGGTTGTCTTGTAAGCGCTACACCCTTAAAAGTCTACGCTGGTCAGAATGTTGTTAACGGAACTAGTGTAGAATCATCCACGTTCTCTGGCGATACTTTTAATCGTACAAATCAGCCAGCACCTACTCAACCCGTACCGGGTACTAATGTATCAGTTGAGGTAAACGGTACAATTAGCATTCCACAGCAAGTTCAACAAAGTTTGAATAATGTGGCTAGCAATATAGTGCAACAATCTATCGATGCTGACTCTACGAGCGGTACTCTTGGCACTTCAACAAGTCCTGTTGTTGTTGTCCTCGTGCAGGGATCTGATGCTAGTGCAGCAACCAGTGCAGTACAGACTTCTTTATCTAGTTTAGGAGTTTCTCAATCTCTAATTACAGGGCTTGTGAACAACTTAGCAGGTTTGTTCAAAGGCTTTGATTCTGCAACAACACCAGGTGTTACTCTAGCTGCATTACAACCAGTACAGTTAATTGTAGATGTCAGTCAATTGAATGGCGCTATTGAGGCTTACAACAGCATTGTTCTTAAAAGCAACGTTGAAACTCTCGAAAAGCTCTCTAATAACGCAGAATTTGTAGAAGTTGGTCTTGTGCTCAAAGAATTAAGAGCGGCGCTTAAAGCGAGCTAGTGACCATCTATTGCTAAATTATAGACTTAAGTAGGGTGAGCATTGCCCACCCTACTTAATGTTGTCATATTCTCATAATAGTGGGGACGCGATGCATAGCGTCCACCGATTTTATTTATCTGAAGCCAACGGCTGCTTGCCAAACAAAAGCCAGCAATAAGAAAAATACAGGGATGAGTGGTAGAACATCTACCAGAGGGTCGAAGATTTGGTAAGCTTCAGGTAGTTTTGCTAATAACAATGCTGCTTCCATATTTATTAAATCCACCTATCCAACACAGCTTTCACAATTGACAAGTATCTTAACACGGTTTAGTCATTTATGAGTCCTGAGTGTTTTTCTACTGAGTCCTCAGCACTTTCTGGAGTAAGCCAGTTGGCAAATTCTGTGGTAAATCGGTCTTCCAATATTGCCTTGCGTATCCTTTGAGTGAAGTGAATGAGTTCGGTAATATTGTGAATGCTTAACAAGGTGTAAGCCAATATTTCTTGCGATCGCACCAAATGAGACAAGTATGCACGGCTAAAGTTTTGACAAGTGTAGCAAGGACAAGTTTCATCTAAAGGCGTAAAATCTTCACGAAACTTTGCATTCTTTAAGTTCCACCGTTCGCCTTGCACCATCGCCGTACCATGTCTCGCCCAACGAGTGGGAATGACGCAATCAAATAAATCCACACCTGATGCGATCGCAATAGCTATCTCCCGATAAGTCCCGACACCCATCAAATAACGCGGTTTTTCTGGTGGTAGCAGCGGCGCTGTTGCTTGCACAATTGTTGCAATCAGTTCTGGTGGTTCGCCCACACTCACACCACCAATCGCATATCCGGCCAGATCCAACTTTGTTAAAGCAACAGCGGCTTGGGAGCGCAAATCAAGATGCACACCTCCTTGGACAATACCAAACAATGCCTGATCACTGCATTGATGCGCCGACATACAACGTTCTAGCCAACGGTAAGTTCGTTGCGTTGCTGCTTCCACCTCTTGGCGACTCGCTGGGTACGGTGGACACTCATCAAACGCCATGATGACATCCGCCCCCAGAATATTCTGAATCTCAATAGAGCGTTCTGGTGTTAAGTTAATAATTTGACCATCATGGGGTGAGCGAAACGTGACACCCTCTTCACTGATTTTTCGCATTTCGCTCAAGCTAAAGACCTGAAAGCCTCCAGAGTCAGTCAAAATCGGACCATCCCAGCCCATAAATTTGTGCAGTCCTCCTCCACCAGCCACAATTGCTTCACCTGGTTGGAGATGCAGATGATAAGTATTGCACAATATCATCTGTGCTCCCGTATCCCGCAGTTGGGCTGGAGTGAGAGTTTTAACATTTGCCAGGGTCCCCACCGGCATAAATCGTGGGGTTTCCACCAGACCATGAGGGGTAAAAAAAATCCCGGCTCTAGCTTTTGTTTGGCTACAACGGGCAAGACATTCAAAAGAAAATTTTTCTCTCAAGACACAATTAACCTTTATCGAACACTCAGCAACGCCAGTCGCCTCAACTCGGGGAACCCGCTCACGGTGAGACAGCGCTGCTTCCCCAACGCACTGGCTCCTTAGAGTCAGCTTTTTAACTAACAGGTTATCTTAAAATTAAGTTAGACTAGACAAAAACGTTTGTTCCTAAAAAATACTCAAAAGCTGATATCTAAGAACTAATAGCTTTAGAGCAAATCTGAATTATCGTCATCAAACTCCGCATCCCATTTGGCTGATAGAACCTGCTCCATCATCACTTCTATATCGTGGACATTCAAGCAACGCTGTTGTCGCTCTTGTAAGGGAGTCGAGAGGGGAATCAGTCGCAGACACACCCCTTCTTGCACTAGGTCAAAGTAGGTTTGTTTTTCTGCGGACTGTTTCAGTTCCAAATAATCAAAACTGTAAATATTCAGGTAAAGAGTATGGTTGGCGACTAGGGTAGACCGTTGTGGATTGGCAAAGACTTCCATAACATCCCCCTCTCCCTCGCTGTGTAACTTACCCTCTAAGGTGTAGATGTAACGGACACGACCTAAATCTGCTAGCAATCGCCGGATATCAAGCTTGTTGACAACCACGCCTGTATTGATAATGCACGGAGCTGGTATCTTTGCGTTAGGTAGATGGTGAGTCATAATCAAATAACTTCAAGAGCGCAGGTGAGAGACAACACAGCCAAGCAGTCAAACCAAAAGCTTTTTTTACCCCCTACATTTTAATTAAATATCAACTCTGTAGAGCGAATGACTAAAAAGCTGCGATAACTGATTCTTTGGGAAACAGTATTGCTAAACTGCCAGTGAACTCAAACTTTGATTGCCTAATCTCAGTATAAAGCTGTTAATCTTATACAAGATAGTTAACTTCTATCACTGCGATAAGCATAACAAAGTTTCTTGGATTAAGTTTCTCATAAATGCAAATCTTATTTAAAGCTTTAAAAATTATGCCGCTGTATGTACCGAAATTGTCAGTGTAATTCCTTATTGTCACAGTCCAGGGACTCCCTATTTCATTGTGATAGTTATGGCTAATCAGTATCCTTGGTGGAAACAACTGCTATTAGATATAGCAGCATCTGTTATATTCTATACTTCTATCCCCCTACCTTATGTAAACGGGTTAGACTTCACGAAGGTGGCGCGGCTTGCCCCACAAGTAGGATTCATCATTGGGGGAATTTTAGGGCTATTTGATGTCAGCATGAATTATTTGAGTGTGCCAACACTCACTCGTAGCGCTTTGGTAGTGGTTGTTTGGATTGCGATGACTGGTGGACTGCATTTAGATGGAGCAATGGATACTGCGGATGGATTGGCAGTGGGTGATCCAAAGCGGCGACTAGAGGTGATGGCAGATAGTGCTACAGGTGCATTTGGCGCAATGGCAGCAATTGCCTTGATGTTACTTAAAACAGCGGCATTGACAGATTTAGACAAAAACCGTTGGTTGGCTTTGATGGCTGCTTGTGGCTGGGGACGTTGGGGTCAACAACTAGCAATTGTCCGGTATCCTTACCTCAAACCAACTGGCAAAGGTGCATTTCATAAATATGCAATTCGTTTATATAAAGATTTATTACCAGGACTATTCTTGATGGTAAGTTTGAGCGGTTTACAAATACTACTGGACAAAGAACGTTTGTTTTTTGCTTTGGGAATGATATTGGCAGGAAGTGCGATCGCCACTCTGACTGGTGCTTGGTTTAACTATAAATTAGGGGGACACACAGGAGATACCTACGGCGCAGTCGTGGAATGGACTGAAGCTTTATTTCTTTGTGTACTAACGGCTTTGGAAAACCATGGATTGTAAATAATTAAAAATTTTTCTAATTCATAATTTAGAATTTATAATTTTATTTAACTGGCTGTAGCCGTGTGACCTTGAGTTTAAAAGCCCCAATCCCAGTTTCTCCAAAAGACCGAACGCGAATGACGTAAGTACCTGTTTCCGCGACGCGGGTAAAAAGTAGGGAATTACTACTGCCATCAGGACCATCATCATTTTCTGCTACTGTTGTTCCGTCTGGTGCCAACAGCGTGATGATACAGTCAAAACTTTCAGACACCAGATCAATTGCCAGATTATCACCCTTACTCAACTTGACCATGTAATCACGGGCAAATCCACCTTGACCTGTGGGAATGTCTTTGTCAGAGAGTGTATCGAAAACTTCATTACCGAGAGGTATGGGAATTGGACTATACAACTTATTAGCTTGAGCGAAAGCTGCCGTTGTACTTATACCAACTGCTAGTAATGTAGCAGGAATTATTGTGACTTGTTTCAATCCCACGGCAAAACCCTTACTTCTCATCCCAAAGACTATTCCCACAAAAACTTCCCATAAAAACAGAGTAGCCTGGTCAATTATAGTTTTCCTATACAGGATTTGCCTATTTGGGAACAGAGCGCAAGGCTTTAACAATTCAAAATCCAAAATAAAAAAAATAATCCCTACACCTACCTCAATAAGGACGCAAGACTCTGCGCCTCTACTCTCTCAAGGTCATGGCAGTTGCTGCTAACCCTAAAACTGCAATTCCTGCTTGATTAAGTGTTTGCATAGCAGACATAGCAGTAGCACCCGTAGTGTAAATGTCATCAATCAAAAGCACTGGAGCTTCTGGACGGCGACGAAAATCTTGCCCTATGCCAAAGGCTTCAGCTAAATTTTTTGCTCGCTCACAGGCAGATAAAGAATGCTGTGCCTCAGTCGTTCGCACCCTTTCCAAACCATTTTGTTTCAATTTTAATCCAGTCGTTTCGCAGAAACTTTGTGCTATCAATCCAGCTTGATTGTATCCTCGTTGTTTTTGCCTGCTTGCGTGGAGTGGGATAGGAACAACCACAACCTTGCGTTCGCATATAGGCGAATTTAGTAGCCATGCTTCTCCTAACCATTGACCCAAAGGACGGGCAATCTGGGGTTGATTGTCGTATTTCATTGTAGCGATCGCCCGTTTGAGGATACCGCCATACGCCCCCCAAGCAAACACTGGTAGGGGGTCTTTCCACAGATATCTGGGGTCTTTTAGGTGACATTTTTGCAACTGTCTGGCACAGTTTTGACACAATTCCTGGGAGGTTGGACGCTGGCAAAGGGGGCAGTTTGATTGGAGAAAAAGGTTTAATAAGCTTGCGAGATTTTTAATCAAAGGTTGCATTGAGAACTAGAGCGCAGCGACTTTACATACAAGCGATCGCTGCCTCTCACTGTTGTAGCAAATATTTTCCCAGACCTAAACCCCTAACACTCGGCAAAAAATACATTTGGTGGATTTCTACGGCTTTTTCCCTCGCTTAATAGGGTAGTATACCCCAGTAACCACAAGTTGGTTTTGGTATTCAATGACCCAAAACTCTCCTCCAACTGCTAAGTAATATTCTTCCACTTGCAGCACATCTCGGTCTGCTCCTTCTGGCTGCCAACCCAAACCGTATTCTGATAATACACAACGAATAACTTCACCAGTTCGGATGCGATCGCTTTTTTCCCAATCACGAATCAAAAAATCTCGATAGGAATGTTTCATTCTCTCCCTTAGTACTGTTAGCTATGAATTCGGGGTTCTGAGTGCAAATTTGCCAGCACCTGACTTTCGACAACCGCCAACTCATCCAGCCGTTGCATGACAACTTCACGGTCAAAGTAGGTATCAGCGAGAACCCAGTAGACACCATAGTGCCGCGCCTCAGATGCCATCAAGCTGTGGTAAAATTTCGCTAATTCTGACTCAGGGCAATGAGTCGCTATATCCAATACATATATCCAATATAAGTACAGCAAGAACTTCCTGTATCCTTATAACAATGACAGGTTAACTCACCTGCGCTTGAGAAAGTCTAAACATAGCACTCGACTCTGTTTGGCTCAAAGCTGCTCTTTCACGAACACTTTGTAAATCAGTTTTTCTTGGGAAAGATTTTAATAGTTTTAGTCTGATGATTTAATTTGATTATGCAGTGGATGCATATTTTCTATATTTAGACTCTTTAAAAAATTATGTATTCATGTAATAAATTATAAAGTAAGCATTCTACTACAGGCTCAACTTGTTCCAGTACGTAAGTGGCTGAATACTCTAACGATTTCTAGCCATGTGAGTAAATATGTTTGTTTTCACTTCCCCAATTAGAATCAAGCCTGGTAGGGGTAAATTCCCACGTTGCAATATTCTCACCAAAAAATAATTGAGGTTTCTTCATGCGTCAAGTACTATCTTCTGCAAAATATATTATGCTTTTGCCTGCATTATCTAATGTGCTGGCAGCATGTGTTTTGATCATATACAGTGCGATACACACTTTGACGACTATTGTTGAACTCCTTAGCAAAAGCCTGACTGGAAAAATTCACAAAGCAATGATTTTCAAAACGGCTATTTCCTTTATTGAAATCGTTGATATCATGCTTCTAGCCACTGTAATCTTGATTAGTGGTCTGGGCTTATACGAGCTATTTATTGGTAACCTTAAACTCCCCAATTGGCTACTGATTCGTAATTTAGATGACCTCAAAGAAAAACTTATTAAGGCGGTAGTAGCTGTTATAGCTGTCCAGTTTCTTGTTGCCGTAGTGAATAATGATCCCAACTTACTATCCTATGGTACAGCAGTGTCTATAGTAATTATTGCTTTGACAATTTTTACTAATTTTTCGCCTAGTAAGTTAAATAAAAATTATCAAACTGAAAATTATGATTCTAAATTAGAAAAAATGGTAGAAGACGTGAAAGATAGGTTCATTGAATCTCTAAATCAACCGAAAAATATCACATTGGTTCCTCGAGAATCTCCTCGCAATGGTAAACATAAAAACTAGACTTGTCCGAAAATAAACTGCGCCTTCGTCGGGCGCTTTTTACATTTGCTGTAGACTTCACCTATACCCCTAAGATATTGCGGGTGCGTAGTTCACACAATCAAATTTAAATCCCCAAACTCATGCCACAGATAACCTCGCTGCACGGCATCCTCTATTTAAAACTACCAATCAATTGGTTGACGATCTCTGAAGAACCCACCCCTAGCACCTTCATCAGGAAGCGTTGCTAGCCACACAATCGTATCGACTCCTTGTTCTGGCGTGCGAGGCGCATTTGGTCCGCCCATCTCGGTTTTCACCCAACCAGGACAAACTGAATTCACTAAGATGTTTTTGCCTTCTAATTCGTTAGCAAAAATTCGCGTTAAAGCATTCAAAGCAGTTTTGGAAACGCGATACGCAGGCGTACCACTCCCCATATCGCTCAGTTGTCCCGCACCAGAAGAAACGTTCACTATCCGTCCGTAATTCTGTTTCTTCATCAACTCAATTAACGCTTGAGTCACTCGCAAAACACCGTAAACATTTGTTTCCATTGTTTGACGTAAAGTGTCAACTTTGGCATCAAACACGCTGTTTCCACCAGCTTGAGCATCAATATATATAGCTGCGTTATTCACTAAGACATCGAGTTTGCCAAACTGCTCACGAATAAATTTGGCTAATTTTTGACTGCTTTCATCATCTGTGACATCAAGAGGATGAAAAATGACATCCAAGCCTTCAGTTTGTAACTTTTCAGCAGCAGCTTTGCCTTTGGCTTCATCACGACTGGTCAGAATGACTTTATATCCCTTTTTAGCCAATTGACGAGAAGCTTCAAATCCCAATCCACGATATGCACCTGTTACAACTGCAACTTTTTGCGTTGTGGTCATTGCTTTTCTCCTGTAACTTAGCTTGTAGTAAGCGCTGAAGCACTTACTATAAAACCATTACCAAATTAATTATTTCAATGAGTACTCTGGGTTATATTCAACTAACTCAATCTCATTACCATCTGGGTCATTGACATAAATTCTATGCTTTGTTTCAGGCGCTGTCATTGTGTAATATTCAATGCTCTCAGCATCAAGCAATTTTTGCATGGCTTCGCCGTCTTTAATTACAAAGCCAACATGGTTTATACCAATGCTTTCGTAAGGCGTATGCACACGCTCTTGGTCAGTTTCATCATTGAGAGCAAGATAAAATTGGTTATTGCCTAAATGCAACCAGCGTCTACCCTCAAACACTCCTTCAGCGCGTACGTACCAATCAGGAAATAGGGTTTGGTAAAACTTCTTGGTTGCGTCGAGATTTTTACAAGAAACGTTGATGTGTTCAAAGCGAATAAAGTTCATGTTTCCTCCTTGTTATTGGAGAATAACCCATGGATAGTGGAGATTAGTTATTAGCAATTTTTAACAAAAAACTACTAACTCCTATCGATTTAACCTAAAGCAATATCTAAAAACATCATGACGACAAAGCCAAACATCACACCAATAGTTCCTTCTTTTTCCAAACCTTTACGATGAGACTCGGGAATGATTTCATCACTAATCACAAACAACATTGCTCCTGCAGCAAACGCCATCGCCCAAGGCAATATGAAATTGGCAATACTCACGACACCAGCACCAATTAAACCGCCAATTGGTTCGACTAAACCCGTCAGCAGCGAAATCCACAAAGCATAACCTGCTGAATATTTCTCACCTACTAAAGATAATGCTACTACTAACCCTTCTGGAATATTTTGCAAGCCAATACCTAAAGCAACGGGAATTCCATCGGTAATATTGTTGTTGCCAAAATTCACTCCCACTGCTAATCCTTCTGGAAAGTTGTGAATAGTAATTGCGCCAATAAATAGCCAAATTCGCTTGAGGTTATTGCTACGAATTTCTTCCTCTTTAAAAAAGTGTTCGTGCGGCATAAACCGATGTGCTAGTTGCAGAAATAATCCGCCAAGCAGAATACCCGCCACCATAATTAAGGCTGCATTCGCTTTGGAGTAACCTTGGGAAATCGCTGCTTCCGTACCAGGCACAATTAACGAAAACGATGTCGCCGCTAACATCACTCCCCCACCAAACCCCAGCATAATTCCTTGCACTCGCTGTGTGAGATTTATTGGTAGTAAAATCGGCAAGGCACCAAGAACTGTAGCAAGTCCTGCACCTAAACTGGCAACTGCACCTATAACAAGGCTTTGCATACTTGGGGTTTTGAATTTAATCTATCTTCTTTAAATCATAGTCGGTATGATTATGAGTTGCAAGTATTTTGCAAAAAAAATCGCTGACATTTTGTTTGCCTGCGATTATCCGACAAGTGTTGAAGCGCTGGGTGCAGTATTTGGGGCAGTCTTATGGTATCTCTCACCAAGTACCAACTTGCCTCAAAGCGTTACCCCTACTAAGTTTCAGTATCTGGAACTAGGCGCGCTCTCACTACCCCTAAAAGGACAAATAGCAGAATTTTTCAAAAATGGTTGTCAAATCCCCCTCCAGGTAAAACCTTACAAAGGATAGGAACAAGAAACCACTTCCTCGTTAGAGCCGGATACTATTTTGTGGTCAGTTGGGTTGTAAGCCATTAACTCAGTAACTTGCGCTTTGTTAAGTCTCCTAAGGTAGACGCGTCTTGTCGTTTGGTCAACATGAAACTCCTGTTGGGGTAGTAATACCTGCTTGTCAGTCATTCCGTCATTGAGGTCAACAACCAGGTACTGGAAATGTCCGGCTTCATCGACTAAGATATCTACCACTTGCCCCGCCTTTTCCTCTTGAGCGGTGTAGACTTCAAAGTGCATGAACTCATGCTCCTTAAAAGAGCGACGGGAGCTAGCTTCAAAGTCTTCGAGTCTTGAAAGTGCCATAGCCTCCTCCAGTTTTCTATCTAGTTTTCTGTGATGTCTTGTTATCGATAAGTAAAGTAAGGTCGTCCCCACTTTAATGGGTCACTCATTTATGAGCACATTGCAAGTAGGTGAAGTACAACGCGCTTTGTCTAAAAGCCAGACACAGAGCCAATTTTACTTCTGACTTCTGACGACTGACGCCAATATTGCTGCTGTATGAGCACCATCACTCACTACGGCTCAACTTTTCAGGTCGTTGGCTGTGTGATTAAACTCTCCCCACACTTGAAAACTCTCTGCCTCATCTTCAGGGAAAA
The DNA here is from genome assembly GCF_000315565.1 of Mastigocladopsis repens PCC 10914. Lineage (NCBI taxonomy): Bacteria > Bacillati > Cyanobacteriota > Cyanophyceae > Nostocales > Symphyonemataceae > Mastigocladopsis > Mastigocladopsis repens. Next base: position 4,535,476 of record NZ_JH992901.1, on the reverse strand, counting down.
TAGTCAGACCCCTAGGCTTGCACCATTTAATCTGAACAGTAATTCCCTCTGCTCCTTCGTTTACTAAATCCTCTATGTAGCCATCTTGAGCCAAGGCAGCTTCTTTTGCACTGTCAAAAGGTCCAAAGTAGTAGATACAGCAGGGCTTATGGCTGAGAATTTCAACCCACCAGTCCATTTCTATCTGCTCTTTTTCAATAGTTCCTGCCGAATTCATGGGAGTTCTCCGCAATTATCTAGGCTGGGCTATCTACATTCCCTTAAGGGATGAAGTCAACGCTCAAAGCTGAGAACTTAGCTATCAACCAAATACTGAGAAGAGGCATTGCTTAGGTCAACCTCTTTAGGAATGTGGGGGTTAAACTCTTGAGAGTTTTCTTAGAGAAAATACACAATCGTTGCCGAATAAAAAGCTTTTTATTCGGCAACGATTGAGAACCTTATTCTTTAGACTATAGAAAATAGCTGTCAAATTCAGTAGGATATCTACCCAATATAACTAGGTAGATACCCGCTTGTAGTGGAGGGAATACCCCCACTCAATCTACTGGCTCTTCGTTGAAGCTTTACCAAATAAACGGAATCAAACGGGCGCTAGATTGTTTATAATCGGCATAATCTGGGTATTTTTGGGGCATTGACTGTTCTTTTTGAGAGATAAGCCAAAGGTAGATAACTAAGACATATCCAGGCACCAAATAAGCCCAAGGTGAACCAGCGACGACACTAAAACTTAGATATCGCAGTAAATCACCAAAGTAATTGATATTGCGGGAGAAGCGCCAGATACCATCACGAACTAACCCTGCGCCGAACTGCTTTGCGGTAAGCTTTTGCACATCGGCGGTTGCATTTATCAGGCTACCAAAAATGTAAAGCGATAGTGCCACAGCAGTTGTGGTCATTGATAAGGGGACGGGGTTGACAAACGCTAGGTATCCCGGCAAGCTGTAAAAAATCCCGACGCTCAACAACGTAAAGAGCAACCCAAAAGCCCCCATGCGCTGATTAAATATTTGTTGCCGTTGGGGGAAAAGCCACTGTTCCACCAGCCACCATAGACAATAGCTGATGTGCAGGCACAGATAGATGACTTGTCGCCAGTCTTGAATGCCGAAGACAAAAGCAAAAGCGACCAAGCAGCCTATTGTGGTAACTTTTGCTATGTTAATCGCCGTGAGTGCTGTGATCGCAGCTTTTTCAGCGTTGGCAGTGTTTTGCATATAGCCATACCAAATTTATATTCTTAACAGTGCCTGATTTTAATTTCGCCGATTTACCAAAGTTGTGCTAGCTTGATCAACTGGCATGAGTACAACTTCATTAATATTTACATGGCTGGGTCGCGTAACACAGAAAAATATGACATCGGCAACGTCATCTGGAGTCAAGGGAGTGACTCCCTGGTAAACTTTTTTAGCGCGATCGCTATCCCCATGAAAGCGCACCTCGCTAAATTCTGTTTCCACCATACCAGGATCAACGGAAGTTACGCGGATAGGCGTTCCTAATAAGTCTTGTTTCAAACCTTCAGAAATGGCTCTGACGGCGGCTTTCGTGCCACAATAGACATTACCACCGGGATAGGTTTGATGCCCAGCAATAGAACCAATGTTGACGACATGACCGCGATCGCGTTTCACCATCCCAGGGACGACATAGCGAGTCAGGTAGAGCAACCCCTTGATGTTGGTATCAATCATTTCTTCCCAGTCTTGGAAGTCGCCTTCGTGAAGTTTGTCTAAACCGCGACTAAGACCAGCGTTGTTAATTAAGATGTCGATGTCAGACCACGAGGGCGGTAGGCTAGAGATGGCAGATTCTACAGCAGCGCGATCGCACACATCTAGCTGTAACAAATGTATCTGTAGAGACGTGGTATGCAACGTCTCTACAACCTGCTGCAAGCGCTCCAACCGTCGTGCAGCTAAAATCAGCTTTGCACCTGCACTTGCGAATACTTTGGCACAAGCAGCACCGATACCACTGCTTGCGCCAGTAATCAAAATGATTTGATTTTGAACAGAAAGCATTTTTAGTCAAAGGTTAAAAGTCAAGGGTCAAGAGTCAAGAGTCAAAAGTCAAAAGCCTTTTACTAATGACTGATGACTAATGACCAATGACTAATAACTAGTTTTTCACGACCTGCATCCGCTGAGTTATCATAACCATGCCTTCTCCTCGCATGATGACCGCAGAAACCCACTGGCTACCAGGGGTAGCTGGTGCGCGTCCAACTTTAAAAATTCCACCAGATGAAAGTAATTCCAGTTCTACAGGTGTGGGAGCAAGAAACTTATCTGGTTTAATTGGTTCTTCCAACGCTGTTCCTAAGAGATAGTCATCGCCGAGAGGTTCTTTGACAACCGCGTCAAAACTAAACTGCTGACCAACTTTTACCTGCTGGGGTAACTTAAGCTCTACTTGGGGTGGCTTGGTACCAGAAGTCAATTGAGTGCGTTCAGACAAAATGTCTTGGCGGAGAATTTTTCCTCCAGCAACGCGCTGGCGTGACCTAATTGTGGCATTGAGAACAGAGTTATCACTGCTAGTAGAGGGTACACCAGTTATATTAGTTACTGTTTCGGTGACAATGGCATTACCTTGAGGTTTCCAAGATTGTATCTGGGTGCTGTATTTCAATTGAGGGTATCGCTGCCAAAGCGCAGTTAAAGCTTTTTCCATGTTCTGACGGGTTAAGCCATCTCCATGAATAAAATTGGGGCTGTAGAACTGCATCACCCCTTTGACATCACCTCGGCTTGCTGCTGTATCAATTTGCGTCAATAAGTTTTTCAATTCAGCGGGTGCATCCTGGGGTGTACTCGCTTGAGCACATTTCCAACTAGTCAATAAACCTAGTGTCAGCAGAGAACAAACTAGCAAGCGACTGGGTTGGAACAGTATTTGACGTTTGTGTAGAAAGGAAGCAAGATTTGGCATGAGTAATAATTGGCAACTTGAGTACAGAAAGTATGGAAATTGTTTTATCTTAGGTTAAGCGCTAACAGGGTGGAGAGTTAATGGTACACACTCCTATACGGTTACTGATAGCTGCTAGTGGGACTGGCGGACACTTGTTTCCTGCGATCGCACTGGCTGAACACTTGAGCGATTATCAAATTGAATGGCTTGGTGTCCCTAGTCGATTAGAAACTCAGCTTGTTCCCAAGCAGTATCGATTGCATACGATTGCGGTTGAAGGTTTTCAGCAAGGTTTTGGTATTTCGTCTCTTGGCATTTTAGTAAAACTTATTGGTTCAATTTTAGAAGTCAGGAAACTTTTACGACAAGGAAAATTTCAGGGAGTGTTTACGACAGGCGGCTACATCGCCGGACCTGCTGTTATTGCGGCGCGTTCGTTAGGTTTACCTGTCATTCTCCACGAATCTAATGCCTTGCCAGGTAAAGTCACGCGCTTTTTCGGTCCTTGGTGTAGTGCGGTGGCAGTGGGTTTTGAAGTGGCTTCTCAGTATTTGCCCCGCGTCACAACAATTTATACTAATACCCCAGTGCGTTCTCAATTTCTTGAAGAGGGAATTGAAGCAACCCTGAATCTCCCTATTCCTGAGGGCGTTCCCTTAATCGTTGTCTTTGGTGGTAGCCAAGGAGCTGTTGCTGTCAATAAGCTAGTGCGCCAGTCTGCCAATGCTTGGTTTGATGCTGGTGCTTGGGTTGTGCATTTGACAGGCGATAAAGATCCTGAGGCTGAGAGCCTGAAGCATTCGCAGTATATTTGTTTACCATTTTATGACAATATGGCTGCACTGTTGCAACGTGCAAATTTAGCAATTAGTCGTGCAGGAGCTGGCAGTGTTACGGAATTGGCAGTATGTGGAACACCAGCAATATTAATTCCTTACCCGTTTGCCGCAGAAGACCATCAAACTTATAATGCCGAAGTTTTTACCTCAGTTGGTGCAGCGATCATGTTTAAACAGTCTGAGTTAACAGCACAGATATTGCAAACTCAGGTCTTGGATTTGTTGCACAATCCAGAAGAGTTGCGTCATATGGGGGAAAAGGCAAAGGCGATCGCTGTTCCCGATAGTGCTCAAAAATTGGCGCAATTGGTGCGTGAGGTGGTGGAAAGATGATGGGGTGATATGTATGTAAATTCTCGCAATCTCCCCAGATCCCCACTTACTCCACCAATCGAATGCTTTGATAGCAATTTCGACCATTATCCTTTGCTTGATATAATGCCCTATCTGCCGCTTTAATCAAAGCTTGTACAGAACCATTGTGAGAGGGGATAGTTGTAGCAATCCCAAAGCTTAGGGTGACATATTGTCCTACTAGAGAAGCAATATGTGGAAGATTTCGTTGTCTAACCTTTGTTTGGATAAGTTGAACAACCTGTATTGCTCCGTCAGCGTCCGTATTAGGCAAAAGCACTGCAAACTCTTCGCCACCATAACGAGCCACTAAATCGGCAGGACGCTTAACAGCAAGACTAATTGCTTGAGCAATCTGCACTAAACAAGTATCACCAGCTGGATGACCGTAGGTATCGTTATAAAGCTTAAAATAATCGACATCGCACAAAATGAGGGATAAAGGATTTTGCTCTCGTGCTAACCGCAGCCATTCTTGATTAAGGTGTTCATCAAAATGTCGTCGATTGGCAAGCTGAGTCAGTCCATCAAGCGTAGCTAGGCGTTGCAGTTCCTGATTTGCGATTTGCAACCGCTGGTAAAGTTCCGATTGCTGAATGGCAATGACCAATTGGTCAGCAACTGTCATAGTCAGTTCTACTTCTGAGTCTTGCCAAGTCGAGTGTTGTCCGTTTCTTGCTAGACTCAGGCTACCCCAAACTGTCGAGTTGATATGTAATGGCACTAACAGCCATGTTCCCAAAAAGATTTGAGCAAACTTGGAGTTAACCTCATCATCTATAGTCCTAGGATCATTAATACGGACAACTTCTAATTTTTTGATTCGAGCGGCAACTTCATTTCCCTCATCTGGGATATCCACTCCCAAGGCAGTTGGTAAGTCAGGCGTTCGGCGATATTCTGCCACGTGCTTCCAGAGCTTTTGGCTTGGTATGTACTGAGCAATTTCTGCGCGATCAGCTTGCAAAAGTTTAGCAGTCTCAGCAACAGCGGTGTTGAAGATAGTTTGCAACTCGAGTGAGTTACGAATCGTTTTAATGACTCGATTGAGTGCCTTTTCTTTTTCTGCTTGTAACCGTAATGCTTGTTCTGCCTGTTTAATTTCAGTGACATCAACTACAAGCCCATCCCAAACAATCCGTCCATCATTGAGACAACGGGGCGTTGAACGAAAGTGCAGCCACTTGAGTTTGCCGCTCGGTGTTCGTATCCGCAGTTGAATGTCTATAACTGACATATTTTTGAGCGACTCATCAATTGCTTGTAAAAACTTTGGGTAATCCTCCTCTAAAAATTGGTTATGAAGGAAGCGACTATCTTTTAAGGCATCTTCAGGTTTAACTTCAGTAATGTTTTCTACACCTGCACTGATGTAGTAAAAGCAGTAGCTGCCATCTCGTTCGCCGGCAATTTGGTAGATTGCACCATGAGGCAAGTTATCACCAATAGAACGCAGTAAGGTCTCCCACTCTGCTAAAGCTAGTAGTGCTTGCCTATACTCAGTAACATCAACAGCGACGCCTCCCACAAAATGTTGCCCAGACAAACCTTTAATGGGAAACTCATACACCAAAAAATCACCTACAGTACCATCTCGTCGGGGCGCAGTCTCGATTGCTTCCACAACTTGATTGGAGACGGCAACCTTTTTGATATTATCAATCCACTGCTGGGCAAACTCCGCAGGATATAAATCAAATAAACTTTTCCCGATGATACTGTCAGTTGCTTGCTGGATTGTGCGGAGGTATGTTTGACTGGCGTACAGCATCCTACCATCTGTATCTGTTATCCAAGCTAACGCTGGACTGTGGTTCATAAAAGCTTGGAAACGTTCTTCACTTTCCCGCAACGCAGCTTGAGCTGCTTTGCGTTCTGTAATTTCTGCAACGACAATCCCAAGTGAGCACCTGATTTGGTCATGAATTGGAAAGTACGAGACTAACCAAGTTCGGTTTACGCCAGGAAGTTTTGGGGTTTCACCATTGATTTCGACATTAAGGATAGGTTGACGAGTTGTTAGGACTTGCCGAAAAATCTCTTCTTGCTTGGGTGCCAAATGTGGTATCATTTCCCAAGGAGTTTTACCCATATGTTCTTTTGCAGGAATGCCATTTATTTCTGCTAAAGCTTCATTAATGAGCGTATAGCGCAGTTGACTATCGAGAACTGTCATACCTACAGGCGCATTGCTGATGAAACCGTTGAGTAATTGTTGCTTGAGAGCTACCTCTTCCTCCAATGCTTTGCGTTCAGTAATGTCTACCAAAGAGCCTACAAACTCCACAGCATTACCCTTTTTATCTCGGACTAATTTGGTGTGAGTTTCGAGCCAGCAATATGTGCCATCAGCACACAAGAACCGATATTGGTGGGAGTGATAATTTCTTTCAAAAATTTGCGGTATCTCTCTCAAGACGCGTTCAACATCTTCTGGATAGACGTGATTTACCCAAAAATCAGAGTTATCTAAAAAGTCTTGTGGCTGGTATCCTAAAATTGTAGTGACGTTTTCACTTATAAAAGTAGCTCCATAATCTCCGTGGGGTCTACAACTGAAAATGACTGCTGGGCTAGCTGTGAGTAGATACTTTAAACGTTCGCTAACTGACAGCAGTTCTGATTGTGTCCTTTTGAGGTTGGTAATATCTCGTCCTTCTGGAATGAGCAGCACCACCCGACCTGACTCATCTCGCACTGGTTTGAGCGAAAAATCAAAATCTCTCATGACACCATCAGCATCTGGTAAGATGACTTCCATCCGGATGAATTGTCCTGCTGCTGCTTGGGCGATCGCCGCTTTCAAGTTCTCTTGAATTTCTACTGTGCAGCTCCAGCAGGAAAGCTCCCAGAAAGGTCGGTTGATGGCATCCTCTCGTCGTGCCCTAATAAATTCCAGCGCTCCTTGGTTAAGTTCCAACACTGTACCATCAGGAGTGAGAAGCCCGATCAATTGGAATGTCTGTTCAAAGGTAGCTCGGAATTTTCGCTCACTGTCTTCAAGTGCTTGTGTGACCCGTTGGCGTTCATAGAGTTCGTGCTGCAACAGCAGGTTGATCTTTGCAAGTTCTGCTGTCCGCTTCCTCACACGCATTTCCAACGTGGCATTCATCTGCACTAAAGCTTCTTCAGCTTGTTTGCGTTTGGTGATATCAATTGCAGTGGTCAGCACCAATCGCCTACCATCTGGAGTTCTGCCTAAAGGAGCAGAATAAAAGTCCCAAATGCGCTGCTCTCCACTACGTGTACAAACAGTGAATTCTCCTTCTGCAACACGGCAATCGAAATTGTATAAGCGGTCAATGGCTTCTCTAACATATTCTTGACGCTCTCCGTAGGCTTGTTCTGTCCATTGGGCAATAGTCCGGATCTCTTCAGGCTTGTATCCAGTAATATCTGTCCATACGTGATTAATCTGCACGATCTCTCCGTCCTCAGCATGGATCATGATAGGTAGTGGAGAACTCATCACAGCACGTCGGAATTGCTGTTCTGATTCCCGTAGTTTGTGCTCTGCTCTTTGACGATAGGCTTCTACCTGGTCTATTAATGAAGCGTTCGACAAAATGAGAATCGAGAGTATGAGGAATATGATCACGGTTTCTAAAGCGTGAATTAATGTATAGTCATACTTGTTGACCTCAAGCCAAGTAGTAAACGAATTGATGGCAAGCGGCACAATGATTGCCCAGGGTAAGAATCGACGTGCGATCGCCCCACCGATTGAGGAACTTGTCACAGTCTGCATTAGCCCCTTATTTGGATGTGTAAATAAAATCCCGACGCACAGTACAATTAATGCCATAGCCGTGTGGAGTGCAGTTGCCCTTGTGGCAACGGCAAACTCATTTAAAATCCGTGCTCCAAACAAATAACCAACCAATGTTAATGTTGCGGTAAAACCCACAACACAGCTTAGGCTTTGAGCAAGCCAATACCTCTGTCGAGTTTTTTGTGCTAGCAACACAAGGGCAATTCCCAACAGCGTTAAGTTAAATGCTGTGACTTCCTCTATTCGCCCTGGGTAGAGATGGGTTGCTGTTACGATTCCATCATCAAACAGTAATTCATCAATGCCGAGATTCCATCCAAAAAAATACTCGCCCAGAGTGACTAATCCGATGGTTGTTGTCAGCAAAGCACTTCCTTGGGCAATAAAATAGAGCGACTGAGGGAGTCTTTGTCGCTGCAACAGTCCCAATGATACGCCTAATAACAAGAGGCACACCCCTGTGTTTGGCTTCATTGTGTGAGGATTGCCAGGGAAACCAATCTTGAGCAGAGAAATGTCTTGGTGCCAACCCAGCAAGACACTGCACCCTATGAAGGTAACAAAGACTACTACAAATTGACCAATATGTTTATTCATTTGTAGAAAAATATCTGGATACAAGTTTTTTTTGGCTAGCTGCTCTCAGCCATTGACCTGTTTCAAAGACGAGAGAAATAAACACTTCTGTCCTTGCTGCCAAAAATCCACTATGTTTTGGTTACTTTCAACACAGCCACAAATGACTCCAGAGTAAATCCACTTAAAAACTGCTCATTTTATAGTTGTGTAAGAATCAGGTTTTTGACATCACTTTCACATCTTTATACCATTTCTCACAATACTTAATTTCTCAAGTTGAAACAGAGTAAAAATATAATTTTATATTTTGTAACATTAAGAAAAAATATTTAAGGTTTTTGATAATAATTAATTGCAGATTAACTGTCAAACAAATGTCTGATCCAAAGCCTGTAAGTCCTTGGAAATACAAACCGTGGTGGTGTCAGCCTTGGTCTATTCTTCTGACAGGAGTGACCCTGATTGGTGGTAGTTGGGTAATATTTAGGATAGCCTGGTTGACTATTCTTGTCTGTCTACCTGTATTGACATGGATGGGTTTCTTTTTAATAATTTGGCCTCAACTGGTTATCCGCAGTGGTGTTTTGGAGTCGCATCAGGATTAGCTTTAAATTAAAAGCCCGCATACGTGGGCTTTGTAGCCTACAGGAAGTAGCCCGGAGGGTGTCTATATTTGACCAAGAACGGAGTGTAGGGGAAAACAAAGGGTTTAGGGGGATAGGGGTGTAGGGGTGTAAGTGAAAAGAAAAATAATTTACGTAGAGCGCGTTTGTTTCCTTCTTCCCCCCTACACAGTGACTAGTGAACACTAAACAGTTATCAGTTTTTTTGTCCACTGTTTACTGTTCACTGGTCACTGGTCACTGGTCACTGTCAAAATCAATTCACGACTTGAGCGCCATGACTACGGGGGTCATCCTGACTAGTTGTTGATGTCACTGGTGCATTAAATTGGGAAACTCTCCCACTTGCTTGAGCATAAGGCAAAGGCGAACTAGCAACTAAGGCTTCTAGGTTACTTGTCATAATCGTGCGGGGTTGGTCACCAATTGCCTGGGCGACAGCTTCCCCATCCTTATTTAAATACACCAAGTGGGGAATACCATCCACTCGATATCTCAACATCTCTGGCAGCCACTTGGTATTATCCACATTCAGCATGACAAAATTCACCTTGTCAGCATACTGCTGTTCCAATTGTGCAATATCTGGTGCCATTTTCTGGCAGACAGTACACCAATCAGCATAAAACTCCATCAAGGATGGCTTACCATTGGTTAAAGCCACCTCTAAAGGTATAGACTGCTCACCTAACTGAGCAAGAGTTGCAGAGGTTGTTTGAGTTCGCAGTCCCAAAACTAGAGCAACGCTTAGGGCGATCGCTACAATTGCAATTAAGAAATTTCTCAAACGCACCCCAATGGAGGCTTTAAATTTTTCTGGAGAATGAACTGGAGAATGAACAGGTGAATCCGTACTCATAACAGATTTATTAAAACTTATTAAGTACTACCCTCTTCAGTTTAACCTCCTCCCTATCTCTGTTGCCGAGCACTTCAGAGCGCCGGAAGCCTCGCTCTGCCTGCCTCGTCTTAGTGGTTCGTAACACTACTCTAAAATAAGAATGTATCCCCAGAAGCTTGGGGAAGCCACTCAATAGAACTGTGAAAAAAAGAGTCACCCTTACTTTCCCCAAACGAGTCGTTCAAATGCCAGTTACCTACCGATTGGCAAGAGATTTCAACGTTGCTGCAAATATTATTCGCGCTCAGGTTGCCCCAAATCAAATTGGCAAACTAGTGGTGGAACTATCGGGAGATATTGATGAATTGGATGCAGCAATTGAGTGGATGCGATCGCAAAACATCACTGTCTCCCAAGCTTTAGGGGAAATCGTCATTGATGAAGACTTGTGCGTCCACTGTGGCTTGTGTACAGGGGTTTGCCCAACAGAAGCCCTCAACCTCGATTCCCAAAGTTATAAGCTGACATTTACGCGATCGCGCTGCATTGTTTGCGAACAGTGTATTCCCACCTGTCCTGTGCAGGCAATTTCCACTAATCTTTGAGGTGAGAGAAAACTGAGAGAGAATCAACACCCAGTTTTGTGGTTAGTTTTGTAAAAGTAACGAGCGCGGAGGGATTTGAACCCCCGACCAACAGAACCGGAATCTGTTGCTCTATCCACTGAGCTACGCGCCCTTAAAGCAGCAAAAACCAAAGGTTGCCACTTTTATAAATAATAGTATAGCCTTGATCTGCCTTAGACGGCAAACGCCACCTCAATACCACCACCCATACTTGGTTTTTGATGTCAGACCCGAAATACGGGGTTTGTAGCCGCTTGGCACAAATCATGGAAGACCTGTGCCATGATAGCGTCAATCAGTTTCGGTTTTACTATTGCGATCGCCTATGACCTGCCAAGCACTAGTAGCGGGACTTATTTAGCTACAAATCTAACTCCCAAACCACGCCGTCAACGCCACCGCCAATGCATCCGCTGCATCATTGGGATGAGGAATGTAGTCTAAATTCAACTCCCGCGCGACTGCTTGCTGAACTTCTTGTTTGTCAGCATTACCGTACCCTGTTAACGCTTGTTTAATTTGGGCAGGGGTAAACTCTACAATCGGTAAGTGATGCTGTGCTAAAACCAACATGACCACACCCCGCGCTTGAGCAATGAGGATAGTATTTGACATACGATAAAAGAAGAGCTTCTCAATTGCTGCCAACTCAGGTTTAAACTCTTCTACCAGGGTGTGCAAATCGTCGTATAACGTACACAGTCGCTGTCCGACTTCCGTGCCCGATGGCGTATTTATCACACCGAAATCTAATAGTTTTACTGAATCAGATTGCACCCTGTTTTGATTTTTTTGACATATAATCGCCCCAAACCCTAAAATTGCTAATCCCGGATCTATTCCTAAAATTCGCTTTTCCATTGACTTATTTGTTTGTGTTGACCACAAGGCGTAACATCTCGGCATACTGGCAACAGGACTTACGCACTTTTGGTCTAATGAGATTGAAAAGTGTAACAATTCCACACTTGGGTTTAAACCAGGTGGTGTACATTTTCTGTTAATCATTGTTAGTAGTACTGCTGTGGATCAGGTATGTCAATCGGTTTTCTCAGACAAGCCCTCAAAGCCCTGCAAAAGCAGTCACGGCGTCGCACCTCCCATCGAGTTAACCAGTGGTTCAAGTGGTTATCGCCTGGGCTATCGGTGAAACGATGGTTGCTTATCAGTGTCGGAGGTGTCATTTTAGCCAGTCTGGGACTGGCTATTTGGATTAGGCTAACGCCGATTTTTTGGGCGATTGAGTTTTTGAGGGGCATTCTGGGATTCATCACCGACATTGTACCGTACTACATCAGCGGACCATTGGTGATACTTTGCGGCTTGCTGTTGCTTCTATGGGGGCAAACTCGGACAGTAGGTTCAATTACTCAGGTACTCAGACCAGAAGGGGATGAGGAACTTATTGATGTCCTGCTGGCACATCGCCGATTGTATCGGGGACCGAAAATTGTCGCAATTGGCGGTGGTACAGGGCTTTCCACATTGCTTAGGGGATTGAAAGTTTATAGCGCCAAGATTACCGCCATTGTCACCGTAGCTGATGATGGTGGTTCTTCTGGACGGTTACGCCAGGAATTTGGCGTGCTACCACCTGGAGATATTCGCAACTGTTTAGCCGCACTGGCTGACGAAGAAAAGTTATTGACAGAACTGTTTCAGTACCGATTTAAGGCTGGGGATGGGTTGAGTGGTCACAGTTTTGGCAACTTATTTTTGACGGCGATGAGTGACATTACTGGCGATTTGGAAAGAGGTGTCGCCGCCAGTTCCAAAGTCCTAGCCATCCGGGGACAAGTTTTGCCAGCAACCTTGAGCGATGTGCGCCTCTGGGCTGAGTTAGACGATGGTCGCCGCATAGAAGGGGAATCTAAAATTACGGAAGCTGGTGGTACTATTGTCAAGATTGGCTGCATTCCAGAAAATCCCCCTGCCTTGCCAGCAGCTATCAAGGCTATTAAAGAAGCCGATTACATCATTATGGGTCCTGGCAGTCTTTACACCAGTGTCATTCCCAATTTGCTGGTACCAGAGATTGCCGATGCGATCGCCGCCTCGCAAGCACCGCGTATTTATGTATGCAACATCATGACACAACCTGGAGAAACTCAGGGATACACCGTTGCTGACCACATCAGGGCGATTGATGCTGCTTGCGGCAGACCGCTATTTAATGCTGTCCTGGTACACAAAAAATCTCCTACTGCTCACGCACTTATCCGCTATGCTCAACAACAGTCCCATCCTGTTTTCCTAGATCGAGAAGCCGTAGCGGGGCTGGGACGGCGAATTGTTCTGGCTAATGTGATGCATGAAGATGAAACAGGTTTTGTTCGCCACAACCCCCAACGACTGGCGCGAGTGTTGTGGCGATGGTACACTGGAGCGCATCATGGAAGGTGAGTTGTGGTTAGTAGATAGTGGGTAGTAGGTAGTGAAATAACCAACAACTAACAACTATCAAATGACCCATTTATGAAAATTTTTCTAGCAGATGCAGCAGCGACACGAAAGCTTGGAATCACTCTCGGTCAATCGCTGAATAAGGCAAGTGTCATTTTACTAGAAGGTGATTTAGGGGCTGGCAAAACCACTTTAGTGCAAGGTATTGGGGAAGGTTTGGGCATAACTGAATCAATTGTTAGCCCAACTTTCACTCTCGTTAACGAGTACACACAAGGACGCCTTCCCCTTTACCACCTTGATTTATATCGCTTGGACTCAAAAGAAGTCGCTGCTTTAAACCTAGAAACCTACTGGGAAGGTATTGAGGTCACACCAGGAATTGTTGCGATTGAATGGGCGGAACGAATGCCCTACAAGCCGGATCGTTATTTGAACGTGTGCTTGATTTATGGGGATGAAGGCTCTCGTCAAGCCGAAATTACTCCGCATAATTGTGACATAAGCGAAAAAATCGCTGCTCTGCAAATGTAATTCATTCCTTTCACCCTGGTGACATCTGCCACTACCACGTTCGTAGCTTGGATTAGTTAAAATTTTCATCTTGATTACACCCATGACTTCGAAAATTATTTGACAGGAGGTATTTCCAGCATTGATCAGCTGTTCCACGTCTTACTGGCACTTTTTGTAGGCTCAAGCCCTTACAATCAGGTTTTCTGAATGGAAAATGAGATAATCGACAGCTTATTTGCTAGACCCTTTAACTATGTAAGCAAATATCTACGTAAAATTGCATCTATATTGGACAAAGTCTGTATCAAATTAAAAACGTGTCGAGCAGAGAAATTATCTGCTGGACACGTTCAAAAGCTGATGCTTGTAACTGGGAAGCACCTAGGAGCGCTTCCCATAGGATGAATAACTTATAACTAATGACGAAAAGTTAAAGCTTGACCCCGCACCTGTGTATTTACCTTGCCTTTTTCATACACAATCTGACCGCCTACTATAGTGATTACAGGCCATCCAGTAAGGTTCCAGCCTTCAAAAGGACTCCAACCACACTTCGTCAACAATTCCTCACGTAACACAGGGTGAGAATTATTCAAATCTACAAGAACTAAATCGGCATCATAACCAGGAGCGATCGCCCCCTTATTTGGAATGCCATATGCTTTGGCTACAGCCTGTGACATCCATTGAGTCACTTGAGCAACGGTACACTGACCCTGCATTGCAGCTGTTAACATAATAGGTAGGGAAGTTTCTACTCCGGGCATCCCAGAAGGAGTGTTTGGGTATTGTTGAGCTTTCTCCTCTAAGGTGTGTGGGGCGTGATCTGTGGCAATGAAATCAATCACTCCATCACGCAAAGCTTGCCAAAGGACTTCGTTATCGTGAGGCGATCGCAAAGGTGGATTCATCTGCGCCAAAGTGCCAATCTTTGCATAAGCACTGGTATTGAGAAATAAATGCTGGGGCGTCACCTCTGCTGTGACCCAACTTGGTTTATCCTGACGCAGTAACTCTGCTTCTTCTGCCGTTGACATATGCAGAATATGCAAACGACGTTGATATTTTTTAGAAAGTCTTAATGCCTGTTGAGTTGCCAAGAGCGCTGCTTGATTATCTTGGATTTGGGAATGAACTGCAGGATCAGTAATCCCAGCAAATTCCTTGCGTCGTTGGTTGATTCTATCTTGGTCTTCAGCATGAACGGCAATTAAGCGATCGCCTTGGGCAAATATAGCCTCGAGTGCGGTTTCTTGGTCAACCAGCAACTGTCCATGCATTGAACCCATGAAAATTTTGATTCCTGGCGTCGGCTTTGCCAAAAGTAAATCAGGCAGGTTGTCTGCTGTTGCCCCGATAAAAAAGCCATAATTAACCAAGCTCTTTTGTGAAGCTCGTTGTAGCTTGTCATTTAGAGCTTGCTGGGTCGTGGTTAAGGGACGTGTATTCGGCATTTCCAAAAAGGAGGTGACTCCCCCTTTGGCACACGCGCAACTAGCGGTAAATAAGTCTTCCTTGTGTTCCAGTCCTGGTTCCCGGAAGTGTACCTGCGGATCAATCACTCCTGGCAACAAAGTTAACCCTTCTGCGTCAATTTCTGTGGTAGGCGTTGCAGCAGAAATTTCTGGTGCGACTTCGACTATTGTGTGATCGCGCGTCAGCACATCCCCAACAAGCGATTCACCGTTGGGTAAAATTATGCGAGCGCGACGAATCAGCAAACTCGTAGGAGATGACATGGGGGCAACTGCGTTAAAACAAGAGCTGAGTTTAACAGATAACGAGTCCTATAAGTTAAACTTAGTTGGACTCTTAACGGGGTTTTTGTGTTATTTTTTACCTAAAACTTGATTCTTCTTAATGAACGAAAAAGCCTGTCAAGATGACTACATAACCTCAACAGCTAATTTGTAAAGTTAAGATAAATAGATACAGCATCCCTGCTGGGGCAAGTGAATCACCTGCATCTCAAGCCATTACTTTTGTAATTTCATGCAAAATCAAGTGTCTGATAACAACTCTAGCCGCCCACAACCCAATAACTCTTGGCTCGCAGAACTCAGTAGGACGATTGTATTAAGTATTGTCCTAGCCTTGGGAATTCGCACCTTTGTTGCTGAAGCTCGTTGGATTCCCTCTGGTTCAATGGAACCAACCCTGCATGGTTCTCCAAACCAGTGGGAGGCAGACAAAATTATTGTCGATAAATTGAGTTATAAATTTTCTAACCCGCAGCGAGGCAATATTGTAGTATTTTCCCCTACAGAAGAATTACAAAAAGAACAATACCAAGATGCCTTTATTAAGCGTGTCATTGGCTTACCTGGAGAAAAGGTACAACTCAAGGATGGAAAAGTTTATATCAATAACAAACCTCTACAGGAAGACAAGTACCTAAGCGCTGAACAGCGTACAATCATCGATGTTTGCACATCAGGTCAGCAACCACCTTTCCTATCCCAACCTGTCACCATACCGCCCAACTCATACCTAGTGTTAGGAGATAACCGTAACAGTAGCTATGATAGCCGCTGCTGGGGTGTTGTTCCGCGTGAGAATATTATCGGTCGTGCCATAGTTCGCTTCTGGCCATTGAATCACCTTGGTGGAATTGATAAGTCGCCACTGTATCCATAATTAAAGAATATAAAGAATATCTATCTCATACCTAGTGTTAGGCGATAACCGTAACAGTAGCTATGATAGCCGCTGCTGGGGCGTTGTCCCGCGCAAGAACATTATCAGGCGTGCCGTAATTCGCTTTTGGCCGCTTAATCAAGTTGGAGGAATAGATAAATCACCACTGTATCGGTAGTAATGGTGTTCTTATAAGACCATTATTTTGGTTTTGTAAAACACTTTATACCCTTATAACCACATTAGCCTCTAGAGCGGGTGGCAAGCAGGTTAAACACCTACTGCATCAAGGATTTAGCCCAATCCACCTCTCAAAAAAGTATGTCTTATTGACATTGTTGATTGACAATAAAATCACTGTCCTCCCTGAGGGGGACTCGCACCTTGGAACTCTTGCACCGGATGACTTATTTGGTATTACGGTACAAGCCAGATGATGGCATATCTATTGTCAATATACCTGTCAATAAGCAGAACTGGCTGTTGAGTAAAAACAAATACAATCAAGCTTTGTGATTGATAGTTTGTCCCTCATACTGCAAGTAATAACGAAGAGAAAACTCAAAAAATATAACTTTAACTAGAAAGTCTTAAAAGACTCGAAAACAGAACGTTTCTAGGTTCAAATGAAAAAATTTAGGACTCAAAACTTGTGTGAGTTACATCCTATATTTTTCTATTGCATAGCATAATAGATAATGTGAATGATCTGCTAGACCCTTTACGATCGCTTAAGGAAGGTCGCTGGTTCAAGCTCATTTGTGGAGCCAGCTACCAACATCTGCCTGCAGTCAGAACTTTAACATTAGCCTACACCTTGGCTGGTGCTGACTGCATAGATGTTGCCGCCGATCCATCTGTAATTGCCGCAGTCCAAGAAGCGCTGCAAGTTGCCTCTGAGTTGGCAAAGGTTGCTGGGCAGCGAGGTTTTGGGTGGGGCAGAAAATCGCCTTTTTTGATGGTTAGCCTTAACGATGGAGAAGACCCTCATTTTCGCAAAGCTGAATTTAATTCTACAGAATGCCCCATAGATTGTGATAAACCATGCCAAAAAATTTGTCCAGCGCAAGCAATTGTTTTTAAGAGTATAAAAAACGACTTTTCGGGAATTCTATCACAAAAGTGCTACGGCTGTGGTCGTTGCATACCAATTTGTCCATATGATATAATTTATACAAGATCATATGTATCAACGCCGGGAGCGATCGCACCATTGATCCTGTCATCTGGGGTGGATGCCGTAGAAATCCATACAAATGTTGGGCGTTTGGCAGAATTTCAAAGATTGTGGCAAGCAATTTTACCATGGGTTGAGCGTTTGAAGTTAGTTGCCATCAGCTGTCCAGATGGAGACGGTCTGGTTGACTACCTTCATGCCCTTCATAACGTGATAGCCCCCTTACCGTGTGCCTTAATTTGGCAAACTGACGGTCGTCCCATGAGTGGTGATATTGGCGATGGTACTACTCTCGCCGCCGTCAAATTAGGGCAAAAAGTCTTGGCAGCTAAATTACCGGGATATGTGCAGTTAGCAGGTGGAACCAACAACTACACTGTTGCCAAGTTAAAGGCAATGGGCCTTCTTAGGAGAGAGGGAGTGGGGGAGTGGAGGCATGGAGGAGCGGAGGATTCTTCTTTCCCATCTTCCCAACCCCCTCTCCCCCCCTCCTCCATTGCCGGTGTTGCTTACGGTAGTTACGCCCGGGTACTACTGTCACCGATTCTCGAGCAGTTAGAAGCAAGGGAGGTGAAAAATACCAGTGTCAAACCAACTGTCAGCCTAGAAGAAGAACCAGAATTACTCTGGCAAGCTGTAGGGCTTGCCCATTCTCTCGTTTCCCAGCTCAAGTCACAGCAGTAGGGAACTACTGTGTTTCCTACAATCGCGTTCCGGACATTTTCCAAGGGCGGGAATTCCCCCCACGGAGGTGTTCTCCCTATCTCTAAAAAACGTCACCATAGAAAGCATGACGATTACAGACGATCTCCAAAAGTTGTTAGATATTTTGCCCCAAGACCTGCGGCAAATACTAGAAAAGCATCCGCAGCGAGATAGCCTAGTAGAAGTGGTCTTGGATTTGGGTCGTCGCCCAGAGGCTCGCTTTCCTAATCAAGCAGAGTATCTGAGCGAAACACCCGTTACGCAAGAACAGATAGATGATTGCATTAAGAGAGTGGGAACCTTTGGCGGAGATAATCGGGCAGGAATTGAGCAAACGCTGCACAGGATCAGTGCCATCCGCAACCGTAGCGGTAAAATTATTGGCTTAACGTGTCGTGTCGGTCGGGCAATATTCGGCACAATTGGCATGATCCGCGATTTGGTGGAAACAGGAAAATCGATTCTCATGCTGGGGCGTCCGGGTGTAGGCAAAACGACTGCATTACGGGAAATTGCCCGCGTTTTGGCGGATGAACTTAATAAGCGAGTGGTCATAATCGACACCTCCAACGAAATCGCAGGAGATGGTGACGTTGCCCACCCCGCCATTGGGCGCTCACGGCGAATGCAAGTGGCTCATCCCGATTTGCAGCATCAAGTGATGATTGAGGCAGTGGAAAACCATATGCCAGAAGTCATCGTCATTGATGAAATTGGTACAGAACTAGAAGCCTTGGCAGCTCGTACAATTGCCGAACGAGGTGTCCAGTTGGTAGGTACTGCCCATGGGAACCAGATTGAAAACCTCATAAAAAACCCCACACTTGCCGATTTAGTTGGTGGTATCCAAGCTGTGACGTTGGGAGACGATGAAGCCAGACGACGGGGGTCTCAAAAGACCGTTTTGGAACGCAAAGCCCCTCCCACTTTCGAGATTGCTGTAGAAATGTCAGAACGGCAGCGCTGGGTCGTCCACGAAAGCGTTGCTGACACAGTGGATAATCTCCTACGGGGACGCCAGCCAAGCCCACAAGTCAGGACTATCGATGACAATGGCAAGGTGAATATTACCCGCCATCTCGTCGCCATCAACGGTCGTGGCGGACAAACACTCGGTGGAGAGGAATCTTTTGTTCCACCAGCACGACAGGCTAACGGCTGGCGTGCAAGTGGACAAATGGTACCCCTACCGTCACTACCTACTGAAGCCCAAAAGGTTTCTGGACGCAGTGAGTTTGACCGCTTGTTGGATGAATCCTTAAATGACTATGATGGCTTTGATTTTGCCAACACTAAACAGGCAGGACCTAATGGCGAAGATTTGCCACTGCACGTATACCCTTATGGCGTCAGCCGCAGCCAATTGGAGCAGGTCGTTGAGGTGCTTTCTTTACCAGTCGTCTTGACAAAAGATATCGATAGTGCTGATGCAATATTGGCACTGCGATCGCACGTCAAAAACCATGCCAAATTACGGCAAATGGCTAGAGCACGTCAAGTCCCGATCCACATGATCAAATCTAGCACCCTACCACAGATTACCCGTGGGTTGCGGCGGTTGCTGAACATCGACGACCCAGATGTAGGCGACGATCGCGAAATGCAACTGTTTCTTCACAGCGCCAGTGATGATGAGATGGACGCTCTTGAAGAAGCAAGACTTGCTGTAGAGCAAATCGTGATTCCCAAAGGACAGCCAGTCGAATTATTGCCCCGTTCTCCACAAGTGCGGAAAATGCAGCACGAGTTGGTAGAACACTATCGCCTGAAGTCCCATAGCTTTGGGGAAGAACCAAATCGGCGTCTGCGGATTTATCCGGCGTAAAAGGTAACAGGTGATAGGTTACAGTTTCTCCATTTCCTGTAACCTGTCACCTGTACCTCTAAAATCTGTGTTTGTGCTTAATTTGAAATCACACAAAAAGAAAAATTTAGTATTTCTTGCCTGCCTGCGCCGGATAATCGGGTTGGGCACCAGCACTTGTTTTAATAGTGTCTGGGTACAGCTTGCCGAAGTCTTTTACAGCTTCTGCTGATTCTCCTGCAATTTTTTGAAGTCTTTCACCAGGAGCATCTTCTGTTTCACGAGCTTCCTTATTCCATTCTCCTGTTGTTTTCGGTCTGTCGGAATCGCCTTGATGTACCGCTTGGTCAATCTTCTTGGTTAAGACTTTGCTACTACTCTCATTACTAACGCTTGTTGTCAACACAACAAAACCAACTAGGACAACAGCCAAAAAACGCTTTACCTGAAATTGGTTAAGTAGGGAATTGATGTGAGCGATCGCTCTAGAAATCAAATTTATCATGACAAGACTCCATGAGTTCATTCTCAAGACTTTTCACAGTTTTGGGGCTTCCACAGACTCGCCTCAATCATAGGTTTCCTCCTAAAAAGGAGTGAATAACCTATTTTGAAGAGTACTGAGATGCCCCGACTCTAAGTCAAGACTAGCTGTAAAAAGGTAGTCGTTCTTCTAGCAGAAGTCATAGTTTGGTTATAAACAACATAAGACTATGTGCGGATTTGCTGCGACGCCGCTAAGGTGCATATTTGAGCTTATGGTTGGAATATGCTGGTTTTTTCAAGATTTAGAGTGTTGGCTGTCTTGCAGCGCAGTAAGAAGAGGTATAGATGTCAATATAGATAAAATGAAGGAATATACAACTCACTAAACATTGCTGATGAGCAAGCCTGTATCTTTACAGACAGTCATTGAATATGTAGAGGCTCTTTCAACCGAAGAGCAAGATTTATTACTGGAACTGATTTATAAAAGACGCGTTGAACAACGGCGTAAATAAATTGCCACAAATGCAGCACAAACCCTGGAAGCAATGAGAACAGGTACGGCAAAACGTGGTACTGTTGCTAACCTACGGGCTGATTTGCTGAGTGACGAATGAGAGAGGTTGTCTTTTACCGTACAGATTTGGAACGCTGCCCTATTGAAGAATTTCTCGATTCTCTGTCTGGCAAACAAGCGCAAAAAGTACTATGGGTATTACGCCTGATTCAAGAACTTGATTCTGTTCCAAGTCAATATCTTAAAAAATTAGTGAATACAGATGATATCTGGGAAGTGAGAGTTCAACTAGGCAATAATACATTTCGTCTACTTGGCTTTTTTGAAGATGATAACTTGATTGTTTTAACAAACGGATTTGCTAAAAAGACACAAAAAACTCCTTCACTCGAGATTGAGTTAGCAGAACAGCGAAAAAGAGATTATTTAAGCAGGAAGCAAAATGATGAGTGATGTAGAGAAATACATTGCCAAACGCAAGCAAACCGATGCGGAGTTCGCGGAAGATTTTGAATCTGGATATTCCAGTTTTAAAATTGGGGTGCTACTGGCGCAAGCAAGAATTGAAGCGGGAATCACACAAGAAGAATTAGCACGTCGGTTAAATTTGCATGAATCTATAATCATCAGAATCGAAAACGATGGATCAGATGTTGGTATTTCTACTTTAGAAAGATATGCGAATGCCTTGGGGAAGAAACTTTATGTAGAAATTCAATAAGTGCGTAGACGCAAAGCAGCTATACATTACACTCTACAAGTCTTGACGCGATGGAAGATATCTCAACCCCACCTCGCCATTCGTTCCACATTCGCGGAAGATGTCCTTCTGGAGCATCTAGGTTGAAGTTGATTTGAGAATAATAAGACCATTCTCTAGAAGTCCAAGTAACTAAAAAAATCTGATGATGTCTTGTTGTTCGCCATCCTACACGTTCACCAAAACTAAACCAAGTTTCTTCATTAAATACACCTGGGTTCCCTCCAACACTCTGCCAAATATGCTTTTGCATACTAAAGCCGAAGTGTTCTTTGCTATACTTCGCCCAGAGAGTGTCCATGGTGCGTAAGTCTGTGCAGGGAAAACTTTCAATGTCTTCTTTTCTCAGCCAGCTTTCTTGTTCTTTCCCAGCCACTCTTAGCATAACTGTCAGAGTTTCCTGATCCGCTTCTTTCCACTGTCCTGCTTTTAGCAAATCTCGCAGCTGCGTGTAGTTTACACCGCGAGCGCTACTGAGGTTATCATCTAAATCATCTTGTTGATTTTGCGGGGTGTTTTGAGTTTCAATAACTTCTAGGTTTCTCAGTTCTTGGGTATTGGGGACTTCTTTCTTCGGTTCATAACTGACGTCATCGCTTTGACTTTGCGGGATCGCCTTCACTATTGGCTCTGGCTTCTTCCCAGTAATGCCCCACTCCAAATCGTACAACGCATTCTCATCATCAATTCCGTCAGAGAAACTTACCCATTTAAACTCTTTCAAAAAGAGTAGATCTTGGGGAAACTCGCTTACACCGGGAAGCAGGGCGGGTATTACAGAGATACCATTTTCTACACACCTTGTTGTCAGTGAACGTAATTCCATGATCTGCCACTTGCCTAATCCCTGTAAACCAAGAAATATGGCGGCAGATTTGGACAGTGGAATCGCCTGTTGAATTTCATCTTGAAATGAGCGTCCTGGTGGAATTTGCTCCTCGTCTAACCAAGGGTTTAAACCGCGCCGCTTGAGTTCATTTGCAATTGCTCTAACGAGAGGTTTATCCTGGCTGTTATGAGCTAGGAAGACATCGAATTGATGTTGAGCGTAGGACATCTAGAAGCTTCTCCTGTGTTATTCCTTCACACCAGCAATAATTGCCAGAGCATTGGCATATTGTTCCAAATCCCTTCTCAACGCTTCCAACTCATCCCGCAAATTCGCTTCCTCAGACCAATTGCGCTCATGCTCTTTAGGACTCAGGTGAGGAGGACGCTGTGCTTCCCATGTCTGCAACAGTGGATGCCACTTGGCAAGGATGGGGCGCAAACCATTATTCAACACCGCTATAGCAATACCTCCAACTGACTCGCGGGATGCACCAACATCTGGTCCAGCTTGTTTGAGGACTTCCCGTGTTATGCCAAACAGACTGTATAAAGATGTCAGCGCCTCACGCAACAGTCCTTCGTCAATTTCCAAAGGTTGAACAGCAATACGGGTAACAAGTTCAACATACAACGACCATGCAGCCCGACGCTCCGTTGGATCGGCTTCCCATTCAGCAGAACCGATGCCAAAGGGAAGGCTGACAGAGACTTTTTTAAACTTGGCGGGGTCTATTTTAGGCATGAGTTTGTTGTCACTAGTATAGAGTCGCAGCTTTTAGGTCTTAACAACCGTCCACCTAGCATACTTGAGCGGTTGTAGGAAAATCTGTAATTTAGTTTAATAATTTAATAGTTACATACAGCCTGCTAGCGGTGAATTCCGAGTGAGTACCAACAAAGCACCACGCTCAGGCGAATAGAGTTTGCTTTATCTAAATCCTCTATCCCCAATTGGGTAACGTATGCCAATGACGTATTCAATAATATAATTTGTGAGAAATGCGGGTTTAGCGCTAAAGCGCTTACTACAAAACACGTCTAACCCTCAATTATTTCTTGACAGAGATTTACTATATTCTTTCTGTTTTATCTTCTATCTATAGGAATATCATTATAAGTAGATTTATAAACTAGCTAGGGATAGATACCTAAAACCAAAGAGAGAGTAGATAATACCATTGTTTGTAGTTACACCTATTACTTAAAAATAGACTACTCTGGGATGTGCAAACCTTAAGTTGCGTAAAATTTTTCATCCTCATATGGTAAATACTCCTCCATCGCTGTTTTCCGAAGATCAATACAAGGTAGAAGACGCAGAGGCAGAAGTAGCTGCCATTATAGAAACTCCACCATCAGAGACAGAGATTGATCTAGAGTTTCTCTACACCAGAGATATTGAATTTCGTCAGGAAACGATTTACTTTATTGTTGTGGATCGCTTTCATGATGGCGATCGCTCAAACAGCGAAGGTGAAAATGCAGAGCTGTATGACCCCACAAAACAAGATTGGGGTAAGTACTGGGGCGGAGATTTGCAAGGTGTCATCGATAAGTTAGACTATCTCAAAAGCATGGGAGTGACGGCGATTTGGTTAACTCCTTTGTTTGAGCAAGTTGAAGATTTGTTTGTTGGCAATGCAGCAATGCATGGCTATTGGACGAAGGACTTTAAGCGGATTAATCCTCGCTTCATTGCAACAGGAGAAGAGCCTTCGTTAAACAAAACCCAAGAAACAAGAAATACAACTTTTGATAGGCTCATTGCGGAACTGCACGATCGCAAGATGAAGCTGGTGCTGGATATTGTCTGCAACCATAGCTCCCCTGATATTAGTGGTACTAAAGGTGAATTATACGACGATGGAGTGAAAATTGCTGACTTTAATGATGATGAGCAGCACTGGTATCACCATTATGGCGAAGTGCAGGACTGGGAAAACGAATGGCAAGTGCAAAACTGTGAACTCTCCGGTCTTGCAACGTTTAACGAAAACAATATTGAATATCGTAATTATATCAAGTCGGCAATTAAGCAATGGCTAGACCGGGGTGTGGATGCACTGCGGGTAGACACTGTTAAGCATATGCCCATCTGGTTTTGGCAAGAATTCACCGGTGATATGTACAATCACAAACCAGATGTGTTTATTTTTGGTGAATGGATTTTCAGCCATCCCTATGACGATCGCTCTGTAGAATTTGCCAATAATTCTGGCATGACGATGTTAGACTTTGGGCTGTGCGTAGCCATTAGGGAAGCTTTAGCACAAGGTGCAGAAGGTGGATTTCATCTGATTCAAGAGATTTTTGACCAAGATTATCGCTACAACGGAGCCACAGAGTTAATTACTTTTCTTGACAACCACGATATGCCCCGTTTCCAATCGCTGAACTCTGATCCAGCGATACTGAAAGTGGCAATGACCCTGATTATGACTTCTCGCGGTATTCCTTGCATCTATTATGGGACGGAACAATATCTCCACGATGACACTAATGGTGGAAATGACCCATACAACCGTCCCATGATGGAAAATTGGGATACGGATAGTGAAATTTATCGTTACATGAGGCTACTTTCTGGCTTACGGCGACTCAATCCAGCGATTTCGATGGGTAGCCAATGGCAAAAATACATTACGCCCGATGTTTACGGCTACGTACGTCGCTATCGGGACTCGTTGTGCTTTGTTTTACTCAACAGGGGCGAAGCAGTCACTATACCAGAAGTCGAAACAGAACTACCTGAAGGGGAACACACCTGTGTCATGACTCGCAACAAGTATGAAGTGAAAGATGGTAAAATTTATGACTTGCAACTCGAAGAGCGAGGCGTGATTGTCTTAAGCCGAGTTGGAGAACGAGTGAAAGGGCAAACAATTGTGCGAGTTCAACTTAATGGTGTACAAACTCAACCAGGTGAAATTATTGTCGTCACTGGGGACTGTCCGGAACTGGGCAATTGGGATATAGCCAAAGCATACCCTCTGGAGTATATTAACACGAATACGTGGTTTGCTGAAATTCCCTTTAACGAAAGTGCTGGCAAGCTCATTAGTTATAAATACGCTATGTTGCGAGAAGGGCGATCGCCCCTGCGAGAAAATCTCATGAATCGTCGCTGGGTAATTGCCAAAGAAGGGACTGTGAAATGGCGTGATACTTGGGCACCCGGACGCGAATCTTAACAGTTAACAGTTAACAGTTAACAGTTAACAGTTATCAGTTATTAATTAACTGATAACCGCTCCCAAACTATCTTGCAGTTTTGCCACCATCTCAGCACGCGCTGAAACTCCCAGCTTACGGAACATACGTTTTAGCGCTTGTTTGACAGAATTTTGTGTGATCCAAAGTTTTTCGCCAATTTCCCCATTGGTTAACCCTTGTGCGACTAACTCAGCAATTTCTAACTCACGGGGAGTCAGACGACTTGCTAACAGGGAGTGCGATGTGTTTGGTTTCGCCCGTAGGGTGGCAAGTTTTGCTGAAACATGAAGGCATAAAGCACTCATATCAGCGAGATCGTTCACGTTAAAAGCAGCAGTCCCACTCACGCGAGCGAGGTTAAGCGTTCCTACAAGACGACCATCACAGACAATGGGTCCGCTCATCACATGTTCATGGTCATGGCGTGAGCAAAAATGCTTCCAGTCTCCTGTTGGTAACACCAATTGCTCGTGAGCAGGAGCATGACGTTCAACCACGTAGCGTCCAACCGGGTTACTTTCCATACATACACCTGGAACAGCCTGAACATCTACCTCTGGTGGAAACGGCTCACCCAGCAGATGGATACCCCAACGCTGCACGCCAAAATACTCTGCCACTGTATCTATCAGAGCTAGTCGTAGTTCTTGCTCATTGCTGACAGAAGCTATTTCATGAAATACAGTTTGAAGAGAATGAGACATACCATAGGTGTACCCACTTGGGGTCTATGCGAAAGTTCATAATTACTTCTATGCTAATAGCAGCAAAGGTAAAAAGCTAACATAACAGGTGACAATAGGAGAAACAATGACAGCAACACAAGTTTCTGCCCAAGAACTTTTTCGTGCTGCTTACGAAAACCGTTACACTTGGGAGAAAAACTTCCCTGGTTACACCGCAGATGTCACCTATAAGCAGGATGAGCAGGTGTTTACAGGCAAAATTCGCGTCAACGCCAATCTCAAGGCGGAAGTTTTTGAGGTAGAAGACGAGCAAGCGAAGCAGTTCATTAACAATCAAGCATGGGAGATTGCGATTCACCGCATCCGTCGCTCTTTTGAAGAAACCCATGGCGCAAATACATTTCGCTATGGTGCAACTGACGAAACTGGTGCTGTTGAGATTCTTTTAGGCGGTAAGTCCGAAGGCGATCGCTACAAAGTTCGTAACAATGAAGTGAGCCACGTCCACCGTCATATCCACAATGTGGTTGTGACGATTGACACCTTCAGCAGCCACGATACAGGCGAAGGCTACCTGTCTCATCAATATGACTCCGTATACCACGACCCAAAAACGGCTGAACAAAAAGGCGGAAGAAGCGAATTTACAGATGAGTACGAAAAGGTTGGTGATTACTTTATCCTAAATCGCCGAGAGATTCGCACCGAGACAGAAGGACAAACATCAATTCAGGAAATTATCTTTTCCAACATTCAGTTGTTGGAGCCTGTTGCTGCCTAAGTTTTGTAATAGGGCTAATATATGCAAATATTTGTATATATTAGCCTGTATTTTTAGAGTCTTATTTTGTTACCAAGTTGTCAGGAAATTCTACTTGGTTTTGTATAAGCAATCGAAATATACTATTCTAGTATTTATTTACTTCTTCTGCTGTTTCTGACTTCTGTCGCACGACAGATAATTGGGGCAGAAACAATCACCAGAGCAATCAAAGCGAGATTACTGAACATTGTTTAACCTCTCTTTCTTAAGTTCTTCTCTGTATTGGACTACAGAGAGTTCCTCTACAGTTCCGGAAATGTCTGGTGTTTAGGACACTTTTCAAAGCTTCACATTTAAATTTAGCTTTTGGGCATCTTTTCTCCTTAAAGCCCAATACAGTTGCTGATAAGAGCAAAACCGTTATCAGGACGGCAATATCCAGACGCGCTGTTTGAAGCGTCTGGGCATATCTCCGAATCTGACTAAAAATCGATAACTGAACCGTATTGCCTGAAAGCCAGCCAATGAAATCACGCTGCTAAAGAAGGAAGGCTAAAGGGGAGCTAAATACTGTGAACAAGCGTTTGATATTTGTTTCTCCTCTCGCCACTTTTGTCAAGATGTTTTTTCAACAATTTACCCAAAACAGAGATACCTTGCTCGATGTCCTGTGGTGAGTTGGCAAAAGTTAGTCGCATCGCTGGATAACCCTGTTTATCGGGGAAAAATGCGGAACCACAGAATATCAGTACATTTTCCGACAAGGCTTCCTTAGTCATTGCTTGAATAGGAATATCGGCTGGTAATTGCACCCAAAGAAATAACCCTCCTTTGGGAATTGTCCACTTTGCTTCTGCGGGAAAATAACGCTCCATCGCTTGCACCATAATATTGCGACTTTGGATATTTTCCGCTCGCAGTTGGCTGAGGTGACGACGGTAATGTCCTGATGCAAGGAATTCACTCACTATTGCTTGAGAAACCGTGGATACATGAATGTCATGAACTAATTTCCGCTCCAAAATTGCTTGATAATGCTTGCCTGTCACCACCATATAGCCCACTCTTAACCCAGGCATCAAAGTTTTAGTAAAAGTACCGACGTATGTCACAAATTCGTGTTTATCTAAAGCTTTAATTGGCGCTGGTACAGGCTCAAAATTCAATCCTTCATAAGCATTATCTTCCAAAATCGGACATTCATATTGTTCGGCTAATGCCAGCAATTTTTGGCGATGTGTCTGAGTGGTCGTCAAACCGGTAGGATTGTGTAGGGTACTGATGGTGTAGATTAATTTCGGGCGATGGCTCTTGAGGTATTGCTCTAACAATTCCAGATTCATCCCCTCGGGTTTCATGGGAATACCGATGATTTTGGCTCCTAAGTTTTCTAAGATGGCGATCGCACCATAATAGGTGGGAGCTTCTACAATCACCCAATCTCCGGGTTGCACAAAATGAGACATTGCCAATGACAAAGCTTGCTCAGAGCCATTGGTAATAATTAAATCCTCAGGTGATACATCCAGTCCCTGATGTACCAACATTTGAGCAATTTGTCTGCGTAGTATTAACTGTCCTTGTGGCAAGTCGTATTTACATAATACATCTACCTGCTTGAGCGCTCGTTTGGAAATTTGCATTATATTTTTCGGTGGACAAGGAAAGCCAAAACTCAAATCAATCATTCCAGGTTGAGCTTGTGCTTGCACTCTCGCCACATGCATATCAAAAAAAGAATTGCCTCCTGGCTCTTTTATGATGACCTCTTGCTCTGGGGCAAATGTTGGTTTCAGGTTCGCAGAAACCAGAGGCTGAGTGTTTACGAAATAACCAGAACCTTGACGAGCACAAATCACTCCATCTGCTTCTAAAACGTTGTATGCCTCAATAATGGTTAGTTTATTAACTTGCAAATTTTCTGCCAAAGAGCGGATTGAGGGGAGGCGATCGCCTTGTTGCAGTGCGCCGGATTTAATCAGACAACTAATGCGATCGCGTATCTGCAAATAAATAGGCTTAGGTGACTGCCGATCTAAAAAAATCTTCATTTTGGCGCACTCACTTATGACGACAACAGCACTATTACTGGCAATATAAGCGATTTTTCACGGTTGTGCATGGTACAGTTGGGCGAATTTTGACTAGAACAGTTGTCAAGGTGCATAACTGTTCTAGTACAAATCTGCAAAAACTGTACCTTCTCACTCTTAAATTCCTGAGCGAAGGTAAAAGTAATAGTTCTCTCTTCATGCAGGTAATTTGTTATGCAAATATTTAATACTTCAAAACAACTTTTGTTGCCCTTGAAAAAAGTTTGGGAACATGTTGTGATATGGCTGGTTAGCAGTTCTGAACTGCAAGTATGGCAGGAATCAGACCGTCATGGTCGTATTTTTTCTTGGCGTGCTTACGACCCCCTCACAGGACGATCTGCTTGTTTTGGTTCTGAGGAAGAAATGCGAATTTGGATTGAGGAATGTTACTACAGGTAACAGCGATCGCCAATCAATCCGCAGTTTTTTCCCTCAACTTGTGGACATTCTGCTCCCAATTAACGCCATCAAAATTCACAATTTCAAATCGCGAAATGACATCGCCATCAAGACAGCGGACATTGACATCAATGCAGTCAGGATGACTGCGCGGAATGTAAAAAGAGTGAATTCCACAAATGCTGCAAAATTTATGCTTTGCGACTCCTGTGTTAAATGTGTAGCTAGTTAGCTTATCCTCGCCGTGCAGCAAAGTAAACTTATCTTGCGGCACAATTAAATGTAAAAAGCCTTTCATTTTGCAAATTGAGCAGTTGCACTCATCAGCTTTGTGGTTGTCAACTACCACTTGAAAGCGCACTGCACCGCAGTGACACCCGCCTTCATAAGTCACAGATTCATTGATACTTGCTGTCATGTCAATTCAGTGAGAATTTGGGTTAGCGTTTCTCCAACTTAACAACTCGCCCCTCTAATTGATTGACTTGCTGCTTAAGTTCTATCACCAGAGTTGCAAGCCTATCAAACATCTTCTCTCGTTCTTGCTGTGACACGTTTCTTCCAGAACGCGAAGACGGTGGTGATGTCGCTGGTGCGTTAGAGGGTGCGCGACCGGTTTGACCCAGTTGCGCCTCAATGCGGCTTACTCGAGATTCCAAACGATTAAAGTCCGCTTCTAGGTTGTAGAAGCGGGATTCTATTTGCTGAGACAAGGCGGTGTTTGAAAACACCCCACCCCAAAGCATAATCACCAAAAACAGGGCTAACGCCACCAGCCCAATACGTTTCATCGCTTTGCTCCAACTATGAAATTAGGCTTAGTAGGGCGTCTACGCTCATTTGGTGCATGAAGGATAGTCTGGATAAAGATTTGTCAATCAATTTCAAGCTTCGTAATACACAATTTTGACATAGACGCGCTACTAGCGTAAGTTTGATTGCAGTTGAGAAAATAATCTTTGCCAGTCAATAGAACTAGCGGTCTTTTCTCCCTCTTTTACCTCAAACGTGACGTGACACGCTTTAGTTTGTTGTAGCGCTTCTACACATAGTTGAGCGACATCCTCACGGCTGATTTTTCCCCTAATATTATCGCCTTGCTCAACAATAAACTCCTTGCCTCCTGGTTCCTCAGTGAGCGCACATGGTCTAATAATCGTGTAAGGGATTCCACTTTCTCTTAAACTCTCTTCTCCCTTCAATTTCCACGTTAGAATTCCTCCCAATTGGTCATTTAATCTGACTGCTGGCGGTTCTTCATCTAAGTTAATTCCGGGGCGTCCGGGACGAGTCACACCCGCTGAACTCACTAAGATAAACTGTGGAAAATTTGCTCCACCATAAGCTTTTATTGATTCCACCTGCAAAGCAAAACCACCAGGAGAAAATTTTGGATTTAATTCGCCGTCATATTCAAACTTGCTCAACATAAGTTGAAATGAGCAAATTTTGCTAGCATCAATTGGCGAGCCATCTTTTAATGTTTTGGCACGAAATACCGGAATCATATCGGCAAAGGGAACGCGGACATCTATCCAGGTATTAGCCTCCGTGTCAAAAGAAAAACTGTAGGCAACACCATCCCATTGTGCCTCTGTACGCAGGAGGAATTTATAACGCTTACCGTCACCTTTCAAACGCAATTCCACGCCTTCATAAGAGGATAAGTTGAAAGGAGGAGTGAAATTTTTTGTTCTTACAGAAGCAAATCCCCCAGAGTTTGCGGTTGAGACATGACCAGCAAACAAAGCTGTCTCTTCCACCAATTGAATATGACTTTGACTCACGCCACCCATCACGACATCATCCACCGCACCCCAGGTATTCTTTAATTCTGTTGATGGTTTTGTGAAATCAAATAAGAATTTTTCCCCTGGTTTGGGCAAATATTTCACAGCAGCTTCTACCAAGTTTTTCACCCCCTGGTATTCCACATTTTCAGGGGTGTCGCCAACAATTTCTGGCTGGTAAAATTTGATGCCTTGATTGTATTTGTCGCGTTCTGGGGTATCTCCTTCTACTGGTTGCACGCGCACAGCCGTGCAGCATATCACAGCTTGTATATCAGCCATGACGAGAGAAGTCAGAGTTTCAGGCTTGGTAATATCCGCACCGACTAATTCAACGTCATTGCCAAGAATTGACCGTGCTTTGTCGATGTCTCGCACAAGTGCGCGCACTTTATAACTTTGTTCCAGTAGTCGTCTGACCACTCGCTTACCGACTCCACCCGTTGCACCTACTACTAGTATTACACCCACTTGTCTTGCTCCATTAGATATATCGCTGCTACTCTGAGAACGACCTTGGATAAAATCCTGTATCCAGTTGAGAAAAGGAATGACCTCAAAATAGGTGAGGGTTTGGATGAATCTCCCTAAATCCCATTGAGAGCGATTTTTGTTAGTCACGATTCATTACACCTTGTCTTCTCGAATTACTTTGTTTGGAAGCAACTTCGTATGAAGTGCTAGGGGAAAATTTGAGAAAGAAGAGTTTAGGCTTTATCTAATGATGCTACAGTTTCAACCCCCAGGCTTTGGGCAAAAAGTTATTAATACTTCCCTAGGGTTTATGGTTTACTATACCCAAACGACTGAACCTTGGTTGATTGCTAAGACAGAAAATTTACCTCCCCTCGTCTTCCTCCATAACTTTGGTGGTGGGGCTTCTGCTTATGAATGGTCTAAAGTTTATCCTGCTTTTGCCGCTACGTACCAGGTATTAGCCCCGGACTTAATCGGTTGGGGTGAATCTACACATCCCGTGCGAGAATACCAAATTAACGATTATTTAACGACTATTGCAGAGTTTATCAGACATACTTGTCGCCCACCTGTAACGGTGGTTGCGTCTTCATTAACTGCTGGTTTGATTATTCGCCTCGCCATTGCCCACCCTTTTTTATTCCAAGGGCTATTTCTGGTGTGTCCCTCAGGATTTGATGACTTTGGGCAAGGTGTTGGACGCAGACTTCCTCTTCAGGTTATCAACACACCCCTGTTGGATAATCTAATTTATACTTTAGGCGCTGAAAATGAACTGGCGGTACGCAACTTTTTGCAAAGTTTTCTGTTTGCCAAACCAGAACGAGTTTCTGAGGAAATGGTACAGGCTTACTTAGCCTCTGCACAACAGCCCAATGCTAAATTTGCCGCCTTAGCATTTTTGCGAGGTGACCTTTACTTTGACTTGAGTTTGTATATTCAACAACTAACAATTCCTACGGTAATATTTTGGGGTGAGGAAGCACAGTTTACCAGTGTTAAGCTAGGACAGCGTTTGATAAAGTTGAATTCTAGTGCAATTCGGCATTTTCATATAATTCCAGGTGCAGGAGTTCTCCCCCATTTGGAAAAACCAGAGGTCGTGATTGGTTTGTTACAACAGTATTTACACGGTAATACTTAAGTAATGTTAACAATCGCAACTCTATCTAATCACTCTAGTTTTTTACGTGAATTCACGGTAAAAGGAAGAACGTAAAAATTCCTAATTAACTGACTTTGGTCAACTGCTTAATTCCTCTACTTGATAAACATCTAGACCTGTTAGCTTACGTTTTAAATGCTGCAGGTGTACATATCACACAAAACAAAAAGCCTCTTTCTGGGTTGGAGAAAGAGGCTTTTTGCTTAAAAATAAACCTGGCACCGAGCTATTGTAGCAGGCAGCAACCCGCCAACTATCGTCGCCACAGCAGCGTTTCACAACTGAGTTCGGGATGGGGTCAGAGTGGTTCCACTGCGCCATAGGCACCAGGAAAGACAGTGGTCAGTGA